>DASWTQ010000690.1:0-10283 GCA_036402055.1 Herpetosiphonaceae bacterium
GACGGCGCGCTTCTTCACGCCGCGAGCCGTCAGCCAGAACTATCGTCGCCTTATGGAAGTTTTCGCCGATCGCATGATTCGCGAGCTGAAGCGCCGCAAGCGTGCCGACCTGAGCCAGCTGAGCATGAAGCTGGCTGTGCGCGTGGCCAGCGAGGTCGTGGGGCTGACCAATAGCAGGCTGCCGGGAATGGATCGGCGGCTGAACGCGTTCTTAGGCACCGAGATCGATCTCACCAAAAGCCCGCGCGCGCTGCTGAATATGCTGCGTAGCCAGGCCCAAACCGCCGCCTTTTTTTATCTGGATGTCAAGCCCGCGATCGAGGCGCGCCGCAAGCAGCCCCGCGAAGATGTGATCTCGCATCTGCTGGCGCAGGGCTACAGCGATACCGAGATTCTGACCGAGTGCATCACCTACGGCGCGGCCGGCATGGTCACGACGCGTGAGTTTATCAGCATTGCGACCTGGCATCTGTTGGAGCAGCCCGAACTGCGCCAGCGCTATCTCGCCGGAGATGAGGACGAGCGCCAGCAGATTCTGCAAGAGCTGCTGCGGCTTGAGCCAGTGGTTGGGCATCTGTATCGCCGCGCCACCGCTGACTTGGAGCTAAGCACCGGCGGCACGAGCGTTACGATTCCTGCCGGCAGCCTGATCGACCTGCATATCTACGCGATCAACGCCGATCAGTCGGTCGTCGGCGAGCATCCACTGGCAATCTGCCCGCAGCGCGATCTGCCCGAGCGAGTTGGTCCGGCGATGATGGGCTTTGGCGATGGACATCATCGCTGCCCGGGCGCGTATATCGCGCTGCAAGAAACCGATATTTTCTTGCAGCGGCTGCTGCGCCTGCCACGGCTTCAGATTCGCCAGAAGCCCTCGATTAGCTGGAACGAGCTGATCAAGGGCTACGAGGTGCGGCAGTTCGTGCTGGCAGTGGAGTAGGCCCTCATCCCCCAGCCCCTTCTCCTGCCGCAGCGGGAGAAGGGGAGATGGATCGGTACTTGCTTTGTTGTCTTTGAGCAGCAGCTTATTTCGCGACGAAGTGCTGCACATGTTGAACCTGCTCGATGTGCAGCTCCCAAAAGACGGCCTGGATTGACTTTTGGGCTCTTGAGCGAGCTATGTACTCGTCGGACCAGTCCAGGTCAAAGATGCGCCGCCAGCTTCGTCGAATACGCTCGTCGTAAGCTGGATTGAGCTTTCGTTTGGTCTCAGGCAATCCAAGCTGCTCCAACTCTGCCGCGAACGCCTCGTCATCTGCTTTCGACGCGGGCAAATACCAGTAGTTCAGCACATGATGCCACAGCTCAAAGTCCGACAGCAGCACTTGCGCATCGTCGACTTCAAGCTCAAGCCGTACGCCGGCCGTCCCCTTGGGCAAATGCGCGCTGAAGCGTAGGTCGGGCTTCCGCCTCGATTGATTCTGCCACTGATACCAGGCCCAGATCAGCGATTGGCAGCCGGCGGGTGCGGGTCCGATCCGCTGACGTGCCTGGTCAATCATCCATTGGTAGGACATCAGATGATTCGGGTCAATATACCGCAGCTCAGCTCGCAAGCATCCTTGCTGCTGTAGCTTCTGCCAGGCATCACGCGTTTGGATCGTCCATAGCTTCATAGAAACGTCGGCCCTCACCCATGGCCATGCCCAGAGGGCACCCGGCAAACAAAGAAACAAATGAACAAGGGTGCCCTTTGGGCGAACAAACGATCAGGCGGCTTGTTGTTCCTTTGTTCCTCCGCAGCCTCCCAGCGGCACGAAGCTTGCGGTCCTAGGCTGAGATTTACATAGGAGGGAGGTTGTATGACCCACCACGATACACACAGCCAGGAAGACGATCAGAGCGCAGGCGCACCCGGCAAGCCGAGCCAGGCCGAGGGCGAGCGCAACCCGGGCGCGCAGGGAGATCAAACGCAGGCGCCGGGCGGCAAGCCGAGCCAGGCCGAGGGCGACCGTGAAACCGTCGAGGAAGATCTCGATCGGTCGTAGTGCGCGGACGGGATGTTGAGCGACGTGCTGGATAATCCAGACACAACAGTGCCCCTGCTTTAGCCGGCAGGGGCATTCTGCTGCACGGAAGCAAGCGCTAGAGCAGCTGCATCACAGCGCGATCGATCACCAGTGCGGCGAACAGCAGCGCCAGGTAAAGCAGCGAGTATTTGTACAGCTTCCAGGCCGAGCCGGTGCCGGGCGTGCGGAACAGCGTATAGGCGTCACGTAAAAAGATAATGCCTAGCAGTGTCGCGATCACCAGATAGACCGGACCCGCCAGCCCCAGCGGCGTGAGCACCAGTGTGAGCGCGATCATCAGCAGCGTGTAGAGCAGGATCTGCCACTTGGTCTCGGCCTCGCCGCGCACGACGGGCAGCATCGGAATGCCGGCGCGAGCATACTCGCTGCTGCGTAGCAGCGCCAGTGCCCAGAAGTGCGGCGGCGTCCAGTAGAAGATAATCGCAAAGAGCAGCAGCGCCTCGACGCCGATGTTACCGCGCACGGCAGCCCAGCCGACCAGTGGCGGAATCGCGCCGGCCGCTCCGCCGATCACGATGTTTTGCGGCGAGGTTCGTTTGAGCCAGCGCGTATAGATCACCACATAGTAGAGCGTGCCGACCATCGCCAGGATCGCCGAGAGCAGATTCGCCGCCAGGTACAGCACCACAAATGCGATCAGATTCAACGCCAGGCCGAACACCAGCGCGTGGTGCGGCTGCATCCGATCATTGGGGATCGGGCGCTGTTTCGTTCTTGACATAATCGCGTCTACATCGCGATCCATATACATATTGATCGCGCCCGCACCACCGGCCGCCAGCGCCCCGCCGACGAGCGTCCACACAATCAGATTAATAAACCCAAGCAGCGATTGCTGGCCCTGGTAGGCGATCAGCATCGGCACCAGCGTTGTCAGCAGCAACAGCGAAATGATTCGCGGCTTGGTAAGCGTCACATAATCCTTAACGACTCCACGCCAGCCTAATGCAGGGCTGTTCATCTACCTCTCCTCGAACGGACGTGGCGAACCACAGCCGAATTGATCACTTGACAACACCATCGTTTCAGCGGCAAACGACTCGGCAACCGAGCGTAGCAGTCTATTTCCTTAAGCTAGAGCTATTTTGGATCGGCCACATCCGGCATTCAATCTGCGGCGTAGTATAACGCCGATCGGGCGATACAGACAAGGCCCACTCCAGCGATCGATCCGAAAGATTCTTATATAGGGTATTGAACAGCAAGCGGCGCGTCAACCGGGTTAAGCACGGATTTCATAGCTCAGTTCAGCGCCGGAGTCTGTGCTCGGACACACCTGGCTGAAACTATTGACTGGAAAGGATGGGCTGCTCGGCAGCTTTGTGCTACCATGTAGGCGAAATCGAAGGTTGATCTGAGCTACCGATAATCTTTATTCTCTTCCATCACGAGAAGCCACGAGGAGCAACGCATGAACGAGCCAACGTCAAAGGCCGAGCTGCTGTCAGCCATCAATACGGAGCACGAGCGTCTCACCGCAGCTCTGAGTGGACTGACCGACGAGCAGCTGGTGCAGCCCGGCGTCGAGAGCGATTGGTCGGTCAAAGATGTGCTGGCCCACGTTACCTGGTGGGAGCAGTGGATGGTCCAAAAGCTCGGCGCGTTGGCCCGTGGCGACAAAATCCCGAGGCTGCTGCGACCCGACGAAGACCAGGACGCCGGGCTGGCGCGCTTGAACAGCGAGATCTTCGCCGCCACCCGCAACCAGCCGCTTGACGAGGTGCGCGCCGCCTTTGATCGATCGTTTCAGCAGGCCGTGGCAGCGGTAACTGCGCTTTCGGAGCATGACATCTTTGATCCCGAAGGGCTGGGCGGCAGCTTAGGCGAAGCACCGCTGCAACTGATCGCGTCGGATACCTACGAGCACTATGAGGAGCACACCGCGACGATTCGCCGCTGGCGCGATACAATCAACACCGCTACGCATTGAAGCTTTGATTTTGAGCGGGCGTCTGCGCGCAACACTTGGCGGGCGCTCTGAGGAACAACGCATGAAACTTGGGCGATTTGCTTCGTACTGCTGGGCGGTTCTCGCCTACAATCTGGGAATTATTCTGTGGGGCGCGTATGTGCGCGCCTCCGGCTCGGGCGCCGGCTGCGGTAGCCACTGGCCCTTGTGCAACGGCGAGATCATTCCACGCAACCCGCAGATCGAAACCGTGATCGAATTTACGCACCGGCTGAGCAGCGGCCTGGCCCTGATCATGATCGCGGTGATGTTTGTCTGGGCTTTTCGCACTTATCCCAGGGGCCATACTGTACGATTGGGCGCGGCACTGTCGAGCTTTTTTATCATCACCGAGGCGCTGGTCGGCGCTGGTCTGGTACTGTTCGAGCTAGTGGCGGATAACGCCTCGATCGCGCGGGCGCTCTTCATGGCGGTCCACCTGGCCAACACTTTTTTGCTGCTGGGCGCGCTCACGCTCACAGCCTGGTGGGCTTCCGGCGGCAGCGCGATCCGGCTGCGCGGCCAGGGTTCGGCGCTGGTGCTGCTGGGATTGGGGCTGCTGGGATTGCTGGTGCTGGGCGTCAGCGGTGCGGTGACGGCGCTCGGCGATACGCTCTATCCGGCCTCCTCACTGGCTGAGGGCCTGCGTCAGGATCTGTCGCCGACGGCACATTTTCTGATCCGTCTGCGCGTGCTGCATCCAACGATCGCGATCGGCATGGGCTTGTATCTGGTGTTCGCGGCAAGCTGCATCAGCGTGCTACGTCCCGACGCGCAGACCAAGCGCTTTGCACGGGGCATTGTCGTGCTGTTCCTGGTGCAGCTGGGCGTTGGCGCGCTGAATGTGTTTCTGCTTGCGCCGATCTGGATGCAGCTGGTGCATCTGCTGCTGGCGGATTTTGTCTGGATCGATCTGGTGCTCCTGTCGGCCTCTGCGTTTGCCGAGCTTCCTGCCGAGGAGTCGCTGCTGCACCCAGAGGATACGCGGCTGCCGCAGCCTGAGCACGCAGTCTAGATATCGTCGTGCTCATCCTGCTCGGCGGCGGCTGACGATCCCAGCTGGCGGATCAGGTTTAGTGCGGGATCGACCTCGATCTCGCCGTACTCTGGAAAATCGATCAAGACCTGTTCGCGGCCATCCACAATGCTGCTTGCCCGAACGGTGCCGACGCCATAGGGCAGGCACTGGACGCGCTCGCCGATATGAAATCTCAGCTCGACCGGCTCTGTTGGGGCCGGTCGCTGCGTGCGCGGCGTGGTGGCTGGGCGCTGGCTGGCCTCGCGCTCTTCGCGCAGTCGCCGCATCCGCGCGATCATCGCGTTGACGTCCGCCTCGGGCTCGGGCGCGGCCGGTTTCTGCGGCACAGGCGGCGTTGGTCGGCGCGGCTCGCGCTGGGGCGGCGCTGGCGGCTCTTGTCGCTGTGGTCGCTGCGATCGCTGGTCGATCGGATCGCGACGATTGGTGGGTGGCTCGACGCGCCGCGACGGATTCTGTGGCGGCTGGTTTTGCGAGCCGCGCGCCTGATACGGCCGCTGCCGATCGCCTTGCGGCGCCGGTGGCTCGCGGCGTGGTGCTGGCGGCGAACTCTGGCGGGTCGGCGATGAGAGCGGTCGCTGGGGCTCCCTGCGCTGGAAAGGCTGACGTGTAGGCGGCTCCTGTCGCCCACGTGGTGGCTGCGGCTCGCGTCGCGCCGGATAGCGCTCGACCGGTCGCTCGTCTTCCTCGTCGTCCTCCGCATCGATATTACTTGGCTCGTTACGCGCGATCTCGGGCTCCGGTCGGCGCGAGGCAGGATTTTGGCGTGGCGGCACATCGCTCGATGACGCCCGTCCGCTGTGCAGGGCTGGCCTGAACGGCTCAGGTGGCGGCGCTGGCGGCTCCTCGATAAAGGCTTCTTCCTCGGCCTCTTCTTCGTCGTCCAGTGGTGGCAGCAGATCGTCGATCGAATATTGCGAGGTGATCCGGCGGCGCGGTACTGCCTCGTGCGGCTGTCGCGTCTGCGCCACGGGCGCTGGTAGCGCTGGCTGCTCATCGGCGGGCGGCGCTTCCTCGATCGTCGAGCCTGCCACAGGCTGCTCCGCTTGCTCGTGGGTAGTTGCTGTTTCGTCGGGCTGATCGTCTGCCTCTTCCTGGTCCAGCTCCAGGCGATCGACAATGCTTGGTCGGCGCTCAATACCTGGCCTGGGCTGGATCGGCAGCGCCTCGGTCTCGGCTATCGTCTGCGGTCGCTGCTCGGCTGGCGGTGCTTCTTCAACCGCCGATGTGAGCTGCGGCGCAACAGGTTGCTCCGATGCTTCCGCGACAGGCGTGGCGCTCTGCGGCTCAACCGCTGGCGTTTCCACCACAGATGGGCTATCTTCCGGCTCGGCTGGCGGCGGTGCTGTCTCCGCGACAGGCGTGGCGCTTTGCGGCTCAACCGCTGGCGCGGGGACTTTTTCAGGCTCCGGTATGCGCTGCTCGGGAGCTGGTTGCTCCGCCGGCCTTGCGACAGGAGGTTGCGCCACAGATCTGGGTGGTACCGGCTCTACCGCTGGCTCAGCCTGGCGCTGCGCCGCCGGCGTGGTGTCTGGCGCCGGCATCTCATAGCGCCGGGTGTTGGCTGGTGTAGCGATAGGTTTTGCCGGCTGCGCTGGTGGCTGAGCCGAGTTATAGATCGCTGCTCGGCGCTCGGAGGCCGGCGCTGCGGCTGGCTTTTGAGCCTCACTCTGCCGCTCGGACGTCACGGGCGCTGGCGTGGTAGGCGTGTTCGCCGCACTGGGAGCAGGCTGCTCAGCGCGACGTGGGACTTCAGCCGGACGCTGTGCGATCGTCGGGCCTGGCTCAGCTGCTTTCGGCGGAATCGCCGATGGTCGAGCGGCCTGCTCCGGTCGTTGCTCAGCCCGCGCCGGCGCCGGTGTTGGCGCGCGCTGGCCGTTGGTTGGCGCGGCGATGGGCAGACGTTGTGGCGGTACCGGCGTCGTTTCGCGAGCGGGCACGGCTGGTCTCGGCTGCGGCCTGGCCTGCTCGCCAGTCGTCGTCGGCGCGGGGGGGCTTTCCGGCGCTGGAGTCCGCTCCGTTGGAACAGTCGGCGTGGGCGAGACTCGTGGTGCTGTCGGCCGCTCCGTTGAAACGGTCGGCGCAGGCGTACTTTCCGGCGCTGGAGTCCGCGCGGCTGGAGCGATGGGTGTGCGAGCGGGTGTTGGAGCTGGAGCCTTCGGCTTGGCCTGCTCAGTTGTCGGCGCGGGCGTAGGCGTTTCTGGCTTAGCTGGCACAGGCGTCGGCGCAGGAGCCTTCGGCTTGGCTTGCTCAACAGGAGCTGTTGATGCGGGCGCAGGAGTTTGCGGTTTAGCTTGCTCGCCTGAGCCATTGGAGCGCACCGGCGGCTGCGCTTTCGGTAGCTGGGCCGGCAATCGAGGCGCAGGTGCTGATTGCTCCGGGCGCGCTGAAACAGGCACTTTGGGCGGAGTTGCGGGCGTTGCCGGCACAGGCGTCTTGATCGCTTCTACCGGTTGCAGCACGGGCTGCTCGGCGCGCTGCGGCTCCTGGATCGGCTCGGGCTGCGGCGCGCGACCATACAGCCCGTTGATCCAGGCCAGCTCCGCAGCTACGAGTCGCTTGTATAACGGCCGGGTGCTGGATGACTGCGCGATCAGCGAGGCCAGCTCGATCAGCGTTTCGAACTCCTGGTAGAGACAGTCGATAATCCCCACACCGCCCGGCTCGACCTCGATCAGATACAGCCGCTCGTGCTCGGCGTCGTAGGTGACGGCCAGCGCCGCCGGTGGAGCCAGCGCGACGATCGGCAGCGCCTGCGTGATCGTCCAGCCGATCGCCTGGGGATCGCCGATCGGGCCGCTCAGTGGAATCCAGCACGCGGCGGCTAGCCATTCCGTCTGTGGCGCACTGGCGGGCAGTCGGCGCTCGGTCGCATCCGGCCGCAGCTCACGCAGCCCAACAATCCGCTGCGATGCCCAGACCTTCCCCTTGAGCAGATCGGTGGTCTGCTTGCCGAAGCGAATCGTACGCGCCGCCAGCTCGTCGCGGACCCGAACCGTCATCTCGGCCAGGACAATCGTATCGCGCTCGATCGGATCAGGCGCGAGCTGTACGACGAGTCCGCTCTCGTCACGACCGGCGACCTGCCAGCCAGGCTCAAAGACCTGTCTTTCCAGCAGGCAGCGATCTTGCAGCGCGGGCGGAATCGTCGCGATCGACTCGCCTGCCGGGCTAAGAATCGTCAGCGGCTCGCCGCCGATCGCGCGTGGATCAAGCTCGGCATACGGCTCGTCGATGTCGGGAGCGCTCTGCCACAGATCGCCGCTCGGCAGCGGCTGAAGCACATTTTTTTTGATCAGCCGGTCGCGCAGCTCACGTACAGCCCAGCGATCGATCTCGGCTTCTTCCAGAGGATGCTCGACGGCGGCACAGGTGAGCTGCGGCGCGACTACGTAAGGATTGTGAGTAGCCAGCGGCCACTGCGGCAGCGCGTTGAGCAGGAGATCCGGCTGAGCCGCGAACAGCAGCTCATGCGGCTCGTCGCCTGCCAGCAAGATCAGCAGCCGGTAGCCGGAGCGCAGCAGTTGCTGGCGATCGTCGATGGCGCGTGGCACGCCGGCCACAATCGCGACGCGGACTTCATCGGGCAGGGCGATTCCACGCTTGGTCGCCTGCGCGCGCAGCTGGATCGTCTCGGCCTCGTCGCGGCCAAACACCGTGATCGCCAGGTGCCGGGCGCTGAGCTGCTCGGCAAGCTGGAGCAGTGTTGCTTCACGGTTGCTGCCGCAGCGCCACAGCGCGATCAGCACGCTATGGCTGGGGCCGTCGGGCGCGGCGACAACATGCATCGGTCGATCGAGCAGACGGTTGAGCGTGCCGCCGACATCGGCGACTGAGGCCAGCGAGCTAAGGAGTTGCAGCGGCGAGTGCGTCGCCAGCCGTTCGACGCGGCGGAGCAGCCAGTGGAGATGGCCGGCCTCCGCGCTGGTGTAGCGGTGAAGCTGCGGCAGCGCGACGAAGCGCAGTTGAGGCCATAGCCAGCGCCAGGCCCGATCATGGTAGCGCAGCACGCGGCGGTGCAGATCCGATGGAGTTGCGAGGATCAGCTGCGCCTGTGCAACACGACCGCCAGACTGGCCGGCATCCAGCCAGCGAACACCGGTGGCCTCGGCGAGCGTGATCAGCTGCTGGCGGAACGTGGACTCGTCGGGCGGCATCAGCGCCAGCATTGCGGGATGCGGAGGACGCTGAAGCTGGCTCAGCAGCAGCAGCAGCAGATCGTCGTGGGGCGAGGCGCCGTGGCCCATCAGCGCAACCGAGCGCTGAGTCTGAGCGGCGGAAAGCGCCAGCGCGTGATGGCCCAGCGTTTTGCGGCCAACCAGGCGCGCCCACGCGCCGACGATCGCGGGCGGCAGCGGCAGTGAGAGCGGCGAGTCCGTAACGGCGGGCAGCATAACAGGCCCCGCCAAGGCGTTACCGCCATCCGGCGCGGCGCGCTCTCCGAGATGCCGTAGCAGATCGATCACCGTCGCCATGTTTCAGCCTGCTGCTAAGCCCTCCTGTAGCGGAGTATAGCACACTGGCGCGAGAACAGAGGAAATTGCAGCAACTAGAGCCGTATGTCTCCGTTCAATATCTAGCTGGTAGGAGGTAAAATGTAAACCTGGTAGGCAGAGTATCTTTGTTGCGGTTGATCAGGGAAAGGATAGCGTGTGGGCGACTATAATCTCGCTGGTCTCAACCCTCGTGATTTTGAGCATCTGATCCAGGCGTTAGCGATGCAGGTCATTGCTCCCGGTGTTATGCCCTTCGGCGATGGGCCTGATGGCGGCCGCGAAGCTACCTACAAAGGCAAGATGCACTACCCATCGGTGACTGAACCCTGGGAAGGGTATCTTGTGCTTCAGGCCAAATTCCGTGTGCGGCCCAAAGGCGATCCGATACAAGACGGCGAGTGGGCCTTGGAGCAGCTCAAGCAGGATTTGCTAAAGTTTGCCGACCCTGAGCGCAAGCTTCCCGCACCCGACTACTATATTTTTGTTACGAATGTCGTTCTGACCCCAGTGCAAAATACAGGGTCTAAGGACAAAGTTGTTGCGCTGCTTGAGCAGCAGAAAGTTGTACTTGGGCTCAAAGGCTACGATGTCTGGGATTTCGATAAATTGTGCCGGTTTTTGGATGCACAGCCCGAGATTCGTGCGCGGTATGCAGGCTTTATTACCGCAGGTGATGTACTGGCCAAGATGATGGAGCTGCTACAAGGACAAGCGCCTGATTTTGCCCAGGTCATGGCGGTTTTTCTCCAGAACGAGCTGCGCGCAGATCAGTA
>DASWTQ010000691.1:0-2040 GCA_036402055.1 Herpetosiphonaceae bacterium
TCGACGGCCCCGCCGGGATGCGCGGCCTCAACATCGTCGATCTGCCCTTCGATCCGACCGAGCTGACAGTGGATCTCGAAGCGTTTCGCCGCGAGGCTCAGCGTGTGCGTCCCAGGCTGGCAGTGCTGGGCCTGTCGATGACGCTGTTTCCGTATCCGGTGCGCGAGATCCAGGAGATTGTCGCCGAGTGGGGCGGCCGCGTGATCTACGACGGCGCGCATCAGGCCGGTCTGATCGCGGGCGGTCAGTTTCAAGATCCGCTCGCCGAAGGCGCGGCGGTGCTGACCGGATCGGCGGGCAAGACCTTTAGCGGCCCGCAGAGCGGCATGATGATGTGGAACGACGGCGCGCTGACCGAGGGCTTGACCAGCGCGGCGTTTCCGGTGCTGGCGGCGACACACCAGGTCAACCGCGTGGCGGCGCTGGCGGTCTCGGCGGCGGAGATGCTGGCGTTCGGCAAGCAGTATATGGCGCAGATCGTCCGTAACTCGCAGGCGCTGGCAGCCGCGCTCGATCGGCGGGGCGTGCCGGTGCTGGGCAAGGCGCGCGGCTTCACGACAACGCATCAGGTGATCGCGGATGTGAGCCAGTTCGGCGGCGGGCTGGCGGTAGCGCAGCGCCTCCAGCGCGCCAACATCATCACCAACAAAAATCTGATCCCGAGCGATGGCGCTGCGGACTGGGATCGGCCCAGCGGGCTACGCATCGGCACGATCGAGGTGACGCGGCTCGGCATGAGCGAGGCCGAGATGAACACGATCGCGGATTTTATCGCGCAGGTGCTGGTCGACAACGTGGAGCCCGAAGCGATCCGCGACGATGTTCTGGATTTCCGGCAGCCCTTCCAGACGCTCTACTACACCTTCGACACCGAGCTGCCGCCGTTTCTTCGCTGATTCTTGGGATAATCCACCAAGCATTGCAGGCAAAAGGGACGATCACTCGTCCCTTTTGTTGTGTTTGGCGCTCCTGATTCCGGCCTCGGCAAGCCTTATGCTACAATCCGCCGATCGTATGCAGCGCTGCGTGGTGGCGGAGAATCGACTCTGCCAGCGTCGTGCAGCCATTTCTGCTTATGTCGAGGAGTGAACCGTGCCGCTGACTCTCCCAAAACTTCGCCAGCGTCTCAGCCTGATCGAACAAGCCGTCTGGCGCGTGATCGTGCCGCTGGATGGAACACGTTATCTGCCCGAAAGCCCGCTGCCGGTGGGCAAGCCCGAGCATGTGCGCGATGCCGCCTGGCAGCCGATCCAGCGCGGCGATCCCTGGGGCGCGCTGCTCAAAACCGTCTGGCTGCGACAAACGCTCACCGTTCCGCCCGAGCTGCGCGATCAGCCGGTGGCGCTGCATCTGCGCTGGCGCGACGACGCCAACCAGTGGTCGAGCGATACGATCGAGTCGCAGATCTTTCTTGGCGATCAGCTTTTCGCTGGGCTGGACGCCGAGCATCGCATCGTGATGCTGCCGCGCCTGGAGCAGCCGATCGAGCTGTTTGTGCAGGCGCATGTCAGCCGCACGCAGCCTTTCGGCGGGCTGGAGCTGGTAGTGCTGGACGAGCCGACCTGGCAGCTTGTGCACACGCTGCGGGTCGCGCTGCAAACGATCGAGCAGATCGACGTGAACAGCCTGGCCTACAGCCAGATGCTGCACCGGCTCAACGCCGCGATCAACCTGCTGGATCTGCGCGAGGCTCCCGCGACCTGGGTCGGCTCCACAGGCCCGGCGATCAGCCACGAGGCCAGCGCGCCCGAGTTCTACGACTCCGTGCGGGCAGCCAACGCGTATCTGGATGCGCATCTGCTGGCAGACCTGGACGGCGGCACGCGGCCCAAGATCACGATCACCGGACACTCGCATATCGATGTAGCCTGGCTCTGGCCGCTGTGGCGCACTCGGCAAAAAACCGCGCATACCTTCTCGACGGCGCTGCGGCTGATGGAGCTGTACCCCGAGTATCATTTCACGGCCTCGACGCCGCAGCTCTACGAGTTCGTGCAGCAGGATTATCCCGAGCTATACACGCAGATCAAGCAGCGCATC
>DASWTQ010000692.1:0-3885 GCA_036402055.1 Herpetosiphonaceae bacterium
TTCGCGCTATGCGGCCACTCGCTGCTCGCGACGCAGGTCGTCGCGCGTGTGCGTGAAGCGTTCCAGGTCGAGCTGCCGCTGCGCACGCTGTTCGAGATGGCGACTGTTGCCGAGCTGGCCGAGCGGATCACCAGCATGCAGCGCGCCGAGTGGCAGATTCCCTCGCTGGTTCCGATTGCGCGTGAGAGCACGCCGCCGCTCTCGTACGCCCAGCAGCGGCTGTGGTTCATCGACCGGCTTCAGCCCAACAGCGCGGCCTACAATATTCCGGCTGCCTGGCGCGTGGCAGGACCGCTGGATGTGGCGGCGCTCGCGCACAGCTTGAATACGATTGTGGCCCGGCACGAGGTGTTGCGCACGACGTTTGCAGCCACGCATGACAGCCAGCCGGTGCAGGTTATCGCCGCGCCGCAGCCGTACGTGTTCCCGATCATCGACCTGCAAAGCTTGCCGGCGGCCGATCGGGAGACGGAAGCGCGGCGGATCATCGACACGGAGGCCCAGCGCCCCTTCGACCTGGCCGATGGCCCGCTGCTGCGGATGGCGCTGCTGCGTCTGGATGCCGACGAGCATGTGCTGGCGCTGACGATGCATCATATCATCGCCGATGGCTGGTCGATGGGCGTGCTGATCAACGAGCTGGCGACGCTGTACGCGGCCAGGATACACGGGGAGCCGGCGGCATTGCCCGCGCTGCCGATCCAGTACGCCGACTATGCGGTCTGGCAGCGTGACTGGCTGCGGGATGAGATCCTTGAGACGCATCTGGCCTACTGGAAGCAGCAGCTGGCCGATCTGGTGGTGCTGGAGCTGCCGACCGACTATCCGCGTCCGGCGGCGCTCAGCGATCGTGGTGCGGGTCATATCTTTGTACTGCCGCAAGCCTTGAGCGATGAGCTGGCGCTGTTGAGCCGGCGCGAGGGCGTGACACTGTTCATGACGCTGCTGGCGGCGTGGCAGGTCTTGCTGGCGCGCTACAGCGGCCAGAGCGACATCGCGGTCGGCACGCCGATCGCCAATCGCACCCAGGCCGAGACTGAGCATCTGATCGGGTTCTTTGTCAACACGCTGGTGCTGCGTACCGATCTGACCGGCAGCCCGTCCTTCCGCGAGGTGCTGGCGCGGGTGCGTGAGGTTTGTCTGGGTGCCTATGCGCATCAGGATCTGCCCTTTGAGCAACTTGTCGACGTGGTGCGGCCCACGCGCGACCTGAGTCACAATCCGCTGTTCCAGGTGATGTTTACGCTCGGCCAGGCGTCGGCGGCAGCCGGCAGTGAGCTGCCCGGCTTGAACCTGCAACCGTTGTCGATCGAGCGGCAAACGGCTCAGTTCGATCTGACCCTGACGATGGATGAAACGCCGACAGGGCTGGTGGGCATGCTTGAGTACAGCGTCGATCTGTTTGCAGCGCCGACGATCGAGCGGATGGCGAACCATTTTCAAACGCTGCTCGAAGGCATCACAGCGCAGCCGGAGCGATCCTACGCCGATCTGCCGCTGCTCAGCGCCCATCAGCGACAACAGCTGCTCGTGGACTGGAATACCACCGACACCGCCTATGCCCATGAGCTGTGCCTCCATCACCTGTTTGAGGCCACAGCGAAGCGCACGCCGGAGGCGATCGCGGTCGTCTATGAAGCGCAGCAGCTGACCTATCAGGAGTTGAACGCTCGCGCCAATCAGCTGGCGCATGAGCTGCACGAGCGAGGCGTTGGTCCTGAGGTGCGGGTCGGTCTGTGTGTCGAGCGCTCGCTGGAGATGGTCGTCGGGCTGCTGGGTATTCTCAAGGCCGGCGGCGCCTACCTGCCGCTTGATCCAACCTATCCTACCGAGCGTCTGGCCTTTGTGCTCGCCGACGCGCAGGTGCCGCTGGTACTGACCCAGGAACATCTGCGCGCGCAGCTGCCGGCGACGACTGAGGTGATCTGTCTGGACGCCGAGCCGGCGGGGAGTGTCGACGCTGGCGCCATGGCTCCACGTAGCGGCGTGCGATCGACCAATGCGGCCTATGTGATCTATACCTCCGGCTCGACCGGTGTACCCAAAGGCGTGCTGGTCGAGCATCAGGCGCTGGTCAACTACACGCTGTCGATGCTGCCGCACTTCGATCTGCAACCCCGGGATCGCATGCTCCAGTTTGCATCGCCGAGCTTCGATGTCGTGGTCGAAGAGCTTTTCCCGACCTGGGCGGCGGGCGCTGCCGTCGTGCTCCACGGCGCGGGCATCCTGGCGTCGATCGCCGAGTTCACGGTGCTGCTGGATCAGGCTCAGGTGACGGCCGTCGAGCTGCCGGTTGCCTACTGGCACGCCTGGGTCGACGAGATGGTCCAGTCCGGCCAGAAGGTGCCGGCCTCGCTGCGGCTGGTGCTTCTAGGCTGTGAGAAGCCATCGCTCGATCGTCTGGCTACCTGGCAGCGCTTTGATGTTCGGTCGATCTATGTCTTCGGTTTGACCGAGACCGCGATCACCTCGACGCTGTACCACGTGCCGAGCGATCCGACTGAGGGCGGGAAGTGGTCAGAGCTGCCGATCGGCCGTCCGGTCGCCAACACCCAGATCTATGCGCTCGACGCACGGCTACAGCCCGTTCCGATCGGCGTGCCCGGCGAGCTGTTTATCGGCGGCGATGGATTGGCACGAAACTATCTCAATCAGCCGGGACAAACTGCCGCCCGGTTCGTGCCCAACCCATTCAGCGATGTGCCAGGCGCGCGGCTCTACCGCACGGGCGATCTGGTCCGCTATCGGCCGGATGGAAACCTGGAATTCCTGGGCCGCAGCGACGCGCAGGTGAAAGTGCGCGGCTTCCGGGTCGAGCTGGGCGAGGTCGAAGCGGCGCTGGGCCAGCATCCCGGCGTACGTGACGCGGTGGTGATCCTGCGCGGGGACGGCCCCGGCGGGAAGCAGCTTGTAGCGTACGTGGTCGAGAACCAAGAACCGAGAACGGAGAACCAAGGAAATTCACCCGAGCCCGGTTCTAGGTTCTTAGTTCTTGGTTCTTCGGAGCTGCGCAGCTTTCTGCTCGACCGGCTGCCCGAGTATATGGTGCCCTCCGCGTTTGTGCTGCTCGACGTGTTGCCGCTGACGAGCCACGGCAAGGTGGATCGGGCCGCGCTGCCGGCGCCGGATACAGCACGGCCGGAGCTGGCGGAAACGTTCGCCGCGCCGCAGACCGCGACGGAGACGCTGCTGGCGGCGATCTGGGCCAGCGTGCTGCGCCGGGAGCAGATCGGCATCCACGACAACTTTTTCGCCCTCGGCGGCGACTCGATCTTGAGTATTCAGATCATTGCGCGCGCCAATCAAGCCGGGTTACGCTTGACGCCGCGCCAGCTGTTTCAACACCAGACAATTGCCAGCCTGGCGGCGGTGGCAGGAACGGCGCCCGAGCAGACCGCCGAGCAAGGATTGGTTACCGGCCCTGTTCCGCTCACCCCGATCCAGCACTGGTTCTTTACGCAAGATCTGCCCGAGCGACATCACTGGAATCAGTCGGCGCTCTTCGAGGTGCGACAGCCGCTCGATGGCGCGCTGTTGGAGCAGGCGGTGCAGCAGGTGCTGGCGCACCACGACGCGCTGCGTTTGCGTGTGGAGCGGACAGCGGACGGCTGGCGACAGATCAACCCCGGGCTGGACGCGACGCCGCTGGTGCAGGCGTTCGACCTACGTGCCGTGCCGCTCGGTGAACAGGCGGCGGCGATCACGCAGGCGGCGACACAGCTTCAGACGAGTCTCGACCTGCACAGTGGGCCGCTGCTGCGCGTGGGCAGCTTCACGCTGGGCGACGACCAGCCGGGACGGCTGCTGCTGGTGGTGCATCATCTGGCCGTTGATACGGTCTCCTGGGGCATTCTCCTGGAGGATCTCCAGACCGCCTACGCGCAG
>DASWTQ010000693.1:0-1980 GCA_036402055.1 Herpetosiphonaceae bacterium
ACCGATCTCACGGGCCGGCCTAGCTTTCGTGAGCTGGTGCAGCGCGTGCGGACGACGGCGCTGGGCGCGTACGCGCATCAAGAGCTGCCCTTCGAGCTGCTGGTCGAGGAGCTGAACCCTGAGCGCAGTCTGAGCCATGCTCCGATCTTCCAGGTGGTGTTTACGCTGCAAAAAGAGCTGGTGCCAACGCGCGAAGTTGCCGGCGTGACCATGCGGCCACGTCCGGTCGATAGCGCTACAACCAAGCTCGATCTGATCTTGTTCATGTGGGAAGGCAGCGAGCAGCTGACCGGCACACTGGAGTACAGCACCGATCTGTTCGACGCCGCAACCATCACGCGGCTGATCGACCATTTTCGCGTGCTGCTGGAGGCGATCGCGCTCGATCCCGATCGTTCGATCGCGGATCTGCCGCTGCTGACCGCCGATGAAGCTCACCGGCTGCTCGACGAGTGGAGCACAACCACGGCCACGCCCGCCATCGACGAGTGCATCCACCAGACGATCGCCGCCCAGGCTCTGCTCACGCCGGATGCGCCGGCCGTTGTGTGTGGTGCGGGTACCCGTGAGCGGGTGTCGCTGACGTATGCCGAGCTGGAACGGCAGGCGAATCAGCTTGGGCACTGGCTCCAGGCGCGCGGCGTGGGGCCGGAAACCAGGGTCGGGCTGTGCGTCGAGCGCTCGCCGGATCTGCTCGTCGGGATCTTGGGCATTCTCAAGGCTGGCGGCGCGTATCTGCCGCTCGATCCCAGCTATCCCGCCGAGCGGCTGCGAGCGATGCTCGACGACGCGCAGGCTCCGATCGTCGTGACGATGGAGCGCCTGCTGGGGAAGCTGCATCAGGAACAAACGATCTGTCTGGACCGAGAGCGAGAAGTGCTCGCCGCCGAGCCGGAAACACCGCCGCTCAGCGCGGTCACAGCCGATCATCTGGCGTATGTGATCTATACCTCGGGCTCGACCGGCCAGCCCAAAGGCGTGCTGGTCAACCACCGCAACCTGGCGCGCTCCACAGCGGCGCGGCGCAGCTTCTATCGCGAGCCAGTCTCGTCGTTCCTGCTGCTGTCGTCGTTCGCCTTCGATAGCTCGGTCGCCGGGATTTTCTGGACGCTCAGCCAGGGCGGCACACTCCATCTGCCACCCGAGGGCAGCCACGCCGACCCAGGAGCGATCGCCGGGCTGCTGGCGCAGCACCGCATATCGCACATGCTCTGCCTGCCGTCGCTGTACGCGCTGGTGCTGGCAAGCGTCCAGCCGAGCCGGCTTCCCGCGCTGCGCTGCGTGATCGTCGCGGGCGAGGCGTGCCCCCGTGAGCTGATCGAGCGGCATCGGCAGGAGCTTGCTCATACCGCACTCTTCAACGAGTACGGCCCGACCGAAGGAACGGTATGGTGTACAGTCTACGACTGCGGCGGGGCAGAGGTGCCGCAGCCGGTGCCGATCGGCCGCCCGATCCCCAACGCTCAGATCTATGTACTGGATGCGCAGCTGCGGCCTGTGCCAATCGGCGTGCCCGGCGAGCTGTATCTGGGCGGCGATCAGGTTGCGCGCGGCTACCACCGCCGGCCGGATCGCACCGCCGAGCGCTTCATCCCGCATCCTTTCTCCAATGTTCCGGGCGCACGGCTCTACCGCACCGGCGACCTGGCGCGCTGGCTGCCTGGCGGCGAACTTCAGCTGCTGGGCCGCGCCGATCACCAGGTGAAGCTGCGCGGCTTCCGCATCGAGCTGGACGAGATCGCGGCCGCGCTGCGCCAGCATGAGGCCGTGCAGGACGCCGTGGTGGTCATGCGTGAGGACGAACAACGACTCGTCGCGTATGTTGTTGCGGAACAAGGGAACAAGAGAACAAAAGAACAAAGGGACGGGCAGAACCAAGAACCGAGTGAGGACGTTCTTTCCCCCTCGCCTGCCGCAACCGAGGCTGAAGCCGGCCGAGGTTCGGGGAAGGGGGGAGTCGAGCATAGCGAGACGGGGATG
>DASWTQ010000694.1:0-21284 GCA_036402055.1 Herpetosiphonaceae bacterium
GCTCGCTCAAGGGCGCGTCGTGGAAGAACGCGCCCTTGAGCGAGCCGATTCTGCAAACATTCATGTTGCCGCTGGCCGACTTTGTGGCAGTCAGCCCGGACTTCGATCCGGCCACACTTGCCGCGATCACCTTCGTCTTTGACGACACAGCGGCGGGAACGATTCTGCTGGATAATGTGGGTATCGCTGCACCTTAACGCCTTCCGATACGGGTATCGAATGGTAATGGCTACATATTGTCAAGGAGGTCTTCATTGCCAGAAATGTTTGATCCGAATGTGCACCTGCTTGCGCCAGAGGTTGCGCTTAGCAATGACAAGCTCCAGTATTTTGAGGCCTTGTACCAGGCTGCTCTTGCGAGCCCCAGCAAGGTTGTCGAGTATACTTGCGAATATCCCAAACACGAATTTTTGCAGTATCTTGTGACACACCACCATGTGATACTGCATGGCTCGACAAATAGTGCCATTGATCTTTTCCAAACACAACGAGCTTCCCTCGATACAACCACGCAAGGAAGTTTATCAGCAATATATGCGACGACTGATCCCATCTGGCCGATGTACTTCGCGATTCTCGATTGGCGTGTGTATCGTGGATCATCACGCAATGGCGTGCAATGGGTGCAAGATGCGCATGGAGCTATACGAAAGGTGTATTATTTTTCTCTTAACCAGGATATGCTGCCCCGCCAACCCTGGACCAAGGGTATCATCTATATTTTGCCGCGCCTAACGTTTGAGCAATTACGGGATGATGACGGCGAACTTACCGAAGAATGGGCGAGCTACACGCCTGTCGTTCCACTGGCGCGCTTGCCCGTAACACCCGACGACTTTCCTTTTCTGAACGACATTGCTGGTCACGATGACTCTGACACTCTACGTCTTGGCGACTTGCTGGTTGAATTATTCCAAGGGTGCCAGCAAGCCCATACCTTGGGTGATGGATACGCACTCATGTATAACGACATCACAGCATGGTGGCCTAAGATTACTGAATTCGTTCCCCTTTGGCGCGCAACCTACCCTTGGACGGTACTAGAGCTGCGACTTGAGGCTAACCATCAGTCTATGTGGTTGTTCTTGCGGGGATCAACCACACTGCAAGCGGTGCTGGAACGCAAGTGCGGCAAGTATCTTCCGCAGAACAGCAGCAACGACAAAGAGCCGCAATAGATGCCGATGCATGTACGAGACAACACGCAGGCCCTAACTATGCTCCTTGGCATACAGGTTGCCGCTGTAGCCCGCAAGGAGGAAGCACATGACACAACGATCAGATGAGCGCATGGCGAGCTTACTGGAGCAGCTCCAGCAGCAGCCCGGCCTGGGAGAGCAGCTGCCCAGCCAGGAGGGCGCGATCGTGAGAGCCGCGCTTGACGGGCAGGGTGTGTACGAGATCGCGCAGCAGCACCAGGTGAGCGAGGGCTTTGTGTGGACGACGCTCAGCAACGCCGCGCGCATGGCGACCGGACAGCAGATCCAGCCGGTAGAGACCGGCGGCTACGGCAGCGATACCGATCCCGGCGTGACCGGCGGCTACGGCGAGACCGGCTTCGGTAGTCTCAGCGCCGACAGCGACCCCGGCGTGATCGACGCACAGAGCGAGCGGCTGCCCGACCTGAGCCAGGAGCGGCCGTCCGAATCGTAAGCTGCACGAACATCTTGAAGATCGTCCATGTAGGGACACGTCGCCGGCGTGTCCTTGCCTCTTGGCCGGCACGACCTACCGAAACAATAAATCTTTTTGCTCAGGTGCGCGGCGCGTGGCCGTCTTTGCCGATCACGCTGATGCGTCCATCGCCCTCCATATGCGCGGCGCGCACCTGCGACAGATCGCTGAGGCCCTGCTCGTGGATCTGGCTCATCAGCTCGCCCTCGGTGATCAGCTCGCGGCGCATGTTCTGGCGCAGCATCGTGCCGTCTTTGACCAGCGGCAGCGGCGGCGGATGCACAAAACGCTGGAAGGCCGGAAAGTGATAGCCCAGCCAGTCCAGCGTATAGTTCCAAAAGATGATCGTCAAGACCAGCACGATGCCGTCGCCCACCGAGCGATAGTCGTCGGCCATGCCGTTCTGCGCGGCGTCGGCGATCACCACGACCATCAGCAGATCCGCCATGCTGATCGAGCTGGCAACTCGCTTCAAGATCCCGCGCATCAGCCAGAAGAGCGCCAGGTACATGATCGAGCCGCGTACGACGATCTCAAGGATCGGCGTGTCCGGCAGAAACACCTGCGTCCAATCGACGTTCGCGAACATCACGTTCCTGCCTGTAGCTCCACCCGCGCGCGGCGCTTACACGCTGCCGTTGCCGGAGCGCCCGTTGGAGGCCACATGGCGATGCCCATTCATCTCGTTGTTCTCCGCCGCCGCGCGATAGGTCGTGCGTGTCAGGATCGAGGGCACCACCGCCGACTGGCTTTCCCAGCCGGTCTTGGCCTCGTCGCCCTGCTTGGACGTCGGGCCGGGCAGCAGGCGGCTGGTCAGCGCCATAATACTCGCAACCAGGCTCGGGAAGAGATTATTGGCCACTGCGATCAGCTTGGCCTGCGGCGTGATCGTCAGCTCGGCATCGCCGTAGCGGCAGGCGTCGATAATCTGTTTGGCTGCGCTCTCGGCGTCGATCGAGACCACTGGCAGCGAGTCGGCGATCGTAAACCAGGCGTACTCGCTGCGATGCCGGCCTTTAACCGTTACATTGGGCGGCGAGCCGGTGCGCATCAGCCCCGGGCAGACAGTGGTCACCTGGATATTGTCTTTCGCCAGCTCGGCGCGCATGCCATCCGAAAGCCCGACCAGCGCGAACTTGCTGGCCGAGTAGGGCAAGAGATGTGGCACCGCAACTTTACCGCCGACCGAGGAGATATTGACGATGCGGCCACCGCCCTGGAGCCGCATGTGCGGCGTGACGGCTAGCATGGTGTAGAGCGGCCCCCACATATGGATCGCCATCGCGTTCTCGAAATCTTCGAGCGCCATATGCTCGACCGGCCCGACCGCGATCACGCCCGCGTTGTTGATCAGCACGTCGACGCGTCCGAAGCGCTCGATCACGCGCTGGATCGCCCGCTCGACATCGTCCCGGCTGCGCACATCACAGGTTACCGTCAGCACCTGAGCGCCACGCCGGGTCAGATCCTGCTCGGCGCGCTTCAGCTCGCTCTCGTTACGCGCCAGCAGCGTAAGCTTCGCGCCCTCCGCCGCCAGCTGCCGCGCCATGACCAAACCCAGGCCACGCGAGCCGCCGGTGATCACCACCGACTTGCCGCTGAAATCGATCGCCTCACGGCTGCGCAGCCGGCGTAGCGCAGCGCCCGCGCCCACCCCGGCAACAAACAGCGATGCGAGCCTAGCCGTTCCTTTCATAATCACTCCTTATTTGATGTCGCACACATAACATTTTTTCAATCACAAGGATAATTTGGGCGTGATCAATCACGCCCCTAACGTGCATTGACCTATCAATTATGGTTCCATCAACGTTTTGATTGCAGATCCGTCGGGGCATATCCAATACGCCCCGAATCAGAAACACCTCGATTCAAACCGTGCTCTACGGCTTCATCACCACCTTGATACAGCTATCTTCTTTCTTCTTGAACATCTCATAGCCCTGCGGCGCCTCGTCCAGCGACAGCCGGTGCGTGATCACGAACGACGGATCGATCTTGCCCTCCTGCACCAGATTCAGCAGCGGGCCGAGATATTTATGCACATGGGTCTGGCCGGTCTTGATTGTCAAACCTTTGTTCATCATCGCGCCCAGCGGGATCTTGTCGGCCAGGCCGCCGTACACGCCGGGGATCGACACGGTGCCGCCTTTGCGACAGGCCATGATCACCTCGCGCACCACGTGCGCCCGATCCGTCTCTTGCAGCGTCACGGCCTTGACTCGATCCATGATCGCGTCGGGGCTGGCACCGTGGGACTCCAGGCCCACCGAGTCGATGCAGGCGTCAGGGCCACGTCCGCCGGTCAACTCCTTCAAGCTGTCCATCACCGACGCCTCGTCGAAGTTGATCACCTCGACGCCGCCCTGGTCCTTGGCCATCTGGAGCCGCTCAGGAATGCGATCGATCGCGATGATGCGCTCCGCTCCCAGCAGCCGCGCGCTGGCGATCGCGAACTGGCCGACAGGACCGCAGCCCCACACAGCCACGGTATCGCCGGGCTGGATGTTGCAGTTCTCGGCGGCCATATAGCCGGTCGGGAAAATATCCGAGAGGAACAGAACCTGCTCGTCGCTCAAACCGTCCGGCACTTTGATCGGGCCGACATCGGCGAACGGCACGCGCGCGTACTCGGCCTGACCGCCCGCGTAGCCGCCGGTGAGATGCGAGTAGCCGAAGATTCCGGCCGGCGAGTAGCCCCACAGATCTGCGGCCAGCGCGGCGTTGGGATTGGTGTTATCGCAGAGCGACCACATATCGTGCTGGCAGAAAAAGCACTGCCCGCAGGCGATCGGAAACGGCACCACCACGCGATCGCCAATCTTCAGCTTCTTGACCTCGGAGCCGACCTCGACGACCTCGCCCATAAACTCGTGGCCGAGAATATCGCCGGCCTCCATGGTTGGGATATAGCCGTCGTAGAGATGCACATCGGAGCCACAGATCGCCGTCGTCGTGATCTTAACGATCGCATCGCGCGGATTGATGATCTTGGGATCGTCGACGGTCTCGACACGTACATCGTTCTTGCCGTGCCAGCATAAGGCTTTCATCGTGCGCTGCTCCTTCTACGAATTCGGTGACAAGATCTTGCCGACGATCGAGCGTGTGCCGTGCGGCTGTCCTTCATTAGTCGCGATCTCGCCGGTCTCCATCAGCTGCTTGAAGCGAATCAGATCTTCCTTGACCTGCTGGTTAGGCTCCTCGCCGAAGAGCTTGGCGACAGTCGCGCCCACAACACCGGCGGGCGGTGCGTACTCGATCACCACATAAACCTCGGTACCGCGCTCGGTTGGGCCGGGCAAGAACAAGACCGATCCCGCGTTGACGACCTCCGCGTTCTCCGCCGAGCGCCACACGATGCGCCGGCCGGCCTCCTCCTCGACAATCTCGGCGTCCCACTCGACGCTGCCGAGCGGCGCCTTGGCAACCCAGTGCGAGCGCTTGTCGTCCAGCACGCTGACCGACTCCAGATGCCGCATAAACTGAGGCAGATTCTCGAAGTTGCGCCAGAAGCGGAACAGCTCTTCGGCAGGCTTGTTGATCGTCACCTGCTGTTTGACCTCAATGCCATCGCTCATCGTTTGAGCCTCCTCCATCTCTTCGCTTACGCCGCGCCGCGTCGCCGGAGCATCAATAGTTTTACATCCACTATCACGAGCAGCAAGATCCGCCGTTGTCGCAAGTTATGTACCATAGCGATCCGTAGGGACGTGATTCATCACGCCCGGCCAAGGGATAATCCGTGCAGAATCAAAACGCGGAAGCCGGATCGCTCCGCTCATCCGCGTAGAGAAGACCATGCGCCGGGACGATACGTCCCGTTCCGCCAATCGTCTAGGTTTGACTTCTGCGTCTGGTACTCACCAGCATAACCGCCGAAACACCCAGCACAATCAGCGCGACCGCGCCGAGCAAGATCAGGCTGGCGTTCGACTCAGCGCCGGTCTCGGGCAGCGCGCCCGGACTGGCGGCGGGCGAGGCGGCTGTCGCGGTAGCTGTGGTTTGCAGCGCGGGCGCGTAGGCTCCGTCGCTCAGCGCTGCCGCGTGGGCATAGTCTGTTCGCACCCCAACATTGAACATAAGAACCTGGCCGAATACAAGAATCGTGGCGAGCGTTATACCGATCACTGCTGCTTGTCGCATAGTATGCTCCTTCTAGCCCTCATGCGTAGAAAACAGACACGGTCTTCGGAGGCCGGCCCGGCAGCAGGATACATGCCATGCCTGAAACGCATGGATCGATTCGGCGCGGAGCGACAGCAATAGCGTGGGAATAGATCCGGCGGAGAAAGATTCAAAGACGCAGCGCTCCGCGCGCAGCGGGAGGCCGAAAGCTAGCCGGGCAGCGGAATACGCACATGCACACGCGTGCCGGCCGGCCGCTGCTCCCAGTCGATGGTGCCGCTCAGGCCGTGCACCAGCTGAGTTACGGTCGGGCGTCCCGAGCCGAGCGTCACGTCGGTAGTTTTCATGCCTACGCCGTCGTCGACAACTTCCAGGAAGAAGACGCCGTCGTCGATACCGTAGAGCAGATCGATTGAGCCGAAGCGATTCTCAGGAAACGCATGTTTGAAGCAGTTGGTCACCAGCTCGTTGGTGATCATCGCGACCGGCGTGGCGATCGCCGACGGCAGCGTGACGGGCGTCTCGACCAGATTAATCACGATCCGCTTCCAGGGCCGGTAGATCGCTTTGAGCGCCGAGGCGATCGTGTTGATCACGCTGCCGATCGCGACCGGATCGTTTTGCAGATCCTGCGAAATCTGGTAGATCAGCGCGGCGCCGCGCACCCGGCTGCGCACCCGCAGCATCGCCTCGCGCTCGATGCCCGGCGGCAGCTTGCGCAGCTCGGCCTCGATAATGCCAACCAGCGATTGCAGATGGACTGTGACATTATGCAGCAGCTCACGGCGGAGCAAGGACTCGTTGGAGGTCGCCTGCTGCGAGTCCTGTAGCTCCTCCTGAGCCAGCCGCAGCATCTCGCGCAGCGCGCCGTTCTCGGAAGCGGCCGACAGCAGCTCCTGTCGCTGCCGAACCAATCGCTGGACCCGCAGCAGCAACTCGTCGGGCATGAACGGCTTTTGCAGATAATCGTCGGCGCCCTGGCGCAGCCCCTCGACCACATGCTGCGTACGGTCTTTGGCGGTCAGCATCATCACCGGCAAGCTGGTGCCATAATTCTGGCGGATCTGCTGGCAAACCTCCGCGCCGTCGATGTCGGGCAACATCAGATCGAGTAGCACCAGATCGATGACTTCCTGCTCGATCAGATTGATCGCCGTCTCGCCGCAATCTGCCGCCAGCACATGGTAGCCCGACGGCACCAGGAGATCATTTAACATGTGTTGAATATCGGGGTCATCTTCGACGACCAGAATCGTCGTTGGTTGCGGGGATTGTGCGCTCAGGACCTGCTCGGTCATACGTTCTGCCTCCTTAAGACCTTCACAGATCCTGATCTACATAGCAAAACGTGTGCCTGCATTAGCGGAGAATATACCATCATCCAGGAGAATTCATGTCATCAGCTACGCAGTTCTTGCCAGCACCAGCTCAATTTGATCCAGCAACGACTGGATTTCAAACGGCTTAAGAAACATGCCCGCCGCGTCGATCTCCAGCGCCACCTCTTCCGCCGCCTGTTGCCGCCGCGCGGTCAGCACGATCACCGGAGGAGCTGCCAGGCTGTTATGCGACAAACGATGAATAACCTCTTCGCCATTCATGTCGGGCAGCTGGAGATCGAGCAGAATCAGATCCGGGCACAGCTCAGGCGCGGATTCAACCATCGTCGCGCCGGCTGCCGGCACAGCCACACAGGGCAGCAAGAGCTTGAGCGCATCGGCACCCGTGCGCACCGTCGAGGCCGAGTAGCCTTCCATGTCGAAGAGCAACAGCAGCATCTGGGCAATATCGATGTCGTCTTCGACAACCAGAATATGCTTGCGAGCGCTCATAGCCTACCTCCTTGCTTCTAGCAGCGGAAGTTCGCACTACCCGTTATACAGCGGTAGCTCGATCGTAAACGTGCTGCCCTGCCCGACGCGCGAATTGACGACGATCGAGCCGTTGTGCTGCTCGACCAGCTGTTTGCAGATGAACAGGCCCAGGCCCAGGCCACGATGCGACGATCGCTGCGAGTTGCCCGCCTGGTAGAAGCGCGAAAAGATCGCCGACTGGTCCTCGGGCGCGATGCCGGGGCCGTAGTCCTGTACCTGGATGCTCACGATCTGGCCGCTGGACGACGGATCGTTTTCGTGGCGCACGCGCACATCGATGCGCTCGCTGTTGGACGCGTAGCTGAGCGCGTTTTGCAGCAGGTTGAGCAGCACCTGCATCAGCCGCACGCGATCGCCCCAGACCGGCAGCGGATCGTCGGCGGGCGCATCGACCACAATCGGCGGCTGCTCGCTGATTAGCCGGGCCTCGTCCACGGCCTGTCGCACCACCTGCATCATCTCGACGCGCTCCATGCTCAGCGTGTACTTCCCGCTTTGCAGGCGGCTGACGTCGATCAGGTCTTCGATCAGCACATTCAGCCGCTCAAGCTGCTTGCGGATCGAGCCGACATAGTGAGCGAGTTTGGCTGCCGCCTCGGGCTGTGTGCCGGTCTGCGCATCTTTGACCAGCCGCTCCATGATATACGCATTGCCGATCAGCGAGGTCAGCGGCGTGCGCAGCTCATGGCTGGCTAGCGACAAAAACTCGTCTTTGAGATGATCCAGCCGCTCGGCCTCTTCGCGGGCATGAACCTGCTCGGTGATCTCGATTGCCAGCGCCATCATAAAGCGAATCTGATCCGGTCGGATCGGGTCCATGATCGGGACCAGGCTCCAGTTCCAGACTGTCTCCTCGCTGTCGTGGGCCAGCGTCAGATGCGCCTCGGGCAGGCGCACCGGCTTCAAGCTGGAACGAACATCACCCCACAACTTGAGCGCATCTTCTTCACGACCAACAAACGCGCGCTCGTACCACAAGGAGCCGATGAACGACTGGCGCTCACCGGGATAGGTGTGCCCAAGGATCTGGAGATACTGCGGCGTGGCCATCACCAGCTCCATGCTCTCGGCGTCGTAAAGGCCCAGCGCCATTTGCTCGGCGTTCTGAAAGATCAGCCGCAGCCGCTCGCGCTCTTGCAGCACCTCCTGAGTGCGCTGCTCGGTAACATCGATCGCATAGATTGCCACACCATCGACCTCGCCGGTGCTATCATGCGTCGGGACCAGCATATACATAAAGTAGCGATCGACCAGCTCACCCTGCGGATTCGGCACCGAGATCAACATGCGCTGTGAGGTACGCGGCACATTTTCGTTATACACCTGGTGTGCCAGCTCGACCAGCTCATCATTGGATTGCCAGAAGTGGTGCGCCACTTCTGCGAGTGGCCGTCCGCGCAGCTCGCGGCCTTCCAGCAGCCGGGCATAGCCCGCGTTGAAAGCCTCGATGATCAGCTGCGGGCCGCGCAAAACCATAATATGGAACGGTGCCAGCTCAACCATCTCGGCGAAGCGCGTGCGATCACTTTCGAGCATACTGGCCAGCTCTTGCAGATCGATCGTGCGGGCGCGCAGCTCGTCGTTGGTGGTTTGCAGCTCCTCGTTGGTCGCCTGTAGCTCCTCGTTGTTGGTCTCCAGCTCCTCGTTGGTCGCCTGCAATTCTTCGTTGGTCGCCTCAAACTCCTCGTTAGTCGCCTGTAGCTCCTCGTAGGTCAGCATCATCTCTTCGTTGGCGACTTGCAGCTCCTCGTTGGCGTCGATCAGCTCTTTGTTCATCTCGCTGAGCCGCTTGTTAGCGGTGCCAAGCTCGGCGACAAGCTGCGCCTGCTCGGCCTGAGCCGTCTCCAGGTGCTGGCGCGTCTGGACCTGCTCGGTGACATCGGTCACGCTGATCGCCGCCAGATCCGGCGAGTTAGCATCCACCTGCATCGGCACGATCGTCAGGCACAGATAAAGTCCGTTACCGCCCATCGCGCTGTCGAGCAAGATCTCGGGCAGCATCAGCGTGTTGCGCTCGCGGAAAACTCTATCGATCCCGGAGCGGACCTCGGCGTAGGGAATGCCGCGCACAGCGTGCAGAAAATCCTGCTCATTGCTGGCATCGCGCAGCCCCAGCAGCCGCCGCGCCGCCGTGTTCATCGTCACTACATGGTATGCGCGGTCGATCACCACCACGCCGACCGGCAGAAAGCGCAGCAGCAGCTCGTTGACGCGCCGCAGCAGCGCCAGATCCGTAGCTATAGGCAAAGTTTCATGCTCTCCCAGGACACTCTCGGCTCTCCCTGGCGAGCGATTCACAGACTGGCCTTAGCCGGCGAATATCGGGCGTGCCCGCACGACGCGGCATTGGCACGTTCTCGCCTGTACAGCGATACATCTTCCACTGCTTGTTGACCAGCTCGAAATAGGAGTGCGTCGGGCGAATGATCTCGGCCTTGCCCAGGAACAGGTAGCCGTTGCTGGGCCGTAGTGAAAACGCAAACTGGTTGAGCACGTAGTCCTGGAGATCGGGCGTGAAATAGATCAGCACATTGCGGCAGAGCACCAGATCCACGCGCGGAAATGGCGCGCTGCGGCTGAGATCCTGCTGGCCGAAGATCACCATCTGGCGCAGCGTTTTGGCAATGCGGTACGAGTGCGAGTGGTCGACCCGGTCGAAGAAGCGCTCGCGATAATCGACGGGCACGTCCTTGAGCAGATTTTCGGGATACACGCCGAGCCGTGCAAAGGTGATCGCCGCCTCGTCGAGGTCGGTCGCGAAGATCTTGATGCTCCACTCAGGCAGCTCAGCGCCCAGCAGGTCCGCGAGCAGCATCGCCAGCGAGTAGGGCTCCTCGCCCGAGGCACAGCCCGCCGACCAGAAGCGCAGCACACGATCGCGCTGGCGGGCCTGATCCAGCAGCGCGGGCAGCACCGTCTGGCGCAGATAGGCGAACGACTCGGGATCGCGAAAGAACTGCGTCACATTGATCAGCAGCGCCTGGACCAGATCGCCGACTTCGTCGGGATGCGATTCCAGAAACTCGGCGTAGTCGCGGATCGTGGGATTATGCGTGACGGTCATGCGCCGGGCGATGCGCCGCAGCACGGTCGAGGTTTTGTAGGAGCGAAAATCGATGTTGGCCTGGCGATTGACATGCTCCAGGATGCGCCGCAGCACATCCTCGGACTTGTCGGGCTGCGGGATCTCGACGCCGGTCAGCAGATCGTAGAGCAGCGGCCCGATGCGCTCGATGTCGGCCTCAAAATCGATCACGGTCGGCGGCAGCGACATCGGCATCGAGGGGTAGCGCGCGGTCTGCGGGTTCTGGACGATCACGGTGCCGCCGGCCTCTTTAACATCTACCGCGCCCGACGCGCCATCAGAGCCGGAGCCGGTCAGCACCACGGCGATCAGACGCTCGCCATACGCCTCCGCCGCCGAGGAGAGCAGACGATCGACCGAGGGCTTGGGCCGCCGCTGGTGATCGAGCAGAATCTCGACGTGGCCGTCCTGGATCGCGACATGATAGTTGGACGGCACCACATAGATGCTGCCCGGCTCAAGCTTGCTTCGCTCCTGCACCAGCTCAACTCGCAGCGAGGTGCGGCGTTCCAGGATCTCGGGCAGCAGACTGGGCCGATTAGGGTCCAGATGCTGGGCCAGCACAATCGGAGCCGGAAAGTCCACCGGCAGAGTGCTGACCAGGATCGATAAAGCTTCGATGCCGCCCGCCGAGGCTCCGATGACGACGAGATCCTGAGTCGGCGAATAGCTCTGATCGTCGCTCGCGCTCATGAACCAACCGTTTCTAACTGACAGCCATTGCAGATCAATTGTAGAGCCATCAGTATCGGCGGTTTAGCGATCGATGTCAAGTGATTCAGAGGCGGTGGTTTTGCTGCCGTGCTCGGCGGTTGTCGCCGCTTCGCTGCTGCTTTGCTCCGACAAGATCACATTGTGGTTGGCCTGCAGAGCCAGCGTTTGTTCGACAGTATGCAGCAGATCGTCGATGTTGAAGGGCTTGAGGACGATTCCTACGCCCATCGCCACCAGGTGACCCTCGATCTCTTCGACCTGGCGCTTGGCGGCGGTGCAGATCACCACCGGGATCGCGGCGGTATCGCGGCGCATCTTGAGCTTTTGCAGCAACTGCCAGCCGGTACGCTCAGCGCCGAAGATATAGTCGAGAATCATCAGATCGGGCTTGTGGCGCAGGATCTCGTCCATATCCTGGATCGCATACGAGTAGAGGATGACCTCGTAGCCCTCGTGCTCCAACAGATCGCGAAACATATCCAGGATCTCTTGGGTATCGTTGACGACCATGATTCGAGCTGGCATAGGCTATCCTTTTTGCTGCATGAATCGAGCGTAGCCAGAGCCGCGCCCGCCATGCGCTGCGTTACGCGCCATTCTCGCCGGATTTATCGATCTCACTTGGCGCGACGACCAGCGGTTCTTTCAGCAACACCTGGCGGATCACCTCAGCGCGCTGCTCGGCCTCGTGCACTTTCTCCTCGAAGCGCTGCGCGATCATGGTATGGCCACGCTCAAGCGAATTTTGCATCATGCGCCGCGACAGGCTGGCGCTTTCTTCCAGGGTGTTGAGCGCCATCCACAGCGCGGTCTCCAGCTCCTCGGCCTGCTCGGCCAGCATGGTCTCAGCCGAGAACGCATGGCCGACCCGGCAGCGAAAACGGGTCAGATCGCCGTCGTGCATCTCATACAATACGCCGTTGCACTCGGGGCACGAAAAGACCGAGGGCGTACCAGGGCGCTCTTCGTTTTGTAGCGCGTCCATATCCATCCCCACAATTCGCGATTCCAGCTCCATGCCGCGCGGCACCGGAAAGCTCGCATCGTCGGCTGCCTCCTCACCTGCGAGGCGCACCACCGCAGGCGCAATCTCGCTCAGCAGCAGGCAGTAATCCACCGCGACGTTCTCCATCGCGCTGCGGGGCATGCTGGGATACAGCGCCTCATCGGGATCTTGCGCCACTGCTATTCCGCCGCGCGTCTTGATCGCCTGCAAGCCGGCGGTGCCGTCGTCGAGCGAGCCGGTCAGGATCACGCCGACCACCCGTGGCCCATAGGCACGCGCGGCGGTGCGCATCAGCGGATCGACAGCGGGGCGGTGGCGGTTTTCCTTGGGGCCACGTACAACCCGTACCAGACCTTCCTCGACCAGCAGATGGTGGTCCGGCGGCGCGACATAGATGCGCCCATGCTCGATCCTGGTCTTATCCTCGGGATGAGCGGCGATGAGCGGGCCGGCGCGGTTCAAGATCGAGGGCAGCAGGCTGGGACTCTGGGCTGGAATATGCAGGACGATAAAGACCGCTGCTGGAAGATCGGCAGGCAGATCGCGGACCAGCATCGTGAGCGCCTCGACGCCACCGGCAGAAGCGCCAACTACGATTATGTCATGTCCACCCACGCGCAACTCCTTACGTACCAGCACTAGCCTAGCAAGTGCTGATCCACCTGATGGCAGGCCCTCACCCCGGAATTGAGAACGAGGCCCTCACCCCCGCCTGCGCATCCGCCCCTTCCCCGAACCTCAGCGGGCTTCCGCTTCGGTTGCGGCAGGCGAGGGGTTAAGAGGTGGCACGATGACATCCAATCGCAATCATACTGCGCTTGAGTAGCTCGTCTGTGACCAGGCGGGGGGTAGGAAGTCGACAACATAATTCCCCTTCTCCTGCCGCAGCGGGAGAAGGGGTTAGGGGATGAGGGCCTGCTTACCGGGCCTCGCTCCTACGCCTCGTTGAGCGAGCGCAGGCTGACGAGCGCCGCCGCGCCCAGCGCCGAGCCAAAGAGCGCGCGGCGCAGGTAGGGATGTCGACCCAGCCAGTTGTACAGGCTGCGCTTGAACGTGATATGCCCGAAATCGCCCTCCACGCGGTTGTCGCGATCCTCGGGCGCATAGAGATTGTTGGGCGCGTTCACAGACTTGGGCTGATCGGTCTGCTGGGAGCTGAAGCCGGCCAGCAGCATCAGCCGATCCATGAGCAGCGGCGAGATCTTCTGGACCTGGATAAAGACTTTGCCCGCGCCACCGGCGACCATATCGCGCACCGGGTGCTCGGCGGCATACACGATCTGATCCGCGACCGTGCTCGGATGGTAGACCGGCGGCGGCGCGGAGGGCTTCACGCCCAGCTTGGTGCGGGCGCTGCTGAAGAACGGCGTGTTGATCGCGGCGGGCATGATATTGGTCACGCTGACCGGAATGCCGTCGTGCTTCAGCTCAACGCGCAGCGCGTCGAGCCAGCCGGGGATGCCGTGCTTGGCGGCGGCATAGGCGCTGTGAAACGGAAACGAGACCTGCGACTCGACCGACGAGACCACGATCAGCGCGCCGCCCTGCTTGAGATGCGGCAGTGCCGCCAGCGCGCCGTACGCCGAGCCGACGAGATTCACCTCGATCACGCGCTTGAACTCGTCGGGCGCGAGATCGGTGAAGCGCGCGTAGATGCCAACGCCCGAGACATGCGCCCAGGTATCCAGCCGCCCGTACTCGGTCACCGCACGATCCGCGACCGCCTTGACCTGCTCGAAGTCGCTCACGTCTGCGGGTACCGCGATCGCCTGGCCGCCCTGCTGCCGGATCTCGTCGACCAGCGTTTGCAGCCCATCCTCGCTGCGAGCCGAGACCACGACTTTCGCGCCGCGCTCGGCGAATTTCTGCGCCGTCACTCGTCCGATGCCGCTCGACGCGCCAAAGACGACGACGACCTGCTCTCCAACTGGTTTTAACTTCATCTCCTCGCTCCTCTTTGCTTCGTCATTATGTATATCAGGGCGTGATCAATCACGCCCCTACGGGATTGTGGATCGATTTCTCACCGCTCGGTGTGGCGCAGGCCGTCCACGCGGAACCAGCGATAGCCGTAGCCCTCCAGCTTGAGCGTGTGCGCGCCGCCGTCGAAGCGCTGGTAGTCCTGGTCGCTCAGCAGATCGATCAGATGGCCAGCGTCGTAGTCGCTGAGATCGAGCGTGACCGAGCACGACTCGTCGGCCAGATTGTGGACCGCAATTACGACGCCGCCCTGCCACTCGTAGCGTAGCGCAAAGACGCCGGGCTCGCCTCCCTTGAGGATCTCCCAGGTGCCCCAGCCGAACTCGGGACAGATTTTGCGCGTGCGGATCATGCGCTCGATCTTGTTGAGCAGCGAATCTTTGTCGCGCCGCTGATCGGCCACGTTGATCTTGCGATAGCCATACTCGTCGTCTTCGATGACCGGCCGCACCAGCCACTCCCTGGGCGCCTTCGAAAAGCCCGCGTTCCCCTCCGCAGACCACTGCATCGGCGTGCGGATGCTTTCGCGCTCCGGCAGCGACAGGTCATCGCCCATGCCAATCTCCTCGCCGTAGCGCAGCACTGGCGCTCCCGGCAGCGTGAACATCAGGCTGTAGGCCATGGCTATGCGCCGCCGATCGCCGCCCAGCATCGGCGCGAGCCGACGTCGAATGCCGCGATCGTAGAGCTGCATATCGGGCTCGGGGCCGAACTGCGCGAAGACCTCCTGGCGCTCCTTGTCGCTGAGCCGACCGAGATCGATCTCGTCGTGGTTGCGCAGGAAGCTAGCCCACTGGCACCACTTCGGGATCTGCGGCAGCGACTTCAGGCTTTTGATCAAAGGCGCGGCCTTGCCGCGCGCCAGCGCCAGAAACAGCTGCTGGTTGACCAGAAAGTTGAAGAGCATATCCATCTTGTCGCCGTCGCCGGTGTACGCCGCGATCTCCTCGGGCGCGACGTTGGCCTCGGCCAGCAGGATCGCGTCGCCGCGCCGGACCGTGAGAAACTCGTGCATCTCCTTGAGGTAGAGATACGGATCGTCGATGTCGGCGCCCTCGATGCCCTTCAATTCGATCAAGAACGGCGCGGCATCCACGCGAAAGCCGGAAACGCCCAGCTCCAGCCAGAAGCCCATGATCTTGCGGATCTCCTCGGTCACGGCCGGATTGCCGATGTTGAGATCCGGCTGGTGCTCGTAAAAGCGATGGAAGTAGTAGGCGCGCGCTTCTTTGTTGTAGGTCCAGACCGAGTCTTGCTTGCCCGGAAAAACCACGCCCTCGTGGGCATCGGCGGGCTTTTCCTCCGACCAGACGTAGAAGTCGCGGTATTTGGAGTGGGGATCGCGGCAGGCCGCCTGAAACCAGGGATGCTGATCCGACGTGTGGTTGACGACCAGATCGACGATCACGCGAATGCCGCGCTCTCGGGCCTCACGCATAAACTCGACGAAGTCGCCCAGCGTACCGAGACGCGGATCGACGTTGTAGTAGTCGACGACATCGTAGCCGTTGTCGCGGTTGGGCGTTGGGTAGAACGGCAGCAGCCAGAGGCAGGTTATCCCGATGCCGGCCAGATAATCCAGGCGTTTGGTCAGGCCCGCAAAATCGCCGACGCCGTCGTCGTCGCCGTCCTGAAAGGTATCGACATCCAGACAGTAGATTATGGCGTTCTCGTACCAGCGATCGCTTATTCCCATCGATCATCACTTTCGCGCTGCCGTCACGCTGCGGACAGCAGGGCATTGGGAGGCCCGTGTGAGCAGGCCCTCACCCCGGCGCTAACGCGCCTTCCCCTTCCCCGAACCTCAGCGGGCTTCCGCTTCGGTTGCGACAGGAGAGGGGTTAGGAGGCAGAACAAGGCCCTCACCCTCGCCACGCCCAGAGGGCACTCGCGACCCCTCTCCCACTGCGGTAGGCGAGGGGTAGGAAGCCAGCACAACGACTCCCCTCTCCTATGGGGGGTGCCCTTTGGGCCTGGAGAGGGGCCGGGGGTGAGGGCTTGCTCTCTACTTGCCTCTTTCCTTTTCCTTAGCAGTCTCACGGCTAATCAGCTTGAAGAACGTGCTCTCCTCGCCGTCGGCCTTGTGCTCCTGATACAGAAACGCCAGGTTATTCTCGTCGAACTTCTCGAACCACTCGTCCCACGAGATCTCCTCAAAGCGATCGCTGCCGGTGCCGCCGGGAAAATCGATGCGCAACACGCCAGGCTCGTCGCCGTCGCCGGTTCCGCGCACGGTCACTGGCAAACCGGCGCGCGCCTCAGCCCACTTGCGGATCTCGTTATGATCAGTTGTCGTCTTGCTTGAGCTAGCCATACTCGCCCTCCCGTTGAAAGAACAGACAAACGCGGAACAAAGAACAGTAGCGAGGTTGAACTACATTAATTTGCGTGTTTGTTCTAGGTTCTTGGTTCTAGGTTCTTGGTTCTTTGTTCTCCTTAATCTCATCTCGCTGTCGTGGAGCAAACTATGTACCAGCGGCCTACACCGCCTGCTCAGCCGGCCTAGAGCGGCGCGCGATCGTCTGGCGGAAAAAGCCGACCAGCCGCTCGACGTGGTTATCAAAAGCGAAGTGCTGACGCGACGCCCGCATGTTGGCCGTGAGCTGCGCGATCCGCTCCCGATCCCGCAGCTGCGCGCCGAGATCCGCGAAGTCGCGAAAGAAGATCCCGACATCGTAGCGCTGGGCCAGGCTCTGGACGGCGACGCGGCTGTGGCGGTTGTCTTTCAAAATCCAGGGCAGACCGGCGGCTGCGTAGGTGCCGAGCCGCGCCGGCAGATTCAGATCGTCCCAGTGGGCGCGCCGCAGATCGCCGCCGTTGACGCTCTCGAACACATGAATCCAGGCCGCGTCGTACTGCGACAGCTCGCGCACCCACTCGCTCGGCGCGACGGTTGGATGCAGATGCATGTAGCCGCTGGCCAGGCCGCTGCGCGTCCAGTTAGGATGCTGCTGCTGGAAATGCCGGCCGTAGAAATGCACATGGATCTTGGCCTGCGCGATCTGCTCGAACGGATCGAGGCCCAGCGGACGGCCGGGACAGACCGTGTGGATCTCGCCGTCATGCTGCGACAGTTTGGGCGTCCACTCGTCGGTCAGCCAGTCGGCCTTGGGCAGATCGCCGTCGAGGATCAGCGTTGTAGACGGATCGAGCAGATTGCCCGTCGCGAGCTGAAACCACTCGAACGACTCCTGGTTGATCAAGATCTGGCCGTCGCTGTCGCGCAGGATCGAGATCAGCGTAGGCCACAGGCCGTGCTCCTGGCAGATGAACGGCCCCTCCTTGAAGTGAAAGACCAGCGGAATGCCGAGATCGGCGTCCAGCACGGCGCGAATCAGATCCAGCGCCTGCCAGTTGAGCAGCGCATAGATCACATCCGGCTGAATCTGCCGTACGCGCTCCACCCAGCCACGATCGTAGGCGATGTTCTCGATGTTGCCGTACGCATACGGCCCGACCGAATCCCAGGGCTCGGGCCTCGGCAGCCACAGACCGTAGAGCTTATGACCGGCCTCCTCCAGCGCCAGGACGCGCTCAGGATTGAAGCCCAGCGAGCCGGCCAGCAAGATCTTGAGACCATCGGTTGACGGCAGATCGCGGCGTACAGCCAGCCGCCCATACACCGCGCGCTCATCGAGCTGCGGGCCGCGCGATGGCTGCCAGTTCAGAAACACGCCGCGCCCGACACCGTAGTAGCTGCGGTAGCGCGCCAGCCCGCCCTCACGTCCGGCAATGATCTTGGTTCGCTGGTCGGCATGATCGCACCACTCGCAGGAGATCGCGCCACTGTAGGCGAAGCGCGCGCCATGATCCAGCCGAGCCCGCCAGAAATCGGCCTCCAGCGTATCCGACACAATCTCGGAGCGCACCGGCCAGCAGATCTCGGTCTCCCAGGTTCGGCGGTGCAGCACTTGCACCAGCGCCAGAATATTGCCGCTCGCCAGCCGCGACTCGCGCCCGTTGGCTGCGGTGTTCACCACCGGCTCGACCTGCGCCAGCGCCTCGGCCTCGCGCCCAACCGGCTCGTCGCCGCGTAGAGTCGGGCCGTAGAACTGGTAGCCCCAGCGCACGCCGCCGTAGGCCAGATCGATCTCCGGCCGCGCGTCCAGCAGCTCGACCAGTCGCAGGAGATGCTCGGGATAGTACAGATCGTCCGAGGGCAGGTAGGCCAGATACTCGCCACGGGCCAGCGCGGTCGCGATGTTGAGCGCCGCGCCCAAACCGCCGTTCTGCGCCAGCCGGTGATAGATCACACGCTCGTTGGCGCGATACGGCTCGATTGCCGCTGCGGTCTCGTCAGTCGAGCCGTCATCGACGATCACCAGCTCCCAGCCGGCGAAGGTTTGATCGCGCAGACTCGCGATCGCGCGGCGGATGAACGAGGCCTGATTGAAGGTCGGCATCAGCACCGACACGCGAGGATTCGAGGAAGACGTGCTCATGCCGCGCCTCGTCGCTCGATCACATCGCGGAAATAGGCGATCAGCCGTTCGGCGTGAGCGTCGAAGGTGAACTGATCGCGCTGCCGCCACACGTTGTCGCGGATCTGCCGCATCCGGCTCTCATCAAGCATCTGCTCGCGAAGCTGGGCCATGTCGGTAAAGAACAGGCCAATATCCATCTGCTTCGCCAGCGTCTGCGAGGCCACGATCGCGCCCTGGTTGTCGTACTGCAACAGAGGCAGTCCAGCCGCCGCCAGCGTCGAGATGCGCGCTGGATAGTTGAGATCGTCCCAGTTCGAGCGCCGCAGATCGCCCTGGTTCTCGCTCTTGAACACATGAATCCAGCCCGCGTCGTACTGCGAGAACTCGGCCACCCAGCGCCGCTGATCGACGTTAGGATGCAGATGCAGATAGCCCTCGGCCACCTGCATCGCCTTGGCGATCCATGAGCGCCACATGCCCTGGGTGAAATCGCCGTAGAAATGCAGATGAATCTGCTGCTCGGCCAGCTCACCGACGGTCCACGGATGCAGCCCGATCGGCCGTCCCGGCACCACGGTATGAATTCCGCCGTCGGTCTCCGAAAGACGCGGCGATCGCGTGGACGTGAACCAGTCGCGCTTGGGCAGGTCGCCGTCGAGCACCAGCGACGGACGCTCGCGCAGCTCAGGCAGCACAGTGTAGAACCAGTCGCGCAGCTCGGGGCTGGAATAGATCTGGCCGTCAGAGCGCGTGTACAGGTCGACCAGCTCCGACCACAGGCCGTGCTCGAAGCAGATGAACGGCCCCTCTTTGAAGTGCCAGACGAAGGGAATACCTGGATTTTCGAGCAGCACCTGGTGCACAAACTTGACGGTCTGCCAGTTGAGCAGGCCGTAGATCACGTCGGGTTTGATACGCTGCACGGCCTCGCGCCAGCCGTTGAGCGGCAGATCTTGCACATGGCCGAAGGGCAAAGGCCCGACGGTGTTAAACCAGACCGGCTCGGGTGTCCACAGGCCGTAAAGCTTGTGGCCGCGCTCCTCCAGCGCCAGAATCCGATCCGCGTTGTAGGCCAGCTCGCCGACCAGCAGGATCTTGAGGCCATCGGCAGCCGGCGGCGTGTCGGGACGCTCACGGAAGCGGCGGTAGTGCTCGATCTCATTGATCTCGTTGCCGACCGAGGAGTGAAAATGCATCGGCTGCTGCACGCCGTAGCGCACGCGGTAGGGATTAATGCCGCCGCCCAGCGTTTCGCAGATGATTTTATGCCGCTGCCTGGGATGATCGACCCACTCGCAGGTGACACCCGCAACTCCGGCGAACGGGCCGCGCTGCCGCAGCTGTGACCAGAACATGCGCTCCAGGTCATCCGTGACCAGCTCGGCGCGCTCGATCCAGCGGTCTTCCGTCCGGCGATGCATCACCTGAACCAGCTGGAGCGCAAGGCCCTCGATCTGGCCCTCCGCGAAACGATTGTAGTGGTGGCGCACGCCCGAGAAGGCCAGCGCGATCGATGGATCGTCGTCCAGCCGCGACGCCAGCGCTGCCAGATGCTCAGGGTAGTACACGTCGTCTGAGGGCAGGTAGGCGATCAGATCGGCGCGGGCCAGCTCCAGCGCGTGATTCAGAGCCGCGCCCAGGCCCTGGTTCGTTTCCAAACGATGGTAGCGGATGCGCTGATCGTCAAGATGCGGCTGGATCACGGCGCGTGTCTCGTCGGTCGAGCCATCGTCGACGATCACCAGCTCCCAGTCGGCAAGTGTTTGGGCGCAAAGGCTCTCAAGCGCGCGGCGAATAAAGGCCGCCTGCTGAAACGTCGGCATCAGCACCGACACACGAGGCTTTGCTGCGCCCAGAGGGTGGTTCGTCATCTTCGCTCCTCTTTGCGCTTGGCGATTGCTATGTGGCTGAAGCAGAGCAGGGGCAGGCCCAGCACACCTCAGAATTTCGGGCTTACGGCAAGCGGGATGCCAAGAACGGAAGGAACAAACGAATAAACAAACAAGGGAACAAAGGGGAGCCAAGAACCTAACGAAAGAACAAAGAGCAAAGAACTGAGAACAAGCGGGAGAACAAAAAACAAAGCAGTACCAAAAACCTCCTCGCCTGCCGCAGCGGGAGAGGAGGTGCCGAACAACGTGAGGCGGAGGTGAGGGCCTGATCAAGAACAAAGATCAAACGAACAAAAGAATAAAAAACCAACAGAAGCCCGATCCTTCGTTCTTTTGTTTTCTTGTTCCTTTGTTTGACCGTAGGGCAGGGGGTGAGGGCCTGAACTGCTAGCCATTTTCAACCTTAAACACAAAAGCGCGACGATCACCAAGATCGTCGCGCAGTCTCGACATCGACTCGCGTAGCCAGGCGACCGCCCAGGCGCGCTCCGGCTCGGTCGGCGAGCG
>DASWTQ010000695.1:0-13067 GCA_036402055.1 Herpetosiphonaceae bacterium
CCATCGACATCGTCAACCGTGATCGCGGGGACTCCCACTCGTGGCGGCTGATCGAGGAGAATCGTGGGGATGCGCCGGGCCAGCGCGGCGGCAACCAGCGGATCTTCCTCCAACATCGAGTACACGATAAAGCCGTCCACCAGCGCCCGCTGGACTGTCGCCGTGGTGTCGCTGCGGCCGGGCACAAGCAGCAGGCCGAGATCGGCCGCCTCCAGCGCGCTGGCGATGCCGTCAAGCACCAGCACCGCCGCCGGATCGCTGAAAGCATACGACAGGCGCTCGGCGAAGAGCACGCCGACCGCGCCCGCGCGCTGCTGCCGCAGACTGCGTGCGACCGGATCGGGGCCGGGATAGCCGAGCTGCGCCGCCATATCCAGGACGCGCGCCCGTAGCTCGGCGGAGAGCTGATCCGGGCGATTGTAGGCGTTCGAGACCGTCGAGACAGCCACGCCCAGCGCCGACGCTACATCGCTGATGGTGACGCGCTGACGCTTTGCGCGCGAATGATCCTGGGCCATACAATACTCCTCTTTGCGCTGGGTTGCGCGAGTATACCACAAGTGGTATATTTCTGAAACGTTACAGAGAAAATCGTTTCAGAAAGGAGTCAGCAGGATCGTGGCTGCTTCTACCACTTCTACAACCGCTGTTCGCCAGCGCACCGCGCTGCTTGTAGGGCTCGCCTACGCCGCATTTATCAGCCTGGGCCTGCCCGATGGCTTGACCGGCGTGGCCTGGCCGTCGATTCGCACGACCTTTAGCCTCTCGCTGGATGCGTTGGGTGCGTTAATTACCACGAGCACGATCGGCTACATGCTGTCGAGCTTCAGCAGCGGGCGCGTGCTGGCGCGTATCGGTGTGGGGTGGCTGCTGGTGCTGAGCTGCCTGGCGACGGCGATCAGCCTGCTGGGCTACGGCGCGGCGCCCATGTGGATCGTGATGGTCAGCCTGGGCTTTCTGGCCGGCCTGGGAGCGGGCGCGATCGATGCCGGGCTGAACACCTACGCCGCCGAAAACTTCAGCCCGCGCACCATGAACTGGCTGCACGCATCGTTTGGGCTGGGCGCGGCGACCGGCCCGATCATCATGAGCAGCGTGATCAGTGCGGGCCAGCCCTGGCGGCTGGGCTACCTGATCGTGGGCGTGGCGCAGCTGATCCTGGCGAGCTGCTTTGCGATCACGCGCAGCCAGTGGCACGCGCATGCCGAGGAAGCGCAGGCCGAGCCGACAGCCAGCGCGTCGATGGGGAGCACGCTGCTGCTGCCGTCGGCGTGGCTGAGCATCCTGCTCTTCTTTCTCTACACCGGCCTGGAGATCACGGCCGGCCAGTGGCTCTACACACTGCTGACCGAGTCGCGCTCCATGCTGCCCGCTTTGGCCGGTGTGTGGGTGAGCGTGTACTGGGGCAGCCTCACGGTTGGGCGCCTGCTGTCGGGGATGATCGTTGCGCATATCAGCATGCGGACGCTGCTTCAGATCTGCATGTTCGTCGCGATCCTCGGCGTGGCGCTGCTCTGGCTCAACATCGCGCCGTGGCTCTCACTGATCGGAATTGCCCTGCTGGGCCTGTCGCTCGCGCCGATGTTCCCGTCGCTGATCGCACTGACGCCAGGGCGTATGGGACCGGCGCACGCCGCCAACACGGTCGGCTTCCAGATCGCGGCGGCTAGCCTGGGCGGAGCAACGCTCGTGAGCAGCTTTGGCCTCCTGGCGGATGAGTTTGGGCTGGAAAAGCTCGGCCCGTTTTTGTTTGGGCTTGCGGTGCTTTTGATGGTCGTGTATGAGATCCTGGAGCGCCAGCCACGGGCAGAGAAGGAGAGCTAGCCCTGTTTTATTGCTGCCGAGCAATGCACCTTAAGCAGATCCGCGTACCGCGCCGGAGCGCAGTACGTGGATTTTTTTGCTCCTGAATCCGAGACCAGCGGATCAAGCGATCCTTGGTCGTGTCGACTGCTCAGACGTGCTGCCGGTGCAGCGGATACACGCTCAGCTGTTTGAGCTTGACGCTGCCGGCTTCGGCGAATAGCTCAAGATCGGTGCTGGTCGGCGCTGGAAAGACCTGATTGGTCAGCACAACCCGGCCACCGTCGGCAAAGACCTCGACCGAGGAGTGATCGATCAGCAGTCGCAGCACGATCTCGCCGGTGCGCGGCTGGAGCGGCACGATCTGCGGCCCTGCTGTTCCCGTCGCCTTGTGTCCGGCGCTGCTGCGGTCGACGAAGAGCGCCTGCTGCTCAGCATCGTAGCCGATCACTGTCGCCTCGTCCGCGCCCGCGCGCACCCGCAGCCCAAACGAGCGCGCCGTTGTGGCCTGATCCACGGCAAAGGTCGCCTGCACTTCAAGCGTTGCGCCGCGAATGTGTTCCAGCAGCTGCACTCCCGGCTGAACCTCCGATTGAGACCAGTGGTGACCCACGCCGCGCAGCTTCGCTACCTCGGCAACCGGCTGCTGCACCAGCACGACGCTGTCGCCGTCGCTTGCCAGCGCCAGATCGCGCGGGACCGTCATCGCGCCGCGCCAGGTCGTGGCCGGGATCTCGGCGCCGTAGCTCCAGTTGTTCATCCAGGCCAGCCACGTACGCCGTCCATTGGGCGCATCCGACCACGACTGCGCCGCGTAGAAATCGCCGCCGTAATCGGCCCAGCGCACAACCTCGGGCGACTCACCAGGGATAAAGGTTCCGCCGTCGAAGTCGCCCACAAAATACTGCACGCCGCTGCCGCCGGCCGGCGCCTGGTCCTGCACCGCAACGATCAGCACCCAGTGCGTGTCGTCGGGGTTGCCGTCGACGGGCAGCTGGAAAAGATCGGGCGTTTCCCACACGCCGCCGTTCGCGCCAAAGCCCGCGCCGAACTCGCCGCTCTTGGCCCAGGTTTTGAGATCGGGCGAGGTGTAGAACCAGATTTCCTGGCCGACCGCGAGCAGCATGACCCAGTGGCCGTCGCTCTGGTCGCCGTGCCAGAACACTTTGGGATCGCGAAAATCCTTCTGCTCGGCCGGCTGAGCGATCACCGGATTGCCCGCGTATTTGGTCCAGCTCCGGCCGCGATCGGTGCTAAAGGCCAGGCTTTGTACCTGCTGCCCAGCGTCGAACTGAGTAAACATGGCTACCATCGTCGCCGGGCCAAAACCTGCGGTATTGTGCCAATCGATCACCGCGCTGCCCGAAAAGATCATGCCCAGCTCGTCAGGAGCCAGCGCGGTCGGCAGATGTTCCCAGCTCACCAGATCCCGGCTGACCGCGTGCCCCCAGTACATCGGTCCCCACACCAGGCTGTAAGGGTGATACTGGTAGAACAGGTGATACTCACCCGCGTAGTACACGAGTCCATTCGGGTCGTTGATCCAGTTGCTCTGCGGCGTGAAGTGAAAGAGCGGACGCAGATCGGTATCGCCGGCTGCTGCCGTGAGCGGCAGGTCAGCGGACGTAGGCGCAAGAAACGTCGTGACCACGAATTTATTCCTTTTTCAACAAAAATCGCTTGCGACACGGATGTCGCCGCCAGGAAACCAACGATACCGGCACGCTCTACGGTAGAGCAGAAGATTATGGGCTATCGATCGGGGCTTGCTGTTTCACCGTAGTATCCGCGAGTAAAACGGTTTACTAATGGGCATTAGTATAGACGAAGAAGGCATTATTCGTCAAGGTGATCACGATGTTTCGTTGGATACGTGTCGCTGATAGAAGTATGATAGCATTGCACGACGCGCCAGGCACGCCATCTTGCTGGTGCTGCGGCCAGGCTGGCGCTTGATAAGCTTCGTACGCATGTGCTAGTATCGCGATAGCAGCCGCGCAGAGGAGCGAATATGGATGATCTACGCCTGACCCAGGTACCGACGACCAAAACCGGAATGCTGATCCGGAAGCCCGCCGCCGAAGTATTCGAAGCCATCGTCAACCCGGACATCACGACCCAATTCTGGTTCACGAAAAGCAGTGGACGGCTTGAGGTTGGCAAGCCGGTCACCTGGGAGTGGGAAATGTACAATGCCTCGGCGTCGGTCACAGCGATTGCGATTGAGCCGCACACCCGCATTGCCATCGAGTGGCCAGGATATAGCGGCATGACCACGGTCGAGTGGCTGCTGGCGTCACAAGCCGATGGGACAACCTTCGTCAGCGTCACAGAAGCGGGGTTTACCGGCACCGGAGATGAGCTGGTGCAACAGGTGACAGACTCAACGCAAGGCTTTTCGCTGATGCTGGCCGGGATGAAGGCGCTGCTTGAGCATAACGTCCGTCTCAACCTGGTAGCAGATCGCTATCCAGCAGGACTGGAAGCACATTGATGTGGTTGCGTGTGGTTTCACCTCGGCGCAGCGTCCAGAAACAACATTTCCCAAAAGCTGGAGGTAGCTCATGATCATCGCCCTGGCGTCGCCTCGGATCGCGACAACGCTGGATGCGGGCCTGAGCACGATCGAGCGGCTGATGTCGGAGGCTGCGGCGCAGGGCGCGGAGATCGTGTGTTTCCCGGAGGCGTATCTTCCAGGTCTGCGCGGACAGGATTTTGCGGTGCTGCCCTTTGATCAGGCGGATCAGCGGCGCGTGCTCCAGGCTGTGACGCAGTGGTCGCGGACATATGCGATCGCTACGATCCTGGGGATGGAGCGGCTCACCGAGGCGGGCCGCGAGAATGTGGCGGTGGTTATCGACGCGCAGGGCCAGATCCAGGGCTACCAGACCAAGAACCAGCTCGCGCCGAGCGAAGATCCGTTCTATGTTCCCGGCCAGACCCGGCAGCTCTTCGCGATCAACGGTGTGAAGTTTGGCGTTGCGATCTGCCATGAAGGCTGGCGCTATCCCGAGACGGTGCGCTGGGCGGCGATGCGCGGCGCCCAGATCGTGTTTCATCCGCATCACACGGGCAGCGATCAGACCGGCGTTGCTCTGACGCAGTGGGGCGCAGCCGTCGGGCCGTACTACGAGCAGGCGATGCTGATGCGCAGCCGTGAGAACACGATCTACTTTGCCAGCGCCAACTATGCGCTGCGCTACCAGGAGTCGGCGACCTGCCTGATCGCGCCGTCGGGCGAGTGCCAGGCGTATCTGCCCTATGGACAGGAAGGCGTGCTGGTGCAGCAGATCGACCTCGCGGAGGCTACAGGGCTGCTCGCCATGCGCTACGCACCTGAGCGGTACCGGGAGGCGTAAGGGAACAAGGGAACAAAGAAGAACCAAGAACCAAGAACCAAGAACCAAGAACCAAGAACCAAATGGGCTTCAGCGCTCTTTTGTTCTTTTGTTCTTTTGATCGTTTGTTCTTTCTAGCCTAAGGATTCCAGCATGAACATACTCATTCTCGGCGGGACGCAGTTCATCGGACGGCACATTGTAGAGACGTTGCTGGCGGCGGGACATCACATAACCATCCTGACGCGCGGCAAGTCGCCCGATGAGCTGCCGGCGCAGGTTGAGCGGCTGCGCGGCGATCGCGACGAGGGCGCCGCCGGCCTGGCAGCGCTGACCGGTCGAGCGTGGGAGGTGTGCGTGGATGTGAGCGGCTACACCGCGCAGCAGGTCCGGCCAAGCGCCGAACTGCTCTCCGCAAGCGTACGGCGATACGTGTACATCAGCGCCGTCAGCGTCTACGGTGATCCGCAAGATCGGCCGGTGTACGAGACTCATCCCCGGATGCAGCCCGCCGACGAGGATGTGACCGATGTCAATGGCGAGACCTATGGCCGGCTCAAGGTTACCTGTGAAAACATCGTCCAGGAGATCTACGCCGAGCGAGCGACAATCCTGCGTCCGCAAATTGTCGTCGGGCCGTATGACCCGAGCGGTCGCTACACCTACTGGCTCCAGCGCGCCATGCAGGGCGACGAGATGCTCGCGCCCGGCGACGGCTCGGATCATGTGCAGGTGATCGACGTGCGTGATCTGGCGCGCTTCACGCAGACGGTGATCGAGAACGACATCGGCGGCATCTTCAACATGTCGGGGCCACGGCTAACCTGGGCGGAGTTTATGCGTGTCCTTGGCGCACAGAATCTGGTCTGGGTTCCGGCAGAGATTCTCCAGTCGGCCGGCCTGACCTTTGTCGAGCTGCCGCTCTTTCGGCCCGAGCATGGCGAGCGGAGCAGCCTGATGGATGTGAGCAATGAGCGCGCGCAGGCGGCCGGGCTGACGCTGACCGATCCCGAGGCCACCGCTCAGGCTGTGCGTGTGTGGCTCCAGGGGCAAGATCTACCGCTAGCCCTGGAGCCTGCGCGTGAGGCAGAGCTGATTCGCCGTGCCCGTGAGCAAAGAGCCTGACCCAGCTATCCCAGCAGCCAGACGCTTGAGCGGGGCGGCTATCTGTGGTCTCAGTGATGATGTACAAGCTTCCATCGGCTTCGGAGCGGCCGGCAGGGCGCACATCGTTACTGGCAGCGCTACTCTCGTTTAAAGACAAGCCCGATCAGGTTCTTGTCGCAGTTCTTAAAGGTTTGGATCGGATATGCCGGTGAGATCACAAGTCCCTGCGGATCTTCTAGCTGAGCGAAGTAGTAGTGAAGTGTATCACGCGGCGTGGAAGTCAAGCGCACAATGTCTGATACTCCATCGCTAAAAAGAATGCGCTGCTCAACTCCGCCGCCCCAGACGTGCAGGATCATCGTATCGGTGACGGCAACCCCGTTTGGTCCAGACACTTTAACGGCAACGCCAGCCCACTCGCACGGCACGTTCGCCTGGTAGATCGGATCGCCGGCTCCCATGTACTGCATCCCTGCTGCGGCCGTTTGGCGATAGACCGCTTTTTCCGGCCCAGTGCTACACGTCAAGAATGGATTGATTGGATCGAGGGCCGTCGGATAATCGCTGAACGGCTGCCATTCGCGTCCACGCTCGTTAGCCTCGATCTGCTGTAACAGACGTACAGCTTGTTGCTTGTTCTGCGCGACGTTGTCGCCATCGTCGTCAAACTCGCCGGCACAGATATAGGCTTGCGCCAAATCCCAGCGTATTTCATTGAAGCCAGGATGATCGGGAACCATGGCTTCCTCAAAGAGCGGCCGCAGCACCTCGATCGCTTCGAGCGGACGGCCCAGGCCCAGCAGCACTTCGCCCAGGGAGGCGGTGTAGATCGCACGGGTCACATCGTCCCGTGTATCCTGAGTGAGGCGTACCGCCTTGCGGGCGTACGCCTCCGCACGCTCCGCAATGACCGCGTCGGCTCCTTCGGGTGGGGGAGCTAATGGATGCCATAGCCGCCACAGCCAAAACGTGTAAGCGTAGTTATTCAGCGCTTCAAGATAGTTTGGCTGGAGATCGATCGCTTTCTGGTACTCATCCAACGCCAGACGGTAATAGATCTGGGCTGTTTTGCCCCGGCTCCTCCGTCCTTGATACGCATACTCGGAGCCCAGCTTGAAATGTACTATGGCGCGCTGCTCAAGGGTCCGCATGGGCTGGGGATCTCCAGTCACAGAGGCGCTGTTCGCGAGATTGCATTCGATCGTGGTGTCATCGGGCAGCAGCGCCTGTGCACGGCGGTAGTAGCTTGCCGCCATACGACTGTAAGGCGTTTGTAGCAGCGAGCGCTGCGTGATCGTGATCACGCCGTTGTCACCACGCTCGTAGTGCTCGGCGATGGGATTGCCATCGTCGTCGAAGGTTTGGGGAAGAAATGTGTTGCTATCACAATTCCAATCCTGGGTGTCGTGTAGCTCGGTCGTCAGCTGGCTGCGCTCAAGCGCAATGCCCACCAGATTCTGCAAATATCCCTCAGCCTGCTGGATGTACGGGCTCGTCCGCAGATTGGACGGAAGCGTAGCATACAGCCGTATCGCCCGCTGGCAATAAAAGTATGCGGACGTGTAGAAGCGATCATTCGCCTCCTGGTCGCCGGCGGAAAGTGCGTCCAAACACAGCCCGTGATACGCTGACGCCTGGTCGGATCGCGATGCGAGCAGCGTTGGCTTTCCGATCACCTGCTGCCACAGCCTGCGCGCCTCCGTGAGTCGCTCGCGGCGCTGTTGCGCAGTGGCGGAAGGGGGTAGTTCACCTATAGCAGGGAGTGAGAAATAATAGGTATCGAAATCGTACAAATGAAAAGCCAGGGCGTTGTAGCCGGCAACAAAATTGGGGTTGGCCTGGATTGCGCTACGGAAGGCTACGGTTGCGGCGCCGGGTTGCTCGTCACTTTGCAGGGCCAGCCCAAGCCGATAATATGCCAGCGCAAAAGCAGGATCGCGGTGCGTGGCTTCCCGAAAATGATTAATCGCCGCGCTCAGCGCATCATACTCACCGGTTTCAAACAATTTGATCTCGTTCAGCCCGTTTTGAAATGCTTTAAACGCGGCCCATGATTGCGTCATACCAGGCGCTGTGAGCTTCGGATCGTTGCGAATAATCTCAAATGCCAGCTGCGGCCCCATGCTTGAAATCGTATCGGTCAGCGTGAGGGTCTGGTAGGGCACAAGCTCGGTTTCATTGTTTGCCTTAGCCTGCTCAAGATCGATCTCTTTGGTGACGGTGAGCGGCACCGTCACCGTCCATGTTTCGCCGTGCGAGGAGCTGGCCAGCAGCGTAGAGTTGGTTCCATTGACCTGCACGCTGCCATTGATCAAGCGCACATTCATCAGCCATCGAACTGGACTTTGCAGCGGCCCGATCAGCAGCGAGGTGGGAAGCTGGACGCCGCCGATCGTCACGCTGGCATTTTCGGCGAGCGCCGTATCCAGGCCGTTACTGGCGCCTGCGGGAATGTATTTGACGTTTGGTCCTCCTGGTGCGCTGCTTACCGGCACAATGATGTCGGGGCGCATCTGCTGCATCACGGTGCCCAGATCGTTGATGACATGATCCGAGAGCGCCGGGCCAAGGTGCGCCTGCTGCGGCGCGCCGGAGACGCGAAACGGCTGGATAATGGTCTTGCCGGCATTGAGTGATTCGCTCAGAATGATGAGAAGCGCCATCACCAGCAGCAGCTTAACGATCGCGATTGGCGTGGACGGAATGCTGACGAGCGAACGCAGGCCTCGTCCTGCCGCACCACTGCCCCACCGCATGCCGTTGCCGGCTGATGCAACGCCACGCCGCAGCGGCGACTGGGCTGCCCAGAAGCTTTGCCGGCGCAGGTAAAGATCGTGCATGAGGCCGTCAGCTATCACCTCGCTTAGCACGAGCCAGGCAACGAAAAAGATCGCCAGCGCGACTGTCGCGCCGATCATCGGCACATACAGAAGGCTCGCCAAACTTGCGGCAATCGCCAGCAGCAGCAGGAACAAAATCTTCTGCCGCAGCTTCAGCTGGTTGAGCAGCTTCCAGGCCTGGGTGACAGGTTGTGTCAAAGGAACGGTAGGCGACGACCGGGCGCGCATGTAGCGAGTCACCGAGCTGATCAGCCACCAGACCGTGTAGCCGATGCACAGCAGGAGCGTTGTGGCCATCACGAGGGTCCACACGTACACATTTAATGACGAGTCGTCTATTGCCGTGCCCGTAGTGACGCCTTGCCCATAGGTTCCTCCCCAATGGATGAACGCCAGCGCTCCTAATATCCATACCAGCACCGTGATGCTCCACACGCGAATCAAAGGATGTCGCACGCGCAGTACGGCGAAAACGCTTTCCAGCAGGCAGATGCCGGCCCACACCGGCATAAACGGCCACCACAGATCATAGGAAAAAATATGCAGCAACGTTACTGTGTTAGGGTTAAGCCGAATGATGCGGATAAAGGATAATATCCCAACCACAACCGCTATCAGGATCAACAAGAGCAACCGATGAGGCCAGCGCGCCGCTGAGCGCGCGACGTGCACACCCAGGCCGGTGCTGACGGCAAACATAATCAGCAGGATGGCAAGGCTAACCCGTGCAGCCGTGCCCTGCACCAGAATAACGGCGAACTCAGGGCTCAGCACAAGCCGGCCTGTGGCTACCAGCCACAAGCTGATCAGGCCCTGGCATGCGACGAGAATGGTGATGATGCCAAACCATCGCGTTCGCGCGCGCGAGGAAGGAGGCTGGGAGGGAACGGATGTGGGGGGTGCAGCGTTCGGCCGTGTGCGTAGCAGCGAGATGCCCTGCAAGAGGAGCAGGATCGCGGCGCACACGCTAATCAGTGCGGGAACGGTGGTCCGGTTCATTGTCACCTCACTTGCTTAGAGGTATGGACACGTGACGATCAACGAATTGATCGCCATCGATAAACGGACGCATGCACTACTGGTTGGTGAAGGGATTTGATGCGAGGAGCAGGGTTAAGATCAGTGATCGGCCAGGAAGAGGCGGCAGTCCCCTAAACTCCCTCACAATGATCTCTTAAATGCGCGGAATAGCGAAAAGTCATACTGGCCGTAAGGGTGCAGCCATCTGTTGGCGCTCGCGTGAGCAGGAAGCCTGCCCAACCACACTCAGCAGCCAGCATACGCCCTTGCGCGCAGCCAGACAGGCGTCAGGTCGACACCAGCTGCTTAAAATTGGAACTGCTTGACACATTTTGTAGAATGAAAGCTATCCCCAACGCCGGTAGCTAGCTCATGCGGACACGTGTGTCCGCTCAGAGAAGGAGGTGCACGATCCGCCCAATCTTCTCCAACTGTCGGCTCCCTCGCCTGGTTGCTTGTATCACGATCATATCGGATGCAGCTCGCTGCCAGGCCCAATGGTAAGGAGGTTCCCCATGGCTAAGCTGTATCAGCAGCGCCTGTTCCAGGGTGTCGTCCTGCTCATGGGATTGCTCGTCCTCGCCGTCGCCGTCGCCGCTTCCCCAATTGTCGCCCAAGAACCCTTCACGCTCGACGTTACGATCGCCGATGCGACCGTCAACAACCAGACCGGCCAGGTCACGATCACGGGAACTGTGACCTGCACCCAGGCATCGTCGTACTCGCTGTCGCTGGGTGTTACGCAGTATGTTGGCCGCACCAACGCGATCACGGGCTCCACGTACATAACGGGGACATGTCCCGGCCCACAGGGCTCCACGTTTACCGCCGTGGTCTACGGAAGAGAAGGCCGCTTTGGACCAGGCCAGGCGCGGATCGAAGCCTATGCCTCCGGGTGTGCCGGCTCGCCCTACCCCGGGCCATATCCTTTCCCAGGCTGCGACTCCGATCAGGAGACGCTGAACATCCGGCTTCGCCAGAGCCGCTAACGCCAATCGAGCCGGAGCGCAGACATAACGCCGGGGACGCGATCCTCGGCGTTGTGCTGTATGCCCGGCCAGAGAGCGCACGTTTGTGCGGGAGCAGATCTTGCTGGCTGCCAGATCCGGGATGGAGTACGTCTGCCATCTCCAGGAATTGTCAGTGACACATCGGGAGCGTTTGTATGACACCGCCACGTATGCAGTTTTCCGCGACGGTACTCGACGCGCCGGACGCGCCAGCGCTGGCAAGCTTCTATGAGCGGCTGCTCGGCTGGAAGCGAACCATGGACGGTACCAACTGGGTGATGCTCGCGCCGCCAGACGGCGGAACAGGGCTATCGTTCCAGACCGAGCCGAACTTCGTCTCCCCGACCTGGCCTTCGGTGCCGGGCACCCAGCTGATGATGCTGCATCTGGACATCCACGTTGAAGATCTTGACGCGGCGGTGGCGTGGGCAGTGCAAGCGGGCGCGCGGATCGCCGACTTCCAGCCGCAGGACAACGTTCGCGTCATGCTCGATCCGGTCGGTCATCCGTTCTGCCTGTTTGTGGATTGAGTCGAGCGATCACGGCGCCGAGCGCTTGTTGCCGATGCGTGGTGTACAGCGCATGCCACGCATCGGCAGCAGTGACGACTACCGCTCGACGGGAGCGCCGGCAAAGCGCGCAACCCACGCGGCGAAGCGATCGACGTACATTTGGAGAAACTGCCGCACGCTCTCGTCCGTCACGGCGTCCGCCTCGTCGATCAGGCCCGGCGTAAAGGTGATGTAGCCCTCGGGCTGGCCCATGACATACACATCGAGCGGCGCCAGAATCCCGCGCAGGTGCTGCTGCGCCGCTGCGGTGCCGATCTTGCCCAGCGACGCGCCGATCACCGCGCCGGGCTTGCCGACCAGCACGTGCCTGGCATAGGGACGGGAGGCCCAATCGATGGCATTCTTGAGCACGCCGGGAATCGATCGGTTGAACTCGGGCGTGACAAACAACACCGCATCCGCCGCGCCGATCTCGCGCCGGAAGCGCACTACTTCCGGCGGCAGCGCCGTTTCCAGATCCTGATTGTAAAACGGCAGATCATCGATCCGTACCCAGGTTGGGGTAAAGTATGCCTGCCCAAGATTGCTCAGAGCGCGCGCCAGCTTGAGATTAATCGATTCTTGACGAAAACTGCCAACTACGATCGCCAGTTGATACTGAGTCATGAAATCCTGCCTTGCTCACGATCAAGCCCCATGCCGATCAGGAGCCTGGTACGCTAGCATTGATCGCGCCATAGAACATGAGCCAGTGTTCGCCGGCATCAAGCGCCGGGTAGAATGCATGTGTCGCACGACTGGCAGCGTTGTAGAGCGAGGCGGATAGTGAGTAAAGAAAAGCCTTGAAAAACACGTCAAGTTCGTGGCGAAGCCAGAGTCGAGTTACATGTGGTTGTATGCTTCAGGGGATTAGTCGACGTGTTCAGCCGGTTGCCTTTAAACGCTTGATGTTCGCGGGAGTATGACGATGTTGAATATCTATCGGATCGAGCGGCGGATTCAGCAGGCGATTCAGGAGCGACGCTATGTCGGTCTGGCGCTGGCGCTGGTGCACGGCGCGGAGATGACCTACGCGCGCGGCTTTGGCACGACCAGCGTGGAGGATGGCGGCATCGCGGTAACGCCGGATACGCTCTTCTGCATCGGCTCGATCAGCAAATCGCTCACCGCGACGCTGGTCATGCGTCTGGTGGAGCAGGGCAGGCTCGATCTGGACCAGCCCGTGATCCACTACCTGCCGGGCTTTGCCTTCAGCGATCGGCTGCTGGGCGCGCGGATCACGCTGCGGCATGTGCTGAGCCACAGCACGGGCCTGCCGGCTGCGGGCAAAGACTTTGGCCCGCGCGACCCGGACGCGCTGCGGCGCTTTGTCTGGGAGGATCTCCCGCGCTACCAGTTCATCGCCGAGCCGGGCAAGGTGCATCTGTACAACAACAC
>DASWTQ010000696.1:0-5117 GCA_036402055.1 Herpetosiphonaceae bacterium
CAAGCGCGCCGCCGGCTGAGTCACAGCAGCTGCCCGATTGGCTCCGCGATCTCGAATCGTCGCCGGCCGCGCCGCCAGCCGCGCCAGCCGCGAGCCAACCAGCGCCAGGCTGGCTTCAGCCCAGCGATCCGCCGGCACAAGCATCTGCTCCATCATCAGCGCCGGATCAACTGCCGGACTGGCTGCGCGAGCTGGAGACCGAAGTTCCAGAGCCGACGGCCAGCACTTCGACGCCCACCGCTGACGAGCTTCCGGCCTGGCTCCGGGAAGACATGCCCGTTCAGGAGCAGCCAGCAAGCTCGACGGGCAGCCGCACAAATGCACTGCCGGATTGGCTGTCCGAGTTCGGTGTCGAGGATACGGGCAGCGCGCCGCCCGCCGGCGAATCTACGCCCGCCGCTTCGACGCCCACAGCGCTGCCCGAGGTGCCTAACTGGCTCTCCGAATTTGAGTCTACGCCCACGCCCGCCGCGCCGGCTCCGCCGATCGACGATGTGCCGCCCTGGCTGCGCGAAGAATCGCCGGCTGTGGAGCCGTCTCAGGCCAGCCCGGCGTCAGGCCAGGCGCAAACGCCTGATCTGCCAGACTGGCTGGCAGGCGAGACCACGAGCGATGCCGGCGCTCAAGATCTGAACGTTCCGCTGCCGGATTGGAGCAGCGAGTTCGGCGCTGAGCTGCCGGCTCAGGGAGGCCAGGACGAGCCGCGCATGGGCTGGCTGCACGATGCGGAGCCTCCGTCCGCGCAAAGTGGTGCTACGGTGCCGCTCACGCCGATCGCGCCCAGCAGTGCCGCCGACGATGTGCCCGACTGGCTGCGTGAGATCGAGCAGCCGTCTGCCGGCACGCCTGCACCAGCGCCCGCCAGTAATCAGGACCTGCCGCCGTGGCTGGTCGAGGAATCGCCGACTGCCGCGCCGATCGCGCCGGCTCCGGCTCAGCCCACGCCGCCCGCCGACGATGTACCGTCGTGGCTGCTTGATGTCGATGCGCCGACTCCGGCTCAGCCAGCAGTGCAGAGCGATACGCTGCCACCATGGCTCGCCGACGATAGCGCCGCGCCGGGAGCGCCGACGCAGCCGTTCAACGATCCGGGAGCGACGCAAGCGCTGCCCGCCTGGCTGCTCGACGAGCCGTCCAGCGCCTTGGGCGTCACACAGCCGATCGCCCAGCAGCCGTCGCAGCCGGTTGAGGATCTGCCCTCGTGGCTGTCGGGCGACGATCAAGCGAGCAGCTCGCCAACGTCCAGCTACACGCCGCCCGCCGATGAGCTGCCAGCCTGGCTATCAGGCGGCGACGAGTCTGCCAATGCGACGTCCAGCTTTACATCATCGTCGGATGAGCTGCCCTCGTGGCTGTCGGCGGACGAGCCGGCGAGCGGTACGCAGCCGCTCAATCAGCCATCGGATGAGCTGCCGTCGTGGCTCAGCGCCGCGAACGACGAGACCAGCACGACCACGCCGAGCTACACGCAGCCACAAGCCGACGATTTGCCGCCGTGGCTGGCGGCGACCGACGAGCCGACGATCACGCCGGTCGCGCAACAGCCGCCGAGTGATGATCTGCCACCATGGCTGGCGGCAACCGATGAGCCGACGATCACGCCGGTCGCGCAACAGCCGCCGAGTGATGATCTGCCGCCATGGCTGGCGGCAACCGATGAGCCGACGATTACGCCAAGCGCTCAGCAGACCGATGTTCCGCCGTGGCTGGCGGCAACCGATGAGCCGACGACCGCTGTGGATGCTGGACGACTCTCAGCGCAAGAGCCTGCTCCAAGTCAACCGCCGAGCGGCGATACGGACGCTTTACCGTCCTGGCTCTCGGATACGGCGCCAGCCCAGCCAGCGCCAGCAGCGCCTGCGAGCGACTCCGATCTACCGCCATGGCTGTCGGGCATTGAGACGGAGGCGCCGGCCAAGCCTGCCGACACTTCATCCGGGCTGCCCTCCTGGCTGGACGAGCCGTCACAGCCGACGCCGCCCGCCAGGCAGCCGGCCGCTCAGTCCGAGTTCCTGGGAGGTCTGGATCTGCCGGCGTGGCTGCGCGAAGAGGGCGACACACAGCAGACGACCGCGCCGGTCAAAGAGGCCGCGCCCGACTGGCTCCAAAAGATCGCGCCCGAGGCCGACGAGGCGGTGCCGGTACAGCAGGCAGTTGTAACCCAGCCGCGTGTCACGCGCACACCGGAGCGCGTCGAGTCGATGCGGCTGCTTGAGCAGATGTTGAGCGAGCCGGCGCCCGAGCCGCTGCCCGCGCCTGTCAAGCGACGGCGCTCGTGGCTGCCGCTGCTGCTGGGCCTGATCCTCCTGCTGCTGGTCGGCGTGATCCTCTTTATTCTGCTCAACGGTCGGTTTGGACTGAACTTCGGCGCTGGAGCGGTGCCGGTGCCTGCCGCCGAGAGCGCCGCGCGCACGATCGACGGATTGGCAACGCAGCGGCCGGTTGTGCTGGCCTATGAGTGGGACGCTCAACGGCTGGGCGATCTGCGTCCGCTTGAAGAAACGGTGATCGCGCATCTGGCCACACGCCGCGATGTGCCGCTGGTTTTTGTCAGCACCGATCCGCAGGGAGCGCTGCTAGCGACCGAGCGAGCGGGACAGATAAGCCGGATCTCCGACAACTTCCACGATCAGTACGGCCTGGGCTACGTTAATCTTGGCTTCAAAGCCGGCGGCGCGATCGCGCTGCGCCGGATTGCCGCCAATCAATCTTTCGGCGCGCTCTTCGCCCAGGATGCCAGCGGCAACGATCTGCGCGCGAACGACGTGGTGATGCAGAGCATGTGCGGCGCGGCGACAGCCGATGCCTGCTCCTGGTCCAACGTCGGGCTGCTGGTCGTGATCGCCGATGAGGTTGAGGATGTGCGCGGCTGGTTCGAGCAGGTACGCAGCCAGCAGCCTAATCTGCCGGTGCTGCTGCTGACGACTACCGAGATTGCGCCGCAGGTCGAGCCGTATGCCGCAGCCGCCGGCACACAGATGCTGGCCGGACCAGCCGCCGCCGAGGCGTATAGCCGCGCCCGTGGCGTGCAGGACGAGCGACTTGGTCGTCAGGTCGATGCTGCGGCTGTCGGTGGCGCGATCTTCGCGCTGCTGCTCGTGGTCGGCGGGCCGATCGCTGTATTCCAGGGCTACCGCACTCGCCGCGAGGCGGAGGTGGAGGAATGGAGGCAATAGTAGGCGGCGGCATCGCGACGCTGCTAAGCCTGATGGTGCTGAGCCGCGCGATTGCCGACAATCCCTTCTATCGCTTCGCTCAATATTTGCTGGTCGGTGTGGCGCTGGGCTATAGCGCCGCAGTGTTGGTCAATCAAACGCTGATCCCGCCCGTGACTCAGGCGATCACGGGCACGGCCTCGCTCACGACGTTGAGCGTGCTCTCGGTCGGCGGCGTGCTGCTGGCGCTGCTGGCGACACGTTTTGGACGGCAGCGGCTGTCGTATCTGGCGAATATTCCGCTGGCGATCCTGTTCGGTATCGGCGCGACGATCGCGCTGATGGGCGCAGTCCAGGGCACGCTGGTGCCGCAGCTGCTGGACACGATCGCGGCGCGGCGCTTTCAAACAGCCGATCCCGCGACGCTCGCCGGAACGATCACGCTGATTGTGGCGGTGGCGGTGACGCTGCTTTCGTTTACATACACACAGCGGGGCGAAGTTCCGTCCCGGCCGGGCACGCTGATCCGCACGCTCGGTCGCGGGCTGATCCTGGTAGCCTTTGGTGTGTTTCTCGCGTCTGCGGTGACGACCTATATCACCGCGCTGGTGACTCAATTGCAAGCTATCGCTGACTGGCTCACGCAGCTTGCCAGCTTGTTCTAAGGAGCGAAACGTGGAACAAGAGATGAATACTCCAGAGCACGGTGCGCTCCTCGTCGTCGAAATCGGTCTGGATCTTACGCGCGTCACGCTGGTCGATGTGGTCGATCAAAGCTATCGCTTGGTCGCTCGCGCCGCCAGCCCCAGCACGTTTGGCCCGCCCGACAACGATCCGACGCGGGCGATCCTTGCCGCGCTCCGGCAGATTGAAACCACCACCAGTCGCGAGCTGGTGCAGGGCGACGACTTGCGCTATCCGCAAGATGAGGCTGGTAACGGCGTCGACGGCGTCGTTGCTACCACCAGCGCGGCCGGCGTGCTCTCGGTTGTCGTCGCCGGAATCGCCGGCCACGGCTCGGTGCAAAGCGCCACCCACGCGGCTCGCAGCACGTACACCACGCTGCTGGAAACGATCGCGCTGGACGAGGCGGCCAAGCAGCTCGGCGATCATGTGCTGACGCTGGAGCGCGCCAAACCCGATATTGTGGTGATCGCGGGCGGCAACGAGGGCGGCGCGGCCTCGCCCAGCAAGCGGCTGGCCCACATCGTCGGGCTGCTGGCGACGCATACCGGCAAGCAGCCGCTGGTGATCTTTGCCGGCAACAGCGATGCCGCCGAGGGCGTGCGCCAGGAGATCGGCGCGGCGGCACCCGTGGAAGTCTCCGACAACGTGCTGCCCCAGCCGCAGTATCCGCGCATCGAGCCGACGCGTTCGCTGCTGCGGCGCTACTATCGCGAGCACCAGGTCGCGGCCCTGCCCGGAGCCGATCGCCTCAAGATGCTGCGCTGCACACGGCTGGGCAGCGTGGTCGAGGATCAAGGGCTGATGGTGCGCTTCCTTTCCCAGCGCTTTGGTCGCAACGTGCTGTCGGTCTCGATCGACTCGCTGAGCACGGCCTGTTTGCTGATGAGCGAAGGCCACTACTCCGAGGCGATCTTTGGGCGGCTCGGTCTGCGCCTGGGCGCGCTCGACGTGCTCAAGGCGCGCGGCGCGGCGGCGATCACGCGCTGGCTACCGTTCGATCTTGACGAGCAGACGCTCAACAACCGGCTGCTGAACCGCGTGCTGCGTCCACGCCAGCTGCCCACCGATCTCGACGATCTGCTGCTGGACTACGCGATTCTGCGCGAGTCGATCAATATTGCCTATCTTGCTCTGCGCGACGAGCGACCACAGGCGCAGTACGATCTGGTCTTTGCCGGTGGCGCGCTGGCCGATGCGCCGCGTCCAGGGTTGGCGGCATTGGCGCTGCTGGACGCGCGTCAGCCCACGAGCCGCGATAGCGCGCTGGCGATCGAT
>DASWTQ010000697.1:0-18667 GCA_036402055.1 Herpetosiphonaceae bacterium
GTGTGCGTCATGCGTCTCGCCAAGACAGACCAGGATGGTTTGGGATACGTGAAGATGCAGCGGATCGCTAGATGCCGGGTGCTGGCCTACTTCCACGAGCACATCGCGGCAGGGACCGCAGCCGGGGCTGACGATTACAACCGCCGTATCGGCACCTCGGAAGCTATGCAGCGAGCGCAGCGTGTCGTCGCGCGCACGTAGCTCGACATCCGGCAACGTTTCCCCGACCGATAGTGTGGTCGCCGGCGGCTCGGGGCCTGGCTGCAACGCCTGAAGCTTTTCGACGACGACGCTTAGACTGCGTACCGTGAGCAGCAGCACAACCGCCAGGATCAAAAACAAGATCCAGAGCGCGATGTAGGAGATCAACCAAATACCTGTCATCTTTGATCCTTAAGCACGTGGTTGGTTTGTGAGTGCAGATGACCGATCCACTCGATCAGCAGCAGCGCCAGCCACCAGAAGGCGATCAAACAGCCGCTCAAAATCAGCGCTGCCGGCGAATTGATCAGTCGCAGGTCGGCTGCCCAGCCCTGGAGCCAATCTGCCCATGTCGCTACGAGCGGAGCGGCGAAGCCAAGCCACAGGCTCAGCCCGATCAGCGGCACGTTGCGCGCAATGGTGCCCCACGAGATCGATCGGCTCCCGGCGACTCCGTGGCACTGGCAGTTGATCTCGCGTCCGCGCGCGAGATTGATCCCAACCGCAATCGTAAAGCAGGCAACCAGCACACTCACGGCGACTGCTGCGATCGGCACAAGGATGCCCAGCAATAACATGAAGGCCAGCGTTATTTCGAGCCAGGGCAGCATCCGGCTAAACAGGGGCACGAAGCGTTCAGGCAGGATGCGATACGCGCGCACGCCCGCCGTGAAGGCGGTGAGATCTGCGAGTTTTCCCAGCCCGGAGGGAAGTAAGAAGCTGCCAATAGCCAGGCGCGCGACAAAGATCAGCGCGGCCAGGGTTGCGCCGGGTATCGCCATAAAATAGTCAAGCATTGGTTAAAATATGCTCTCCGAGGAGGAGTATACGCCCGTATGCAAAATGACGCAACTCCGGCAGAGCTTGACAGCGGTGGTAAGGTTAAGAAGCTGTAAAAACACCCCCCGAACAGAGAGATCCCATGTCCTCATCGAACACACCCAAAACCACTTCACGCCGTGGCTTCTTGAAACGCATGTCGCAGATGGGCGCAGCTCTCGGGCTTGGTATCGCTGGTGTTATCTCTACGACCGAGTCGGCGCAGGCATGCCCCGAACCTGAGGAGTGGTATCAATATCGGTATACAACGAGTGCGTGTGGTACGTGCCATGGATACGGGAATGTTATCGGGAAAAGAAGCTATTCCCAACGGCGGTATTGCATTAAGAATGGCTGTACCGGTATTGTTAGTTGCGGTAGCTGGCAGGATGGCTCCTACTGCGCGGCGTGCTAATCAACGTAAAGCGAATGAATGACGTGTAGCATGCTGCTATGTCATCCAAGCGTGTATCTGAATTGATGCTGGTGGTTCCTAGATCTTGACAGCGGTGGTAAGGTTAAGAAGCTGTAAAAAACACCCCCCGAACAGAGAGATCCACATGTCCTCATCGAACACACCCAAAACCACCTCACGCCGTGGCTTCTTGAAACGCATGTCGCAGATGGGCGCAGCCCTGGGGCTTGGTGTTACAGGGCTTGCAGCAACGCGCGAGACAGCGCATGGCTGTGTTGCACCGGACCAGCATTATCAATATCGAGATCAATTCACCGCTTGTAATTCGTGCGCTCCAGGAAAGCGAAGGTATCGTCAGCGACGATCTTGCCAATATAACTGTGTGGGTACCCTCGTCTGCACGAGCTGGGAAGATGGATCTTGGTGCGCGGGCTGCTAAGCGCGGACGCGGCAAACTCCCCGTGAGCATAGCTAGCGCGAATCAAGACGATTATTGCTAGCCAGCGTGCTTTACAGGCGCTGGCTATGCTGCCAAAAAGTAGCCGAAGAGATGCTGATGATTTTTGCCCTTGACATCAGTGGTAAGGTTAAGAGGTTGTAAAAACACCCCCCGAACAGAGAGATCCACATGTCCTCATCGAACACACCCAAAACCACCTCACGCCGTGGCTTCTTGAAACGCATGTCGCAGATGGGCGCAGCCCTGGGCTTGGGTATTGCTGGCGTTGCTGCCACGACCGACTCGGCCTATGCCTGTACACCGGATTTTTATGAATATCGCTACCCGACGACCTCGTGCGGCTCGTGTGCTTCAGGAAAAAGAATCTTTTCTCAGCGGCGAACATGTCGCATCTGTGCATATAATGTGAAGAGCTGTGGACCGTGGACGGCAGGCTCGTATTGCGGCGGGTGCTAGTTGCAGGACTTTTCGATACTTCATTAAATCAACGGACAGCCGGTGTGTTTTTCGAGCACACCGGCTGTATTATTTAATCACTGTCTCCGTAAACAATTCTATTCACCGCTTATGCAAATTGTGCGACCGCGACTGGACGTTTCTTTGCAAGCTGGTGTCGTTGGCGCTTAATCCGCTCAAGTTCGTGCATTGTTTGTGCGGTTAAGTAGCTTTCGCCGCAGTGAGGGCAGCTAATCACAGGGACGTTTTCGATCACTAATAGATCTTCACCTCGCCCATAGCTGCGGGTCATGTAGCGAATACGAGCGCCATCTTTGCCACAGTTGGCACACATCTGCTCATTAGTTGTATCCATATTATTCGACATATACTGTAATAATGACCATAGCGGTCGTACTATGTTTCACGACAACAATTACATCAAGGTTATCGTTGGTTTGTCCTTTGATTAAGTACTTCCATTCTTGCGTTTGACGGTCTTGTTGTCGCTCGACAATCTGCCCGGTCAAGATGACTTGCTCCACATTAAAGATGCTCAGCCCGTCATTGTCCATCTCTTCGTCGGCGTGAATGGTGACGACATATTCAAGCGCACGCACCTTGGCTTGGATGTGTGACAATTCTTGGTCGAACACATGCTGCTCCGCTCAGCCTATTTTATAACTGTACTCATTTCGGGAAAAAGATGCAATATAAGGTCTCCTAACGCCCGAACGACAGCCGCTCGGCCAGGAGATCCGGGAGCTTGGCCGCCTGCATCTTGCGCTGCGTGGCCTCGATGTCGTACTCGACGCGGTTGAAGCGCAGCGTATTGGCCTTGGTGTCCCAGATCGCGTAGGCGGCGCGGGGATCGCCGTCGCGGGGCTGGCCGACACTGCCGGGATTAATAATGTAGCGCGCGTCGGGCTTGATACGTAAGATTTCGCCGGCGCGGCCGCGTCGCAGCTCGATCTTGCCGTCGGCGTGCTGCATAAAGACCATCGGAACGTGGGTATGGCCGACGAAGCAGATCGGCGTCTCGAAGTGATCGAGGTTGGCTCTGGCGGTCTCGGCGTCGAGGATGTATTCCCAGATCGGATCGCGGGGGCTGGCGTGGGCGAGCGTGACGTCGGGCGGCAGCGACAGGCTGGCCGGCAGCTCCTGAAGATACGCCCGCAGATCCGGCTCAAGCTGCTCGTTATTCCACTGGTTCGCTGTCCGCGCCAGCGCGTTGAAATCGGCCAGCGAGACCAGTCCCAGGCTGGCGAGATCGTGGTTGCCGGTGAGCGCATGCCGGGCCAGCTTGCGCATCTGCTCCAAACAGCGGTTCGGCTCAGGCCCATAGCCGATCGTATCGCCCAGGCACCACAGCTCATCATAGGGTGGAAGCGCGGCCAGCACCGCATCGAGAGCGACTGCATTTGAATGAATATCGGATACCAGAACGATCCGCATACCTGTACTCTCCCAAAGCTTTGACGTGGCCCGATCCGTCCTCTATACTACATTATCGCCACTGAGAAGGTAGAACTGTGAACGAACGCGCCCATTGTCCTTATCTTGGGTTACGCCAAAATCGCGCGATCCGCTTTGCATCTCCCACATCCGAGCACCGCTGCTATGTCACGGGTGAGGCGCAGGAGATTCCAGTCGATCAGCGCCAATACTGCCTGAGCGTTAACCACCTATCCTGTCCATTATACACGGGCGAATGGAGTGGAACAACGGCAGGCACCGTAGCCAGTGCGGGGACTCTGGCGCTGCCGCAGGGCGGTGTTCGCGGACGGCTGTCGGGCCGCGATCGGGCTTTTTATTTTGCTGTGCTCGGCCTGCTGGCGACGATCACGCTCGTTTGGCTGGGCATCGGCTATCTGTATACATTTGGCGGCGCCTTTGGCAACGTTCCGCCCACGCCGACCGCTACGCTGGCGCCGCCGACCGCGACTGCCACGCCGACATTGACTCTAACGCCATCGCAGACGCCAACGCTAACTTCCACGCCGACGCTAACACCGACGCTGACTTCTACGCCGACGATCACGCCGACTGCCACGTTAACGCCGACACTCGCGGCGACACAGCCGCCGGTGTACATCATTATTACGCAAACGCCGCTCCCGACGCCGCCGCCCACGATCGCGCCAACCGTCGCGCCGACAGCCGAGCCGACGATCACGCCAACAGATCTGCCGATCGAGCCGCCCCCGCCGACAGCCGAGCCAACAGCCGAGCCAACAGCCGAGCCGACAGCCGCGTTGACCGCCGAGACCATAACCCAGCCGCCCGACGCGACACCGGAGACGACAGCCAGCCCATCGCTGCCGCCGTTTCCCCCGCCTACGCTGCCGCCCGGCTTTGCGACACAGCCGCCCGAGTCGCCGCCGCCCGCGCCGAGCAGCACGGCAGAGCCATAAAAAAATCGCCCCGGATCTCCTTGATGCGGGGCGATCTGCTGCTCGACGAGCTTAGACTGCTTCGACTTCGGGCGCGCGCTGGGCGCCATCCGAGCGCCGCCGCTCCAGATACACCAGCAGCACCGCAATATCTGCAGGATTGATCCCGGCCAGCCGCGACGCCTGACCCAGCGTTGCGGGACGGAAGCGCTGAAGCACCTGCCGGGCCTCGGTGCGCAGCCCAGGAATCAGATTCACATCCAAACCTGCGGGCAGCGGCCGCGTCTCCATCTTGCGCACGCGCTCCGCCGCTTTGTGCTCCTTCTCGATGTAGCCGCTGTACTTGGTCTCGATCTCGACCTGCTCGGCGATGTAGGACGGCAGATCCGGGAGATCCAGCGCCTGCTGAAGAGTTGCGTAGCTGACATTGGGCCGCGCCAGCACGACATCAGCGCTGCACACCTGGCTGATCGGGCCGATGGCGGCCTCGGCCAGACGGCGATTTACTTCGCCCGAGGGCGTGAGCCGCACAGCTTGCAGCGCGCGCTGAGTCTGCGCCGTTCGCTCGCGCTTTTCCTCGACCAGCGCCAGCCGCGCCTGATCGATCATGCCCAGCTCATAGCCGATCGGTGTGAGGCGCAGATCGGCGTTGTCGGAGCGCAGCAGCAGCCGGTGCTCGGCCCGCGACGTAAACATGCGATACGGCTCGTGAATCTCTTTGGTCACCAGGTCGTCGATCAGCACGCCGATATACGCCTGGTCGCGGCGCAGAATAAACGGCGCCTGGCCTTTGACCTGCCGCGCCGCGTTGACTCCCGCGATCAGCCCCTGCGCCGCCGCCTCCTCGTAGCCGGTCGTGCCGTTGATCTGCCCGGCCAGGAACAGGCCCGGCATGCGCTTGGTCTCCAGCGTCGCCAGAATCTCGCCGGTCGCCACCGCATCGTACTCGATCGCGTAGCCGACGCGCATCATCTCGACGTTGCGCAGCGCCGGGATCGTCCGCAGCATCTGCCACTGCACGTCTTCCGGCAGCGAAGTATTGCAGCCCTGGACATACACCTCGCTGGTCTGCCAGCCTTCGGGCTCCAGGAAAAAGCCGTGGCGCTCCTTGTCGGCGAAGCGCACGATCTTGTCTTCGATCGACGGGCAGTAGCGCGGCCCGACGCCCTCGATCACGCCCGAGAAGAGCGGCGCGCGATCCAGGTTGTCGCGGATCAGCTGGTGCGTTTCCGGCGTCGAGTAGATCAGGTAGCAGGGCAGCTGTGGACGCCAGGCGTCGAGCATCGGCTCGGGAAACGCGCGGTTAGGCCGATCCGTGACAAACGACGGGATTGGCGGCTCGTCGCCATAGTAGAAGCCGAAGTAGAGCGGCTTGGCACTGCCGAGCTGAAGCTCCGTGGCGCTAAAATCGATCGTTCGCGCATCCACTCGTGGCGGCGTGCCGGTCTTGAGCCGGACCAGCGGAAAGCCGAGCTGGTGCAGATCCTCGCCCAGCGCCACCGCCGCGCTTTCACCCGCGCGCCCGGCAGACCACATCGAATCGCCGGTGATCGCGCGGCCACGCAGAAACGTGCCGGTTGTCAGCACCAGCGCGCGGCCATAGTAGCGCCAGCCGGTGTGGGTAAGAACCGAGAACCTAGAACCTAGAACCGAAGCCTGAGCAGTATCGTGCTCCGTGCCTCTTGGTTCTTGGTTCTCAGTTCTAGGTTCTACTAAAATCCGCTCAACCAGCGCCTGCTTGAGATCCAGGTTCGGCGTGCGCTCAAGTGCGTCTTTCATGCGCTGCGCATAGAGTCGCTTGTCGCACTGCGCCCGCAGCGCCTGCACGGCCGGCCCCTTGGACTCGTTGAGCATACGGATCTGGATGAACGTCTCGTCCGTGACACGGCCCATCACGCCGCCCAGCGCATCGATCTCGCGCACGATGTGCCCCTTCGCCGGCCCGCCGATCGAAGGATTGCACGACATATGCGCCGATTTATCGAGGTCGATCGTCAGCAGGAGCGTACGACAGCCCATTTGCGCCGCCGCGTGCGCCGCCTCGCAGCCTGCGTGCCCGGCACCGACCACAATCACATCATAAACAGTTTGCATAACGATTCTATTTTACCGCACCGCGCCAATTCGCGCTGATTCTGAGCGGCGCAAAAAAGCCCAGGCATGACGCCTGAGCCCGATTCATCACGCCCAAAATCCGATCTTGGGCTGTTACTCCGCCAGCTTCGCCAGCAGCCGTGTGATCAGCTCGGTAAACTTGGGCTTCACCGCCTCGCCTGCTGCCAGCACTTCCTCATGATTGGCAGGCGGCGCATCCGGCGTCGCGATGTTCGAGATCATCGAGATGCCCAGCACGCGCATGCCGCCGTGACGCGCCACGATCACCTCGGGAACCGTCGACATGCCGACCGCGTCGATGTCCAGCGTTTGCAGCATCCGCAGCTCGGCCGGCGTTTCAAACGACGGACCCGCCAGCATCGCGTATACGCCGTCGTGAAACGGCACGCCGATCTCAGCCGCGATCTCACGGGCCAGGCTGCCCAGGCCGCTGTCGTAGGCGTGAGTCAGCGCGGGAAAGCGCACGCCGAGCCGCTCGTCGTTGGGGCCGCGCAGAGGATGATGCCCGGCCAGGCCGGGAAAATTGATATGATCCCTGATCCGCATCAGATCGCCGACCTGCCAGTCAGCGCGCAGACCGCCCGCCGCGTTGGTGACGATCAGCGTGCGCGCGCCCAGCGATTGCATCACCCGCACCGGAAACGTCGTCTGGTCCAGGCCGTAGCCCTCGTAGAAGTGGAAGCGACCGCGCATCACCACGGCCTTGCAGCCGCCGAGCGTTCCCAGCACCAGCTCGCCGCGATGACCCTCGACCGTAGACGGCGGAAAGTGCGGGATCGTCGGATACGAGATCGTCGCCGCGACCTCCATCTCATCCGCCAGCGCTCCCAGGCCGGAGCCCAGAATCAGCGCCACATCCGGACGCAGATCGGTCTGGCTGCGAATAAAGGCCGTCGCTTCGGTGATACGGTCGAAGAGTTCGCTCATCTAGTGCTCCTGTTAGGAAGAACCGGGTGCCCTCTGGGCGAACAAAGAACAAAGGGTGAGCTGTTGAGGCGCCTTTGTTCTTTGCTCTTTGTTCTTTGTTCTAGATTCGGGAAAGCAGCTCGCGTTTTTTGGCCTCGAATTCAGCGGGAGAGAGGATACCACGATCGCGCAGCGCGGCAAGCTGCTCAAGCACCGCGCGCACATCTCGCGGCTGATCGTACGCTACCGGCGCGCGATCCAGATAGCCGTCGTAGCGCGCGCGCGAGTCCATCATCGCTCGCTTAAACTCGATCGGGCGGCGAATCGCCTGCATACGGTTCACGCCCTCATCGCTGGCCGTCAAAATATCGACGTTGCCGAAGTTGAACATGCGGCCAAACAGGCTTTGCTCCAGCTGCACGTCGGTGATCTTCTCCAGCGACGAGTCGAGCACGTTTTTGCTGAGCACGCCTTGCAGCTGAAGCACCCGGCGGTCGGTGATCACGAACTGCTCGTTGCGCCAGCGCATAATATCGCCGAACGCGCTCAACACCACGATTACGCCTGCCACCGCCGTCACCAGATAGACCATTCCCTGGGGAATATTGGGAAAGACCGCTGGAATAACGACCGCCACAATGCTCAAAATCGCGAGCACAATCAGCTCGGTCAGGATGTGGGCCAGGGGAATAAACCAGTGCTGCCGCGTCGTAAAGACGATCTCTTCGCCTTCCCCAAGCAGATTATGAAGATAGCTCATCGTCGGCTCCTTGATCGAACCTTCCTCTTGTGCGCCGTCAGGCTGCCTAATACGCGTGTTGTTTGGAACAGATCCGCTGCTTCTGCATGGCCTGGCAGCGCTGCGCCGGGCTGCTACGACGCCAGCCGTACGGCATCCAGAAACTCGACGGATTTTAGCTCGCGCTCCAGAATTGGTCTTAGCGTGGCGCGCAGCACGCTTTCGATCTCACGACGCAGCGCTTCCGAGAGTCGCTGCAAATCCTCGGTTGCCGCGATCGGCTCGCGCTGCAAGTAGCGCAGCGCCTTGAAGGCGGGCAGGCTGATCGGCAGGGCGTGCGGCTCGCGGGCGGCGCAGCGCTGGCACAACATGCCGCCGCCGGCCGGGCTCCAGCGCTCCGCGTCTTCGGTCAGCTCTTCCTGGCAGATCGCGCACTGGAAAAGATACGGCCGGTAGCCGACCAGATTGAGCAGATGCAGCTCGAAGTAGCGCGCTACCAGATCCAGCGCCGCCGTGCTGTTCAGCGCCGCGAAGGTATCGATCAGCAGCTTATAGATCGGCCAGTTGTCCTCGTCGTCAACGGTCAGCTTGTCGACCAGCTCGGCGATGTAGTAGGCGTGCGATAGTCGCGGCAGATCTTCGTGCAGCAGCTTGTACGGATCGACGATCTGCGCGTCGGTGACAATATCCAGGTTGCGCCCGGTGGCAAGCTGAAGCTCGACCCGGTTGAACAGCTCGATGTGTCCGGCGCGGCGGCTCGTCGTTTTGCGCGCACCTTTGGCGATGACCCGGCGCTTGCCGTATCTTGCGCTGAAAAGCGTCAGCATCCGATCGGCCTCGCCAAAATCGCTGCGCCGGAGAATCACCGCCTCGGTACGATATAAACGTTCACGACTACGCATTATCACTCGTTTCCCCTGCTTGTTTTTAACTCTGTGTATTATACTCCGTCGAACGTTCGTTTTACATAATTCTAACGACCAATCAGCGCTTTTGAGCCGCTATTCTTCCCGTGGCCGCGATCCGATCTGTTCACGCATCTGCGCGACCGTCTGCGCCGCTGTCTGGTCGGCGGTCTCTACCCAGCGTGCCGGAACCAGGCGGCACAGGCGCTGCAAGAGCGCGGGCGAGATCTCGCAGGTCAGATCCAGCTCGGCGCACAGGCGGGTGTAGGCCAGCGCCGCGCCCACGACGGCTTTGAGATCGCGGTCGTCGAGCGGCAGCTGCGGATCGATCCGCTCATCGCGCAGGCCCCACCCGGCGCGACGCAGCTGCTCGGCCAGATCGTCGGCGCTGCCATCGGGAACGCGCAGCAGCGTCGGCGCCAGCGGCTCGATCTCGCTCAGGCCCAGCGTTTTTTGCTGCCGCAGCTGTGCCATCACAATCGGATCGACGGTATGCAGCAGGACCGCGTTTTCCAGGCGTACCTGCTCGGTCTGGCCGCCCCATTCAAGCAGCGTGTAGGCGATCGAGGGCGGCAGCGCGCCATAGCTCTGCTCCTCCAGAAAGCGCAGCACGTCCTGAGCCGCGATGCCGCGCTCCGCCGCAGCCAGCACCGCGCGCCTGGTCAGCCGGAAGATCGTCACCGCGCCGCTCTGCTGTAGCTCGGCCACGCGGCCAAGCTGAAAGCGCGCGTAGAGCGACGCGCCCGGCGGGCAGATGATCTCAAAGGTGCTCTGGACGATCAGCGGCAGGTTGGGCGCTACCGGCGGCGCAGGTCCGTCGGCCAGCAGATGCGCGCCGAGTTGCGTGAGCCGCGCCGCATCGCAGCCGTCGGGAGCATCCGCGCCACAGTCGAAGAGCCCCAGCCAGTGCAGCGGCCCGCAGATCACCGCCTGAATCAGCGCGCCCTCGACCAGGTCCCAGTCTTCCCAGGCGCTCACCAGCCGATCGCGCTCGTCGTAGAGCAGCCAGGTATCGTAGCGGCCGTCGCGCCGCTGGAAGTCGGGCTCGACGCGCTGGATCTCGGCGCGGATCGCGGCGATCGACAGCCACTCGTCGGCGGGCAGCGGCGCCAGGAGATTGAGCAGGCCGCGCCGGGTCGCCGTTCGATTGAGCGTGTAGGGCGCGCCGCCTTTCCAGCGCAGGCCACACAGCACCGAAAGATCGTCGAGCGCGCTGGCACACCAGCCGTTGAGCAGCTGCTGGACTCGCTGCGGCTGCGGAGCTTGAAGCCAGTCCAGCGCCTGCGGCGTGGGCCGCAATTCGCCGTCGCTTGTGCGCCGCAGTAGACCAGCCTCCAGCGCCATTGTGCGCAGCAGCGCCACCAGCGGCCAGTCGGACTCGCGGCGGATCGCGCGCAGGTCCGGCTGCTCATCCAGGTGCCGGGCCAGCTTCACCAGGCTGGGCTTGCTCAGCGCGCCGTCTTCGAGGGCTTTGATCTCGCCGTTGTAGGCCAGCGTCAGCAGCGCCACCGCCAGATTCTCGGCGGTCATCGGCGTGCCGGGCGCGATATTGAACGGCGCCGGAGCCGGCGTGAGGTTCAGCCGGCGATCGCGGGGCGGAACTTCGGGCAGCAGCGGGCGCAGATCGTTGGGGATGCGATAGATCGTGCCGCGCTGATCATGGGTCCGAAAGATAAAGCCCATGTTGTACAGCCGCTCGGTCGGCGTGGCCGGTCCGCGCAGGGCCTGCATGTAGGCGCGCGGATGCTCGAAGCCGCCGGGCTCGCGCACGCCGCCCCACTCGCGCTGCATCACCGCCACGGGCAGGCTGCCGTCTTCGCCGAGCAGCCGCGTCAGCGCCGATCGCTCCTGCTCGGTCAGCGCGTTCCACTGAGCCGATACACGCTCAGGATCGGTCATCGTGGCCGCCAGTACCTCAGGGTCGGGCGAGGGCACGTGCCAGAGCTGCGCCATCACCCGTCGATCCACCGGCGACAGCATCTGCAACAAGCGCAATAATTCTGGTTTGGAATGTGCTACGCGCGGCATCGCCTGCTCCCAGGTGCTATGCCATCGAAAGCCGGGATGCTGGACTCGGTGGCAATGATATTGCTTTTCGCAACGTGCCACAATGGTACTCGCGGCGCATCTGCTCGCAGCAGATTGACCAGGCTCAACGGCTGATGGTATGATTGCGCCCGCTTCCGATTGGATTCTGAGAAAGGAGCCTGATGCAGTGCGTATTTTACGCTATTTGCTGATCTTTGTTCCATTGGCGGTCCTGGCTGAGTTTGTCATCGGCAACGAACTGCTGATCTTTGCTACGTCGGCGATCGCGCTGGTGCCGCTGGCAGGCGTGCTGGGCGAAGCGACCGAGGAACTTGCACTGCACTACGGCCCCAAGATCGGCGGTCTGCTCAACGCGACGCTGGGCAATGCCGCCGAGCTGATCATCACTATCGTTGCGATCAATGCCGGCAGATACGAGCTTGTGAAAGCCTCGCTGACCGGCTCGATCATCGGCAATCTGCTGCTGATCGTCGGATTCTCGCTGCTCCTGGGCGGTCTGCGGCATGGCGTGCAGCGCTTCGATCGCGGCCTGGCCGGTATGTCGTCCTCGATGATGACGCTGGCGGTGATCGGCCTGATCATTCCCACGATGTTCGAGCTGTTCTCCGAGATCGCCGATCCGAACCGCGCGCTTGAGATCTACAACACCGAAGTGACCGATCCCGCGCTCAACACGATCTCGCTTGTCGTGGCCGGCGTGCTTCTGCTGCTCTACATCTTGAGCATCGTGTATCAGTTTACCGCAACCGGCGCAGATCCGGCGACCGAGCACGGCCACGGCGGCACCAGCCATACCGGCGTGGGCAGCGCCGAGGAGATCACGGCGCACAAGCCCAAGTGGAGCGTGGCCTTCGCGCTGGGTATTCTGGCCGCTAGCACGCTGGCGATCGTCTTCATGAGCGAATTTCTGGTCGGCGTTGTCGAGCCGGTCGCAGAGGAGCTGGGCGTGCGCGAGCTGTTCCTGGGCGTGATTCTGATCCCGATCGTCGGCAACGTGGCGGAGCATCTGGTGGGCGTGCAGGCGGCGATGAAAAACCAGATGGATCTGTCGATGAATATCTCGCTCGGCTCGTCGATGCAGATCGCGCTGTTTGTCGCGCCGCTGCTGGTCTTTCTGAGCATCTTTATCGGGCCGCGCGAGCTGACGCTGTTTTTCAGCCTGTTCGAGGTGATGGTCCTCGGCCTGGCCGTGCTGATCGCCTCGTTCATCTCGCTCGACGGCGAGTCCAACTGGCTCGAAGGCGCGATGCTGCTAGCGGTCTACGTGATCGCCGGTATCGGCTTCTTCTACGTCGGCTAGCGGCTTGGCCGGTTGCTGGTCCGCGATCGACTGGATGCGGCGCGATAGGCCAACCGTGACCGCCAGACCTGTGCTGCTCAGCACGATCACGCAGACCAGCGCCAGAATCAAGCGTGATGCCGCCAGCGGATCGCCGTCGCCGGTTTGCAGCAAGATTGTGTATGCAATGTTCACGGTGGTATTGTAACCGAATAATCAAGAACCAAGAACCAAGAACCAAGAACCTAAGGGAACAAGGGAACAAGGGAAACAAGAGAACAAAGGAACAAAGCCAGTACCACTGCTCCCCCTCGCCTGCGGAGCGGGAGAGGGGGCTGGGGGGTGAGGGCCTGCACGCTCCGGTTCCACGGCCCATCTTCGCCGTCGCGGATTGCACAATGCTAAACACCGATCACCTGCTAACATTTATGGCGGTTGCCGAGACCGGCAGCTTTACCGCCGCCGCAACGCGGCTCGGCTTTACGCAGCCGGCGGTCAGCCAGCACATCAAGGCGCTTGAGGCGCAGGTCGGCGAGGTCCGGCTCTTCCGGCGTGTCGGCAAGACCATGCGCCTGACTCACGCGGGCGAGGAGCTGCTGGTTCATGCCCGCGATGTCGTCGCGATGGCCACTCGCGCCGAGCAGCATATGCTGAGTCTGCGCGGCCATGTGACGGGCCGCGTCGGCATTGGCTGCGCGCCAACCACGGGTGAGCGCATCATTCCGGCGCTGCTGGCGGCGTTTCACGGCAAGCATCCCGGCGTGCGCTTCGCGGTGGATGTTGGGCTCTCGGATCAGTTGCTGGCGTGGCTGGGCAGCGGCCAGGTGCAAACCGTGCTGCTGGATGAGCATCCGCGCCGCCGCACCTTTGACGTGCTTGAGCTGGGCGACGAGCCGATCGTCTGTACCGTGGCGCGTGGTCACTCGCTCTTGCAGCAGTCGCAGGTGCTGCTCTCGGATCTGCGCGAGTGCGCGCTGATTCTGCCGCAGCGGGGCATGGCGCTGCGTCGGGCGCTGGAAGATCTGTTTCGGCGGCAGGGCATCGCGCTGGATCAGCTCCAGGTGCTGCTCGAAACCGACAGCGTGGCCGGCACGATCCAGGCGGTGAGCGATGGGCTGGGCCTGGCCTTTGTGCCGCGCAGCCGCTTTCCCAAAACCCGCGACCTGGCGACAATCGAGATCGAGGGCTTGACGCTGAGCCAATCGTGGTATCTGGCCCGGCAGCGCGGTGGCACGGTCAATCGCGCCGTGGAGGAGCTGTGGGATTTTGCGGATAGTCCGGCCGGACGTAAAGTCTTGACGCGGCTCGGCCTGAGCGCGTCGCAGCTGGCGGCTTCGTCATGACCACGCTACGCCAGGCGGTACAGACGGCCAGCGCGCAGCTGGCGGATCGCTCGTCTTCGCCGCGCCTGGATGCCGAGGTTTTGCTGGCACATGTGCTTGGTGTGAGCCGCACCTACATCATGGCCGAGAGCCAGCGCGAGCTGAGCACAGCCGAGCAGGCGGCGTTTCAAGCTCTGGTCGAGCGCCGCGCCATCCTTGAGCCGATCGCCTATCTGGTGGGGCATAAAGAATTCTACGGCCTGGATTTCGTCGTCGATCGGCGCGTGCTGGTGCCACGGCCCGAGACCGAGCTGCTGGTGGATCTGGCGCTCGCGTGGGCAGCGGCGTACTCTGGCGAGCTGACGATCGCCGACATCGGCACCGGCAGCGGCTGCATTGCCGTCACGCTGGCGGTGAAGCTGCCTCAGGCGCGCGTCTTCGCCGTCGATCTGTCGCCGGATGCGCTGGATGTCGCGCGGATCAACGTCGAGCGGCACAGCGTGGCGGATCGCGTGACGCTGCTCCAGGGCGCCGGCTGCGAACCATTGCCCGAGTCCATCGCGCTGATCGTTTCGAATCCGCCCTACACGATTCTGGATGAGGTCGAGGAGAACGTGCGGCACTGGGAGCCGCATCTGGCCCTGGATGGCGGCGGAGCCCAGGGCTTCGATCTGCCTGCACAGCTGCTGGCCGAGATCCCGCGCTACCTCAAGCCGCAGGGAGTGGTGATCATGGAGCTTGGCGCCTGGCAGGGTGAGCTAGCGCGGCAAACGGCGGCGCAGATCTTCGGCCCGGCGCGCATCACGATCCACCAAGACCTGACGCAGCGCGACCGTGTGCTAATGATCGCAACATAAAAGCCGCGCAGCATTGCTGCACGGCTTCGTTTATAGCTGGCAAGCGGGATTACTTGCGGGTGCCGGCTTCCATGACATAATAATCGTAGTAGCGGCCCGGGTCGTTGGCACGATAGCTGTGGCCGATGCCGATCTCACGAACTTTGGCGCTCAGAATGTTGCGGCGGTGTCCCGGGCTGGCCATCCAGGCCGCGACGACTTCTTCCGCAGAAACCTGGCCCGCTGCCAGGTTTTCGCCGTAGTGCTTCCAGCGGTAGCCGCAGCGGCTGAGACGCTGACCAGGCGTGGAGCCATCCGGCCCGGTATGATTGATTCCGCTCTGCGCGGCCTGAACTTCGCTATACTGCTGCGCGCAGGCCGAGAGTGTCTGGTGGACGGTCAGCGGAGCCAGTCCGGCATTGCGACGGCGCAGGTTGATCAGCTCGACGATGCGCTCGATGGTTGCGTTACGGCGGGCCTGAGCTTGCACGGTGTTGGGCTGGGAAACAGGAGCAGCGATCGTATATGCCGGCAGGCTCAATGAGCTTAACGTCAGGCACAGAGCAAGGAACCACATCAAACGGCGCATCTCAACCCCCTGGTGAACGATGAAGAGTAAAAAGAAAGGGTTATTTGCTGCTCATATCAATATGTGAATATGTGCAGGTCGTATCGTACCGGGGATACATAATGTTAGCCATCGTGCTCTGGTAACCTATCGCCAACCGGCGGGGACTAGCTCGCCTTTAACCCCGAAGGACTACAAGCGGGCCGATGCAAAAAAGGGGTACGATGCCCGTAGACTATTGAATTGATGCGCCGCGAGTGTAAGCTTCGCCACGCGCTTATCGCCGGAATGGCAATAGAGGAGCAGATTATGCGCTATCGATTACTGGCGCTGGATGTTGATGGAACGCTGATCGGGCGAGATCTGGTGGTGCCGCCGAGAACGCTGGCTGCGGTTCAGGCGTTTCAAGAGCGCGGCGGACTCGTCACGCTGGCGACGGGCCGCAACATACGCACGACGACGACGTTTGCCGAGCAGCTGGGAATTACAGGGCCGCTGATCTGCTACCAGGGTGCGCTGATCAAGGATCAGCAGAGCGGCAAGATCTTGTTCCATGATCCGGTGCCGTCGGAGCTGGCAGCAGAGGCGGTGCGGCAGCTGCGCGATGCAGGTGTGTATGTGCAAGCCTACATCAATGATGAGTTGTATGTGCCGTACGCGGGCGAGGAGCTGGCGCTGTATCAGAGCTTCTCCGATACGCCGCACATCTTTCATGTCGTAGAGGATCTTGAGGCGACGGTCAGGCAGCATCCGCCGACCAAGCTGCTGTTTATCGAGCATCAAGATCAGGTCGGGCCGCGTCTGGCGGGGCTGCAAATCCACTTCGTCGATCGGCTGCATATTGTGCGATCACACGCCCAGTTCGGCGAGCTGAACGCGCCGGGCTGCACCAAAGGTCGGGCGCTGTCGCAGCTGGCGGCTATGCTCGGTATTGCCCAGCATGAGGTCGCGGCCGCCGGCGATCACTATAACGATGTCGAGATGGTAGCCTGGGCAGGGCTGGGCATGGCCGTGCGCAGCGGGCCGCCGGAGCTGCTGGCGGGCGCGGATGTGCTAATCGACGGGCCGGAGCAGGCCGGGCTGGGCGCGGCGATCGAGCGCTATCTGCTGTCGGAGGAGGCAACTGTTTAAGTCGGTTGAGCGCGCGTTTGGCCAACACGCTGAACGCATGCCTGCTTTTACAGCATGTATAATCAACTGAAGTAGTAGAACGCGAGAGAGCAGATATGAAGCAACTTACTCGTATCACTTTCGATCCAGAAGTCATGGGCGGCAAGCCCTGTATTCGCGGCTTGCGAGTAACAGTCGGTACGATCGTTGGCCTTGTAGCGACGGGCTATTCGACCGCAGAGATTTTGCGCGCCTATCCGTATCTGGAAGAGGATGACGTGTGCGAGGCTTTGGCCTATGCGGCCTGGCGCGTCGAGGAATTGGACGTACCTTTGACTCATGCTGCATGAAGCTGCTGATTGACATGAATCTCTCGCCGCTCTGGATTGAGTTCTTTGAGCGCAATGGTTGGGTTGCCGTACATTGGTCGAGTATTGGCAATCCTCGCGCAACGGATCGCGAGATTATGGAATGGGTTAGAGCTAACAACTATGTCGTCTTCACCCATGATCTTGATTTCGGGACGATCCTAGCAGTTACGCAGGCGGATTATCCGAGCGTCATACAAGTCCGTACCCAAGATGTTCTTCCTGATCATCTTAACGAACTTGTGCTCGCTGCGCTTGTACAATTTCAGCCGCTTCTCGAAGCCGGAGCTTTGGTTACTGTTGATGAAAGTACGTCACGCGCACGTATCCTGCCAATTAATCGCTAGCCTTGTGATTCTTTACCCAACGTTATCCTGAGATCTCGATCCCATCAACAATCCGTATAACGCACTTCCAATACTGATCCTTGATCGGGCGGCGGCGTTTGCACTATAATGCGCTGCGATGAAACAGCAGATCGCCCGTTCGCGCAGAAGCAACACAAAGACCCATCCAGATGGATGGGCCTCTACCGAACGATCTCAACATGTCTTAGCGGGTCTTGACCGCCGTTCGGATGCAGCGGGTACACATCTTCACCTTAACCGGCTTGCCGTTCTGCACCCGCGTAACCGTTTGCAGGTTCGGGTTGAAGCGGCGGCGGGTGTGCCGGTTCGAGAAGCTCACTGCGTTGCCGAAACTTGGGCCTTTGCCGCACTCAGCGCATTTCGCCATGAGTGGTTGCCTCCTACAGCCTATGATCTCTTGGAACGGAGAATTCGTATGTGCAATGGCAGAGCAGCCGTTACCCGATCTGGGCAGGCGACTGCTCTGCGCCAAATGATACCATAGCTCAGCGCTTCTGGCAAACCGCGTGGGCGGAACCGCCGAAGTTGAGCGCCTATCTGGTGGAGTACAACGTATCTATGAGCGATCGGAAAGAACATCCTAATACGCGGGTTTTGCCGCAGGGCGTGATCGAAGTTTCACCACGGGCGATCGCGACGATCGCAGCGCAGGCGGTCTGCCGCTCGTATGGCGTGGTCGGCATGGCTCCCGCGAACCTGCGAGACAGCGTGGTGCAGGTGCTGCGCCAGGAAGATCAGCACCGTGGCATCGAGGTGCATATCGGCAAAGATAGCATTTCGGTGGATCTGTATGTTGTGCTGGAATATGGTACACGGATCTCAGAAGTTGCGCAGCAGGTGATTGCGACGGTGACCTACGCGCTCAACAAATCGCTTGGAATGCCGGTATCCACGGTCAACGTCCACGTTCAGGGCATTCGCACCGAATAAACGCAGGCTGATGCGGTCGGCCCGCTGGTGGCCCGGCTGCGCGCCTGTTTTCAAGACTCAGGACTCATCTTTCGGAGGTTCCATGGATCAGCACAACACTACGCTGTGTGATGGGCATATGCTTCTTCGCGGCCTGCAAGCCGCCGCCGAGTGGCTCAATCAGCATGTCGGCGAGGTCAATGCGCTCAACGTGTTTCCCGTGCCCGACGGCGATACCGGCACGAATATGCATCTGACGCTCAGCGCGGCCGTGAAGGATGTACAGCCGCAGAACTCTGCCGCCGCTGTTGCCGAGCAGGTGTATCGCAAGGCGCTGATGGGCGCGCGCGGCAACTCGGGCGTGATTCTTTCGCAGATTATTCGTGGTTTTGCCGAGGGCATCGGCGGCAAGGAAGAGCTTGACGGTCAGGGTCTGGCCACCGCGCTGCGTCAGGCGGCTGAGCGCGCCT
>DASWTQ010000698.1:0-20405 GCA_036402055.1 Herpetosiphonaceae bacterium
GCTGAGACGGCCAAGCAGCACGCGGCTGCCGGCGGGATTGTTGGGATGATACTCGAAGCGTGCGCGCTCGAACCACTGGGTCAGCACGCGATCGCCGCTGCTGTTGGTCTCCATCTGCGGCTCGGTCAGCGGATAGCCAAACAGCGCCAGCGCCTCGCGCTCGGAGATGCCGCGATCGCCAAGCTCCAAACCATGCGTGCGCCAGTAATCCCAGAACTGCGGCGCGATCGCGTGGCCGGTGGCGGCGTAATAGTGTGGCGTCTGCAGGCTGGCCTTCGGCTCGCGCTGCCAGTCACGGCCGAGCCACTGAAGCTGCTCAGCTCCCAGGCGTCCGAGCAGCACCTCGTAGGCGGTGCCGGCATGCTCGGCGTGATACTCGAAGCGCTGGCGCTCAAGATACTGGACCGGATAGCCCTGCCCGGTGTCGCGGCTCTTTTCGATGAACTCCTCGGTCAGCGGAAAGCCAAAGATCGGCAGGCCGCCGCTGCGCTCCCAGAAGGCCCGGAAGCTGCCGCCGAGCGTATGCCCGACTTCAGGAAACCAGATCTGCCCATCGCCGGCGCTCTCACGTCGCGCATTCGGCAGCATGTCGACGATTCGCGCCGCACGCAGCCGGACGCTGCCATCGGTCTCGCCCGCGATCCAGGTGATGATGTCGCCGCGAGTGTGGGGCTGCGGGATCGGCACGTACTGGTTGGAGCCGCCGAGCATTGTTCCCGGCGCGACCAGAAACGCGCTCTCGGTGGACGAGTCGTAGCCCCACAGATCGTAGGTGTACTGCGACTGGCTGATCTGGCGGTATTTGCCCCAGAATGAGTAGCGCAGATCGCTGGAGAGACTGAGCGCTCCATGCGGCCCGCTCTGCTGCTGCCCACCGCCGAGCAGCGTATTCGCGATCAGCAGCCCGTCGCGGTCGATGTACGTCAGCCGGCCCTCGATCAGATCGAATTTAGGCGGCGCGCAGCCCAGGTCGGCGATCACATACGGCGTGCCGCCGGTGATCGGGACGGCTTCCAGTTGCCAGCAGGCCAGCACTTTCGCCGCGCCGGTGGCTTTGGCGTAGGCGATCCAGGTGCCGCTCATCTTGGACGGGCCAAAGCCATACGTCGTTTTGGCTGTCTGCGTGACAGTGATCGGCGCGCTCATCGTCGCAAGATCACGCGCTTTCAAGGTTGCCGGCTTGCGCGCGGTTTCGATGTCGCGAACATAGTAATCTTCCCACCAGGTCACCGTGGAGCCAGCGATCGCCGGATATGCGATCTCGCCGGTGGCTACGGTGAGCGTCTGGCCCGTGCGCAGATTTTTGGCGCGCAGGCTGCGTCCGGTTGCGTGTTGTTCCTGCCAGATCACAACACCGTTGCTGAGCGCGACGTTTGGTCCGCGCTCGTCCGAGCCGAGCACGTTCGAAGCGACCAGCATCCGCTGTCCGTCGCCGAGCGCAGCCGCGTAGAGATGCCGGGCCGCGTCATACTGTGGGCTGTCCAGATCCGTCCAGACCACAAACTCGCCGTCGGTCTGCACATCGCCGGCGCGTGGCTGCACCGGAATCGACAGCGCGAGCGGCGCGGCGTGCGTCGGTGCTGCCGGAAAAAACGTTATCGTGGCGATACAGAGAAAAAGCCAGAAGATCCAGCGTGTCGTTCGCATAGCTCGTGTTCCTTTGCTGGTATGAGGTTCAAGCGCTGGCAAATTCTAGCTAACATCGCACTAGGTTGATAGAAGAGCAGCTTCACACGGCTATGATACAGCTATGAAGTTCCTGATAATTTTCCATTGACATAACTATTGGTTGCTCCTACTGGCGCACAAAGGACACGTCGCGTGACGTGTCCCTGCGGTGAGTCTGGATGTCGCCGGTCGATTATGCGTTTGGATGCGGCACGCTCGGCTCGATCCAGTCGTACCACGGCTTGAGATTTTCCAGGTGTCGCAGCGCGCCGACGAGCCAGGGATAGATCGGATTCGGGCTGAGGACCAGCCGCGCCATCACGGCCGCTCGATCGTTGAGGCTGGTGCGAATCGCCGTGCGCTCTGCGTCGCTGCGGGCGTTGGCCAGGCTCACGGCGGCGACCCAGGCGCTTTCGCGCGCCTTGGCCACGCTGAAACCAGCCAGCTCCTCGTCGAGGTCGCCGCCGGCCAGATCCAGCACTGTCAGAATCGGCGCATACACCCGGCAGATCTGCTGCTGAAGCTGATCGACAGCCGCGCGCAGCACCAGATTGACCGCGTTGTGGTCGGCGTAGCACCGGTCGCGATCGGGATCGATCGTGACTTCGGCCAGCGCCAGCGGCAGGTCGTGATTAATATGGGCGTTGATGCCCAGCAGGAGATCTTGCAGCGCCAGGCTGTGATTTCCGCTCGCGGTCTCAAAGGCGATACGCCAGGCTTTGGGCACTGCCGCCAGATCCTGGCGCTCGAAGTCCAGCAGCGCCTGACGGTAAAGATTGGCAAAGCTGATGGCGTAGCGCGCGGCCCAGTCGTTATCCGCAAACCGCTGCTCGGCAACGCTGCGCCGGATCGCGCCGGTGATGACCAGGTAGGCGGTGACAAAGATCGCCCGGCGATCGCGCTGCTGGCGATAGATGCGCTCGATCGTCGCCAGGCCGTCGAAAGCCTCGTCGAGCGAGGTATAGGCGACCTCAAGCGGCAGCGTGACCGCGCGACTGGTCGGCGCCGGGGGTGGGAGCGGATTCGTCATGGGAGATCTCCTCCTGAAGTTATGCATCCCGTAGGAACACGACCACCCAGAGAGCGACCGCGTGCCTCTACGGATCAATGCATCTATTCGTCACTTTGTCTGGCGGGTAAGGGATCGATTTCCGGCCGACGGCTACGGCTGCGGCGGCTCAGACGGAGCCGGTCGCGGCGGCACGCGAATCAATGCGCCGAGCAGCGCGGCGTTGGGCACGATCATCGTTCCTTCCGCGCCGGCGACCACCGTGTTAACGCTGCCGATGCCGCTGATCTCGCCCTGGATGTCGCCGGTGCTGATCGGCTGGCCCACCGGGAAGCGCTGGCGCAGATAATATCCGGCCAGCACATGATGCACCGTGGAGCGCGCGCCCAATCCCAGCGCCAGCCCGATCGCCAGGCCGAACGCGCCGATCAGGATCGTCAGCGCCGTCACCAGCAGGCTGGTGTCGATGCCCAGCACGTCGAGCGCCAGAATCACCACCACCACGCTGATCAAATATTGCACCAGCCGCCCCAGCCGCCGAGCGTAGGTCAGACCGGCTCCGGTGGCAAAGGTTGTCACCAGATCGCCGGTGAACTTGGCCACGATGCCGCCCAGCAAAAACACGATCAGCGCCGCGATCGCGTTGGGCAGAAAGAGCAGCAATTGCTCAAGCAGCTGCGCGACCGCCTCAAGGCCCATCAGCCGGGTGGCCGTGATCAGAAACGAGAGCAGCAGCAGCGTGAAGATCGTCTGCGCGACGATCTGCGAGAGCGGCGTTTGCACCCCGAGGCCACGCAGCGATCCGGTGATGCCGGTGCGCTCCACCAGCGGATCGAAGCGCACACGCTTGAGCACGTTGGCGATCAGCCAGCGTACAACGCGGGCGATCAAGTAGCCCACCAGCAGAATAATCAGGCCGTTGATCAGATTGGGGATGAAATTAATAATATCCAGCACGATCTGTGTGAGCGAGTCGATCACTACCTGAAAATCCATGGTTTGCTCCTGGCAAAGCTAGATGGCCGGCGCCGGCTGCGGGCCGGGAAGAAAGCTCAGCAGCAGCTCCAGCAGCTCGAAGATCGTATGGCCCAGGCCAACAAAGCCGAGATCCAGCAGATCGATCAGCGCTGTGTCCTGGCGCACACGCTCCAGCAGCCGGGTCTCGAAATCGGGCGGCACCTCAAGCATCACGCCGCGCAGCTCGCCAACCAGCGCGCTCACCCGCCGGGCGATCTCGACCTCGGTCGCCACGCCTGGATTCGCCGCGAGCCAGGCGTCCCACTCGGGACCGGCCAGCGTTCCATCGGCCAGAGCGGCCAGATCTATGTTCATATCACGTGGTTCCATTGCGTCTTTCCTGTGCTAGTGGCCGTCTCTGCGGCGGGCCGGACTACATTGATGGGGTTCAGGTTGCGCGCTCTCGACGCACGCCGGGACAGATTACATCCAGCAGTTCCTGGAAGGCTAGCCGCGTGCGGTGGATGCGCATCTTCACGGCGCTCAGGCCAACGCCCAGGATCTCGGCGATCTCCTGGTAGGAGCGGTCCTCAATGTCGCGCAGGATCAGCGCCGCGCGTCCAGCCAGATCCAGCCGGGCCAGCGTGCGCTCCAGGCACTCGCGCAGCTCCCGATGTAGCGCGGCCTCCTCCGGCGAAAGGCTGCGCGAGTCGATCCAGCGCGGCTCGTCGCCGGCATCGTCGGGGCGCGGCGTGAGCGAGGTTGTCGACGGACGGCGCTGCTGCTTGTTGAGCGCGTCGAAGCAGGTGTTGGTGGTAACGCGATCGAGCCAGCCCACAAACGTTGCCGGATCGTTCAGCGTCTTGATGCCGCGATACACTTTGAGAAAAACCTCCTGCGCCTGATCCTCGGCCTCGTGCTGGTTGCCCATCAGCCGGTAGGCCATGGTGAAAACACGCGCTTTGTACTCGGCGACCAGCTGCTCAAAGGCGCGCGGATCGTCAGGAAGTGTGCGCTGGCAGCGCCGCACCAGCTCTTGTAGCGCGAGCGACTCCACGGTGCCTCCTCTCGGTGGGGTACAGGGTTGATCTACGTTACCAAATCGGGCAACCGGCTGTCAATTCACTTTTGTTGACGACTAATCTCGCAAAAAGTCACCTGCCTGTGCTCGCGTGTGTCGAGAGCGACGATTGGATCGGCTTGAGATGTGACTTTTTGCCCGGCCGCTCGTCTTTTGATGTAGAAAGCCCCTGGATGGAGAAGAACGCTCTCTGAGCTGCGAATGGATGATCCGTTGGGAGAAATATCACGATGACGCGACTGCTGATCGTTGAGCCCGACAAGTATCTGCGCGATTTTTTGACACGTGTCTTCGAGCGAAGCGGATATCTGGTTCTGGCCGCCACAAATGAGATCGATAGCCTGGCATTGCTCGCCCAATACATACCACAGGCGATCGTGCTGGATTTGTTTCCGCTGCGCAAGGCCCGCACGCTGCTGATCGAGCTGCGACAATTCGAGCGTACTGCGGCGATTCCGGTGATCGGGCTGATCGGCGGCGATCAGGTTTCGGCTGAGCAGGCGCGCTCGCTGGTATGCGACGTGTATGTGCGCAAGCCGTTCGATCTGGAAGAATTGCTGTATCAGGTCACGATTCTGGCCGGCATGCCCGCGTCGAGCCATGGGAGCGAGCAGATCAACCGGCGGTGCGGCGAGTAGCTCGATCGCCAAAAATGGTGTGACTTTGAGGCTCAGGTCTCGTCTTGAGTATGTAGCGCTCGATCGTTGTCCACGGTTGGAGCGTTCGAGTACAATCAGAAGTGCTTGCTGGAACAAGCAGGCGCAGCTAAGGAGGATTTCAGTATGGAAGTGTTGATTCAGCAAATCACGGAGCGGACCGGCATTAGCGAGTCGCAGGCGCGCGATGCTGTGCAGATGGTGGCGAACTTTATCAAGACGCAGCTGCCTGAGCCGATGGCCGCGCAGGTCGACTCGCTGCTCGGCGGGCAGGGCGGACAGGGCGGTCAGCTGGCCGATCAGGCGCAGCAGGTGCTGGGCAACCTCGGCGGTATGTTCGGCAAGCAATAAGCGCTCGGCGGCACGGCTCGGCGGATGCGATCATCGCATCCGCTTTTGCTTTGACATAATGCATGTTGCGGCATAGTAGTTGCAAGGAAGCACTACTGGTTGATTGGCAGCGCAGGTTGTAGCAGGAGAATGCTCCGATGAAGGAACAGGTAGCCGTCAAACCGAGCTGTGAGTCGTGTTTGTTCTGGGATGGGAAGCAAAGCTCGTATCTGGGCATGTGCTGCCATCCACAGAACTACCCGAGCCGCGTCAGCTTCGATCATTCCTGCCGGCTGTACATCGAGCAAACGCCGATCTGGACGATGCAGTCGCTGCTGCGCGAACAGGCGCACTCCTCGAACGAATAGCTCAGGCTGACTCTGCGGCTGCGGCAGAGCGAATCGTTGCCGCAAGCGCACCGTTATGTGCAATCGAGTTTGCACGAATCTGCGCGCATCGTGCCCCGCTGCGTGTCGCGGCATGTGGTTTGCGCGTACAGCTCACGATCAATCGCCGGCGGCCGTTTCTGCGAACTGACTCTGAACCAGCGCACGCAGCGCAGCAAGCGCCAGCCTGGCGTCGCCGCCTTTGGCCTGCAAGCGCACCTGGTGGCCCTGCGAAACGCCGATCAGCATCACGCCGAACATACTTTTGGCATCCGCAGCGGGCGTGCCGACGCGGCTGAGATTCGTGATCGTGATCTGGCTTTGGAAACGGGCCGCTGTTTTGACGAACAGGGCCGCCGGACGTAGATGCAGCCCTGCGGGATGCTCAATCGTTAGGATGGACTCCATCGCCTCGTTCATGGCGTTGCCCTTTGCTGCTGGCTAGTTTGTGTTGCTGGATGTGCAGCGTTTCCCTAGCACTGTTCGGACCACTAGCGATGCACTTTGCGCAGATCCTTGGTCTGCTCGGCCACCTCCGCGATCCGCTCAAGCTCCGAGCCTACCGAGGCTTCGACGGCCGCCATAATCGCTCCTTCGACCAGCGGCGCGTCGCTCAGGCGGTAGGGGTGTGTGAAGTCTTCCAGGGCCATCTCGGCGCTGATCACGGCGCTGCCAAGATCCACCAGCACGAAGATGCTCTCGCTGCCGGCCGCAACCAATCGCTCGGCGGCGCCGCGAATCAGATCGACGCTGGTTCCCAACCTGCCGTCGCTGGCACCGCCGGCGGCGGCAACCGGAACCTGCTGCTGTGTGACCTGATCCGCCAGCTCCTTAATACCTTCGGCGATCTTGCCGCTGTGTGACACAATCAATAGGCCAACCATATGTCCTCCTCGATGAAGAACCTAGAACCAGGATGAACAAAAGAACCAAGGAACAAGAGAACAAAAAGAACCTAGAACCAAGGCTCCAACTTCCTCCTCGCCTGCCGCAACCGAGGTCGAAGCCGACCGAGGTTCGGGGAAGGGAAGCCCGCAGGGCAGGGCTGAGGGCCTGGCAAAGAGCAGAGAACAAATAGAACCCTCGGTTTGTTCCTTTGTTTATTTGTTCCTTTGTTCCTTAGGATACCGTAGGATACCCTAGAATAGCCAGGAAGGAAAAAGGGAAACCTGAGAATCAACAAGGAGGTAGTGTGTCGAATCAACCATCACCAGAGCAGCTGGCAGCGCTGATTCAGGAGAGCGGGGAAATCTGGGATCACAAGGCTGAGTTTTGGGATGAGAAGATGGGCGAGGGCAACCTGTTTCATCAGCATCTCGTCGCGCCGGCCGTCGAGCGGCTGCTCAGCCCACGCAGTGGCGAGTCGATCCTGGATGTGGCATGCGGCAACGGGCTGGTCGCGCGGCAGCTGGCGCGGCTGGGCGCGCAGGTCATCGCTACGGATGTCAGCCAGCGTTTTCTTGAGCGCGCCCGCCAGCGGACCACGGAGCACGCCGACCGGATCGAGTACCGCCAGATCGATGCGACCGACGCGGCGCAGCTGCTTACGCTGGGCGAGCGGCGCTTCGACGCTGCGGTCTGCACCATGGCGCTGATGGATATTCCAACGATTCAGCCGCTGCTCGCGGCGCTGAGCCGGCTGCTCAAGCGCGGCGGTCGCTTTGTGTTCGCGGTGCCGCATCCCTGCTACAACTCCAGCGGCATCACTATGCTGGCCGAGCAGGAAGATCGCGGCGGGGATCTCGTCACGACACACGCGATCAAAGTGTTTGACTACCTGCATGTGCCGCCGCAAAAAGGCGCCGGTATGCCGGGCGAGCCCGCGCCGCACTACTATTTTCACCGGCCGCTGAGCGTGCTTTTCGCCGATTGTTTCGCGGCGGGCTTTGCGCTGGATGGCCTGGAAGAGCCAGCCTTCCCGCCGGCGGTGGGCGATCCCAAGATCTTGACCTGGACCAGCTACGAGCACATCCCGGCGGTGCTGGTCGCGCGCATGCGGCTGCTGGACCAGGCGGCCAACGCCTAGCTGCAAGCTGCAACCCTGTGTTATTCCACCAGCACTTTATCGCCCTTGACGAACGGAGCCTGGATCACGAAATGCAGGTAGTCGTCGGAGCTGGACGTGAATGTATGCACCTCGTTCGGCTCGACCACCAGCATATCGCCGGCGCGCAGGTGGACCTCCCGATCGTCGACCTGCGCAACGCTCGTGCCGCGCGCCACGAGATAGATCTCGTAGACCTAGGCATGGTAGTGTTTTACGGCGATGCCCTGGTTGGCGTAGCCTACCGGAACCGGCACCGCCGAGTTCCACGGCCCTACAAACCAGCCTTTGGCAACCTCGGTGTCGATCGTCTGATGTAGCATCGGGCAAGCTCCTGTGTGTGAGTGTGATCAAGATCGCGGAGCTGGATCGCGCTCCTGGTCGATCGGGAGCACCATCGAGGTCAGCAGCCGGTCGAGGGCCAGGGCCGGATCGTCGCACATGCCGCAGTGAACCGGCGACGGCTGGATGATCGTGCTGCGCGGCGCGACCAGCCAGCGAAAGCGCTCCTGCTGCGGCAGCAGCCCGATCGGCCCGGCGCCTTTGCCGCCCTTGCAGATCAGCAGCATATGGTCGAGCTGCTCCTGGATCGGCGGGAGATCCAGGCCCGGCGCGAAAGCTGACAGCCGCGCGAAATCCGGCTCGATCCGCGCGTCGAGAAAGCGCCGCGTGCGACAGAAGAGCACCACCCCTACATTGAGGCACTCGCCGCGCTCAACTCTGGGCACGATGCGGATGATCGCGTACTCAAAGGGACTGCGCGCGGACATTGATCGCCTCCTCCACAAACATACGCGGCGCTTCCAGGCGATTGACCAGGTAGTCGATGTAGGCCCGGCGCTGTGCGGCATGATCGGCAAAGGCCGGATCGTCGCTCATCCAGGCGTCGGGCACCATCGCCACGATCTCCTCGATCAGCGCGGGTGTGATGCGCGGTGCCAGCGCCTCGTCAGCGCCCCGCAGATCGGCCGCAACCGGCAGCAGCACATGGTCTTTGATCGCGGCGAAGGGGCTGCGCGCCCGCTTGAGATAATCGGTCCAGGTGTGCTGCACATACAGCGCCGCGCCGTGATCGATCAGCCACAGCTTGCGATGCCACCACAGCAGATTCGTGTTGCGCGGCGTGCGGTCGACGTTGGTGATATACGCGTCGAACCAGACGATCGCGGAGGCCAGCGCCGGATCGATCTCCGGCAGCGTCACCGTGTCGAAGCCGAGCGAGCCCGGCAGATAGTCGAGCGCCAGGTTGAGCCCCGCGCTGGCCTCGATCAGCGCCTGGATCTCCTCGTGCGGCTCGTTCAATCCCAGAGCCGGATCGAAGTCCACAAACACGATCTCCGGGATCGGCAGTCCCAGCGCGCGCCCTATCTCCCCGCAGATCAGCTCGGCGATCAACACCTTCGGCCCCTGAGCTGCGCCGCGAAATTTCAGAACATACATGCCGTCGTCGTCGGCCTCGATAATCGCCGGGAGCGAGCCGCCCTCGCGCAGCGGCGTGACATAGCGTGTGGCTCTCACCGTTCTCAGCATGGCTTCTCCTTTGTCGACCCGCCAATCCTGCATATGATACCGTACCCGCCGCCGATCGGAGCTACACAGCCTCGAACTGTGAGAATTTGTCTTGAGATCGCGTTTAGCAAAGTAAAGCTTGGTATAAAAGTATGTATTTGATACATAAGTCTTCTTATGGCAAGTACATACTCCTATGCATGCTTATGGTACAAACGTGATACAAAGATACCTGAGTCGGTGTATAATGCTAACTAGCACTACCAAATCCTCATAACGGAATGGCACGTGACTAACATGAGATCCAGAACCGTTCGACACAAAAACCTAACCCGAATCGATCATCCCAAGAAGAACACCCACGGATATTTTGTTCGTATCCAGTGGAAAGGCGAGCGCCGCTCCAAGTTCTTCTCTGATCGAGTGCACGGCGATCGGCTGGCAGCTTTGGTCGCTGCGCTCGACTGGCGCGATGCGACCGAAAAGGAGCTTGGCAAGCCACGTACGGAGCGTCAAGTTCTGGGAACGATCCACTCATCGACCGGCGTACCCGGCGTTCGGCGGCGGCGTGAAGGCCACACCGAATACTACGAAGCAACCTGGACGACCACCGTCGGCAAGCAGCGCCGCACCAAGTTCTCGATCGCTCGTCATGGGGAGAAGCGGGCGCTTCAGCTCGCTCGTAAGGCGCGCCAGCAGGGAGAGCGCGACAGATTGCGCACGCCTGCCTACACTGACGAGTAGCATTCCTTACACCGCACAAGCCGGGCTTCCCGCTAGTCCCCGCCTGGCAGCTAAACGATTCCCAACAAGTAACTGCAACCGGTCAGCCCTCCTGGTAGCGAATCCAATCCTCTAAACGCTTCGGCCCTATATTCGTGTTTTTTTCTCTCGTCTCACGCGGGCGCAAGCATGACCATCGGCTTGAACCGGCACTGGTGAGGCACTTCCACCGGTTAAGCAGCTCACCGATTAATCGTGAGCCTGCCGGAATGGACCCGCTCACGACAGGACTCTTTGACAGGTTGTCGCTTGCATCGTCGCTGCTTATGCTAAGAATCGCTTGAGTAGCGCGGCGAGCCATCGCCAGGATGAGACGCTTACATTGCTTGCCGCCAGGCTACCCAACTTCAATCGATCTGCGCCTTACGCCGCAAGGAGTCGCCTGTGGACGACGTTGGAGAGAAGATGCTCACGATCGCCGATCCGCGCGTGGTTCGCGCCCTGTTCTGCTACCTGTGTATTATCGCGCTGGGTCTCATGTCGAGCACGCCCTCACGCGCCGCAGCCCAGAGCATCCAGCTGAATATTTTGTATATTCACGGCGTCAAGGGTGGCACCGCCGATCGCCAGAACGCGCAGGGCTCGCTCGACGAGCTAGAGACCGCGATCAACGCGGAGATCGGCAGCCGGATCGCAGCGTACGAGACTGCGAATCCCGGCACCACGATCGCCTTTCGCTCGGCGCGGGCCAATCTCTACACCGCAACGCCATCGCCGTATCATCCCTCGGACTCGTTGGGGCCGCTCTTCATGGACGACTGGGAGGTTGGCGATCCCGGCTGCACCACCACCAAGCAGGGCCAGCCCTGCACAACCGCCTATGAGTGGCGCTATCGCCTGGCACGTGAGATTGAAAGCAAGTTTCCCGCCGATGCCAAAAACATTATTCTGGTGGGGCACAGCACCGGCGGCCGCGTGGCGATGGAAGTCGCGGCCAACGTCGGGCCGGACGGCGTCGGGACGATGAACTGGGGCGTGCAGCACAAGATCGCGGGCGTGGCGACGGCGCAGGGCATGATCGACGCGCTCAACGGCAGCAAGTACAACGTCGTCGGCTCGGCCAGCTTTGTCACCACCTGCAAGAACGGCGATCCGATCCTGGGCTTCGGCTCCAGCACTGCGCTGGGGAACGGCTGGTGCGAGTACGCCGGCAACGTGGGTGGCTTTCCGGCGGCGGATTGGGTCGCCAACAACAAGCGCGCGCTGATGCTGATCTCCTACGCCAGCTGCTCGCCCTCGCTCTGGACGGGCTACAGCGACGGCCCGCTGCCCTACGACGCCCAGGGCAGTCCAGCTGCGACAGGAGTGCAGATGACTCCGGCTCCCGGCCAGACCTGGCGACCGGCGCATGGCGTCAGGTACGGCTCGTTCTGCCACAGCGCGATCACCAACACCGGCGACAGCAATCATGCGGCGGCGGTCAGCGCGGCCAAAACCCGCATCCTGAGCTGGATCTTCGACAGCGCGCCGCGCACCGCCGCGCAGGGCTCGATCACAACCGGCACACTCGGCTACAACGTCTCAAGTCCGGTCTATGCTGTCGGCGGAACGTGCGGCAGCGGGCAGATCGATGGTGGGATTGCCGTCGCCGGCCTGTGCAAGCATCCCGGCTACTTCGACGGCGACGATCATATCGTCGCGGCCGGCGAGCTGACGATCAGCGACGGCACGAGCTGTAGCGGCACGTTCAAATGGACTCAGCGCCACGACAGCAGTAACAATCATGCTGCGACGCTGTGGTGGAAAACCTACTCGCAGCCGGCCGCGCGCAGTCTGATCGGAACGCTGCCGCCGAGCTAGCAATCAGAGGCGAGCTGCTCAGCCGATCGCTTGCCAGACGCCGCTGGTGTAGAACGTTTGAAGCTGGTCGCTGTACGGCGCAAGATTGCAGCGCTGCTCAGCCAGCCAGGCGGGATTGTAGTAGCTGTCGAGATACAGCTCGCCCGAGTCGCCGATCGGCAGCACCACCGAGCCGCTCTCGCCGCGCCGCACCATCTCGGCGATTAGCTGGAGCGCGCCGTAGAGCGCGGTGCCGGTCGATCCGCCGCAGCGCTTGCCGGTCAGCTCGGTTAGAAAATACAGCGCTGCATATGAGGCGTGGTTCGGCACGCGCAGCATGCGATCGATGCAGTGCGGCAGAAACGACGGCTCGACCTGTGGCCTGCCGATGCCTTCGATGCCGGAGCTACAGTGCAGCCGGATGCCGGGATCGCGATCGTGGTAGTAGTCGTAAAAGACCGAATGCTCGGGATCGACGACACAGACCTGCGTCTCGTAGCCCTGGTAGCGGATGTAGCGCGCCACCGTGGCCGACGTGCCGCCGGTTCCCGCGCCGCACACAAACCAGCGCGGAATCGGATGTGGCTCCTGTGAGAGCTGCTGAAAGATCGACTCGGCGATATTGTTGTTGCCGCGCCAGTCGGTGGCGCGCTCGGCGTAGGTGAACTGATCCATGAAGTGGCCGCCGATCTCATCGGCCAGCTGCTGGGCGGTCTGACGATCCAGGCTGGGATCGTCGACCAGCAAATACTCGCCGCCGTACTGCATAATGCGCTTGATCTTGGCCGGCGATGTGTTTTTGGACATCACGGCAATAAAGCGCAGGCCTAGCAGCCGCGCGAAATAAGCCTCCGAGATCGCGGTGCTGCCCGACGAGGCCTCGATGATCGGCGTTTCCTGGTTGATCCAGCCGTTACACAGCGCGTACAAAAAGAGCGAGCGTGCCAGCCGGTGCTTCAAACTGCCGGTAACGTGTGTCGACTCGTCTTTCATGTAGAGCTGAATCTGTGGTGTTGCCGGAAGCGGTAGATGGATCAGATGTGTATCAGCCGAGCGATTGAAATCGGCGTGAATTTTCGCAATAGCTGCGCGAGCCCACGAGCTGGTCATGCGATCTTCTCCTTTGAATGATCGGTCGGAAGTGCGGCACACAGACAAGCCGGCGCCGCGCTCACGTCACGCCATTCTAGCACGGGCGGCTGGTGAAGGAGGTGGAGCGCAAAGAGCAGAGACGCCAGCCCGGCGGCCGACGTCTCCGAGTCCGGGCTGGGAGCGCGTGAGCTAGCGCAGCTCGACCCAATGGGTATGATTGAGCCGCTGGAGCAGCTGGAAGACGTCCTGGATCAGCAGTTTGGGATCGCGATGCTTGGAGATGAAGCCGTCGGCACGGGCGGCGCGAAACGTCGTCACCGACTGCTCGTTGGCGCTCCAGCCGATGATGCGCGCCTCGGGATGGAGCGCCGGATGCGCGTTCTTGCCTTCTTCGTCACGCAGCCGCGCCAGCACCGGCAGGCACTCGCCGTCGGAGAGCATGAAGTCCAGAATGATCAGGCGTACCGTCTGATCAACCTGAGCGTCGAGCGTGCGGAGCAATCGGTAGCCGCTGGCGACGATCTGATGCTGGCCGTCCATGTCAAAGGCTTGCAGCTGCTCGGCCTCGGCGCGCAGCTGCTCGGCGAGCAAAAATGCGATCCCGATGTTGTCTTCAACGATGATAACCGGCGTTCGGGTGATAGCGGCAGTGCCCATTGGTCCCATAAGCTCTCAATGCTCCTATGTAGTGATCGTTGCGATGCCCGTTTGGTCGCACAGCTCGTGCTCAGCCGCGAACTCGGCTGGAGTGTTCGCCAGCACGATCTGAATCCACGCGCCGCGCTTCGGCAGGTTGCCATAGTTGAAGTAGCCGTGGTGCAGCCGCGCCACCCGATCCATCAGCGGTAGGCCCAGCCCGGTGCCGCTGATTTTGGTGGTAAACATGCCGACTGGTAAAGCGCTCTCCGTTCCCAGCGACTGAAGCTGAGTCAGGAGCTGCGGTGGAAAGCCCGGCCCGGAGTCCTCGATGCGAATGGTGGTGTAGCCCTCAGATTGGAGCACCCGAATCGTGATGGCGGGGTCGTCCGAAACCTGCATGGCCTCGGCGGCGTTGCGGAGCGCCGTCGTACAGGCCATCGAGAGATAAGCGGGATCGGCGACGACCACAAGATCGGGTGGAACGTCGAGCGTGATCTCGACGGGTATATCCAGGGCGCGGATCTCGTTGGCGGCCTCCAGCAGCAGCGGCGTGAGCGCGACCGGCTGGATCTGCTCAGCTGATAATACTCCACTTCGCGTGATGATCAATAGCCGTTGGAGTAGATCGTTGATGCGCTTTGTGGTGTCGGCATAAGCAGTATAAGCGGCCTGCCCATCGATCTGAGTCCACTCCTGCGGCGCGGCGGTCAGCCGGGTTTTCAGCGTCGGCGCGAGGGCGGAAAGCACGGCGGTGGTGCCGCGCAGCTCGTGCGCAATGAAACGCATAAAGCTCGTCAGGATCTGCTCCTGCTGGAGCTTGGCGGCGGCATCTGCCCGCTGCGCGCCCTGCCACGCGGCGTGCTCGCGAATGCTCCACATGACCAGAAAGAGCAGCAGCGCAAAGCCGAACTCAAAGCCGGTGTAATCCCGAGGGTCAATTTTCGAGTTCGGAATCGCGCCTGGGCTCAGATGCATGCCGATCACCACGACCAGCGGGTAGAAGACGATGGGAAAGATGCGACCAGACGCGACAACCGCAAACAGCACTGGCAGGATCATGCCGGCCGAGCGAGCCGCCGGAAACTGCGAGAACGAGATCCCGATGAAGCTGCCGATCGTGATCAGCGCCACCACGATCACGCGCGGCGTGACCGCCTGCGGGCTGCGGATCATCCAGCGGCCCATCAGATACAGGAGCCCACCGACCACAAAGTCAATAGCGATGACAATCTCGTCGGCGTCTTGCAAAATCAAGCTGATCGTGCCCACGATCACCAGAATCCCGGCAAAGATCAGCGTCAGAAGCACGATCGGCTCCAGAGGACGCCAGTTATTGATCAGACGACGACGGACGACCCGAGACAACACGCGATGCCGTAGCACGTGAGAGAACACTACGCTCCTCCCGCTGAATGAACCTCTGGACGTACAAGAATAGGAGACAGGGGGTGCTAGTTCCAGCGTATACTACCATCACATTTCCTCGCAGCCAGTACTGTCGTTCTGGCACCACGTTGCCGCGCACTATCACCCCCGATCGTGTGCCGGCGATCCCTAACGTGGAAAACATCTTAAGGAGTTTAGATATATGGCTCACGATCGGCGGACGTTTTTGACGCGGACTGGAAAAACCTTGCTCGCTGCTTTTGCAGCGCTGGGTCTGGATGATTCTTTGCTCACTGGTCCTGCTGCTGCCCACGCGCAGGCAGGATCGCCATCGACGCTCACGACTGGTAAAGCGGCCGCGAACGGATCGAACGCCCTGGTTATCGATACCGACCCTGGTGTCGACGATGCATCAGCATTGGTCTGGCTACTCAGCCAGCGGCAGTATGCCTATGAGCTGCTGGGTATTTGTACAGTTGCCGGCAATACATCGCTGGAAAACGCCACGCGCAACGTGCTGACCGTGCTGGATACCGTCGCTCCCACGCGCAACGTTCCGGTGCTGATGGGCGCGGAGCAGCCGCTGAACGGCGAGCTGAGCAGCATTCCCAAGCTGATTCACGGCCGCGATGGGCTGTGGGGCGCGCAAAAGCCGCTGCCGATCCGTGGCGTCCAAAAGAATGTGCCGGCCTTTTATCATCGCCTGTCCCAATCGCGGCGCGGTTTCACAGTCGTCGCGCTGGGGCCGCTGACCAATCTGGCGCAGACCTTGCAGCGCTTTCCGCGCACCGCCGAGGGCATCGGGCGGATTGTGTGGCTGGGCGGCGCGAAGTGCGGCGGCAACCAGACGGCGGTGACGGAGTTCAACGCCTGGCAAGATCCAGAAGCCGCCGAGATCGTGCTCCAGTCGGGCATTCCGATCACGATGCTGCCGCTGGACACCTTCACCGATTTTGCGATCACGTCGGAAGATGTCGATCGTTTGGAGCGCAGCAGCAATCGCGGCGGTCGTTTCCTGGTGCAGCCTTTGCGCGGCCTGTTGGCGGCCTTTGCGCAGCTCACCGGGACGGCGCAGGCCAATCTTCCCGATGTCGTCGCGATGATGGTGGCGCTCGATCCCGCGCTGGCCACGACAGAGGAGGCGCTGGTCAAGATTATCACCGATGACTGCCTGGCGCGCGGCCAGACGATCGTCGGGCTGAGCTTTATTGAGCGGCTGACGTTGATCGCCACGGATGCCGAGCTGAGCGCAGTCGTCGATCGCTATCCCAACGATATGCAGCGCGTGGTCAACGAGTTCTTCGCGATCTACAGCCGCGAGCCGGCCAACGTCGCCTGGGTTTCGGCGATCGACGTGGACGGTGTGCGCGACCGCTTCTTTCGAGCGCTGACCTGAATCTGAGCTTTTCGATGTAGCATTCCCCTTTCCTCGGACGCTTCCTCAGCAGCAACCTTCCGGCAGATCCCACATGGCAGCTGTGGGGTCTGGCTCTTCGCACAAACCCATTTGTCTGTTCTCCGATTCAAGGCTATGATCGCCGCGCGCCGGGAAACATGCGCAGCGCAGATCGGCGCAAAACCTGCGCAGCCGGGAGATCAACCTGAGCGTTCGATCGGCCTGGCGGGTATCAACGCGTTGAAGCCGACAATTTTCGGCGCAAGAAATGCTGCTGAGTGAACGTTCTTTGCATCAGAATCGAGGTGCTGCATGGCGATTGCAACGATTAATCCGGCGACCGGCGAGACCCTTAAAACCTTCGAGTCCTTGAGCGACAGGCAGATCGATGCCAAACTCCAGCTCGCCGTCGATACGTTTCGCTCGTATCGGCGCACGTCGTTTGAGGAGCGAGCCGCCTGGATGATGCGGGCGGCCGAGATCCTGGAAGACGAGAAGCAGCAGTGGGGCCGGCTCATGACGACCGAGATGGGCAAGACGCTTCAGTCGGCGGTTGCCGAGGCCGAGAAGTGCGCCTGGGCCTGTCGCTACTACGCCGAGCACGCCGAGCAGCTGCTGGCCGACGAGCTGGTCCAGAGCAACGCAACCTGTAGCTACATCCGCTACCAGCCGGTCGGGCCGGTGCTGGCGGTGATGCCCTGGAATTTTCCTTTCTGGCAGGTTTTTCGCTTCGTGGCTCCCGCGCTGATGGCCGGCAATGTCGGGCTGCTCAAGCACGCCTCGAATGTGCCCGAGTGCGCGCTGGCGATCGAGGAGATTGTGCGGCGGGCCGGCTTCCCCGAGGGCGCGTTCCAAACGCTGCTGATCGGCTCCGACAAGGTGCAGCGCGTGCTGGAAGACGATCGCATCAAGGCGGCGACGCTCACCGGCAGCGAGCCGGCCGGCAGCCAGGTTGCGGCCACGGCGGGCAAGCTGATCAAAAAAACAGTGCTTGAGCTGGGCGGCAGCGATCCGTTTATCGTGATGCCCAGCGCACAGCTCGACGTGGCGATCGACACCGCCGTCAAGGCCCGCACGATCAATAACGGTCAGTCCTGCATCGCCGCCAAGCGCTTTATCATCGCCGAGTCGATCGCTGATGAGTTCGAGCGCGGATTCGTGGCCGGCATGGCCGCGCTCAAGGTGGGCGATCCCATGGACGAGACGACGGCGATCGGCCCGCTGGCGACGCCCGACATTCTCCAGGATCTGGATCGGCAAGTGCAGCGCTCGGTCGCAGCCGGCGCGCGCTGTTTGACCGGCGGTAAGCAGCTGGAGCGGCCCGGCAACTACTACGCGCCCACTGTGCTCGCCGATATTCCCGAGTCCGCGCCGGCCTACCGCGAAGAGGTTTTTGGCCCCGTGGCGCTGCTCTTCCGCGTCCGCGACCTCGACGAGGCGATTGCGCTGGCCAACGACTCGCCGTTTGGTCTCGGCAGCAGCGCCTGGACCAACGACGAGGCCGAGCGTGAGCGTTTTATCGACGAGATCGAGGCCGGCCAGGTGTTTATCAACGGAATGGTCGCCTCCGATCCGCGTCTGCCTTTTGGCGGCGTGAAGCACTCGGGCTACGGCCGTGAGCTGGGAGCGTACGGCATCCGCGAGTTTGTCAACGTAAAAACTGTGTGGATCAAGGATGATGCCGAAAGCACCGGCAGCAAAACCGAGTAGCCGTCAGATCCAGTTAAATACTGCGCCGCGCGCTGCTCCCCAACAGTGCGCGGCGCACATGACGCTTGTTGTTCGCAGAACGCGCGTCACTCGGCTGAACAGAGCGTGACCTGTGCGTCACGCGATCAATCTTTTTAGCTTGGCTCATGCCGAAGCTGCTGCATGAGCTAGAATGGTTTAGGAATTTTTACTAACCCCTGTGCTGCTCATTAAACCACACTACAGTCTGTAAGATCCACGGTTTAAGGGGTACAAAAACGGGTACAGTTTTGGGGACGCTGGGAATCGGGGTCGATAAACACAAACGGGGCGCACATCATACGCCCCGTTGATCGATCTGCCGCCGGCTGGTTGCTTCGCAATCGCTGCTCAGGACTGATCCCGGCCGCCGACCTCGCGCGACTCGGCTCGCTCCTCATAAAATTCATCGATCTGCTCATAGATCTCGTCTGGGAAGCGTAGGTCGCGATACACGTTGCAGCTTGCGGGATCGTCCGGCGTCGGGCAGATCGGGAAGTCTTGCTGGGCCTGCCACTCCAGAATCCTCTCGCGCTTGGGCGGGTTGTAGCCGCGATCCTGAACCTGCTGGACCAGCGCACGCGCATCGGTCTCGCCGTGGTCGGGCTGGTTGCTGAGCAGCCTCACCAGCTCGCCTTCGTCCAGGAAGTGCCGCGCGATCATCGCAAAGGTGAGCCGTCCATAGTGGCCGATGTCGGTGCCGGATTCGAGCGCGTCCATCAGATGCGCCATCATCGCCGAGTCGCGCAGATTGGTGCTGCGTCCGTCGTCGTTAGTCTGTGTATTTCGCCCCTGACTCATCTCTCACTCCTTTGATTCGACCAAATGTTCGTATTTGTGATTGCAGATTACGTGCCACGACGCGCCGGCTCGATCTCGCTGCGCTAGAGCTTGCTGCCGGCCGTGCCCTGACGCAGTCGCAGCGTCTCGGTCTCCAGGATTTCCGTCGCCCGGGTGATGAAATCCTGGATGACCGCGCGCTCGGCCGCGCTGTAGCCGCCGACCAGCTCGATCATCGCCTGGCCCATCGGCTGGTAGAGCGCCATGATTGCCTGCTCGCGCTCGGGATTGTTCAGCAGCTCCAGCACAACGCGCCGCCGGTCGCGTGGATCGGGAGCGCGGCGCACAAGCTGCGCTTTTTCGAGCCGGTCGATCACGCCGGTGATCGCGCCGGTGGTCAGCGCCACGCGCTCGGCCAGCTCGCCCGCCGAGATCGGGCCGCTCTGGCGCAGAATCGTGTAGCACTTCACGTCGGTCGCGCTCACGCCTAGCCGGTCCGCGATCGCCGAGTGGAACAACACCGTCGCGGTGCTGAGCCGGGAGCCGATCAGCTCCACCATCGATTCGATCGACGAAGCTTCTTCAGAATGAGGGGTTGACTTCTCAGACATAGTATCTTATACTCTAATTATCTTATTTACTAAGATAATTAATAGGGAAGAAATATCGTAGCTAAGATTTTAATCTCGAACCGGCAAACTGGCAAGTGAGCAGCCAGTGCAAGGAGTCGCCATGCAAACTCAGACTATTCAACCGAGCGTATTGAGCGATGAGGCAGCGATTCGCAAGTTGTATCACCAGCTGATGGAAGGCTGGAATTGTGGCAACGCCGATATGTTTGCCGCGCCGTTCACTGAGGCTGCCGATTTCGTAGCCTTTGACGGCTCGCGCTTCAAGGGTCGTCAGGAGATCGCACGCTTTCATCAGCCACTGTTTGACACGCACCTCAAAGGCACGCGGCTGGTCGGCGATGTTACGCAGGTTCGCTTTTTGAGCCCCGAGGCCGTGCTGATCCACGCAATCGGCGGCACCGTGATGCGTGGAAAATCGGCTCCCACCGCCGATCGCGACTCGATCCAAACGTTGGTTGCGATCAAATCTGGCGGCGAATGGCGACTTGACGCCTTTCAAAACACGCGTGTCCGCCCGATCGGACGCAGCGCCGCCGGGACGCTGCGGTGG
>DASWTQ010000699.1:0-3604 GCA_036402055.1 Herpetosiphonaceae bacterium
ACGGCGCGGGCTGGATCTGATCCCCGGCACCGAGGGTGGTGTCGCGCTTGGCGCCATGACGGCAGCCGAGATCGCCGTTCATCGCATCCGGGAGCGCTATCAGCGGCTACGGAACCTTGACGCGACGCAGGTGCTGGAGGCGATGCAGCGCTCAGAGCCGACGATTTTTCTGTCCGGCGATCCGCTCGACATTCGTGAAGAGATCCAGGAAGGGGTGACGACGACCGCCGACGAGATTGTGCGGCATGTGTCACGCTCCTGGCAGGCGCACCTGGAGCAAGGCGAGGTCTTACTCTTCGGAGGCGGCGGGGCGCTGCTGGCCGGACCGATCAGCCAGCAACTTGGGGCGATCACCCGTGTGACCTTGCTCCCCCAGCCGCTGTATCGGGTTGTGGATGGCATCGAGCGGATTGCACGCAGTAAGCTGGCTGCCTAATAACGCAGATATGACACATTTCCTGCGGGGATACGGAGTGAGGGTTTAAGTGATTGGCATGCGCTATTCATGAACGGACACCGCCTACACGATCACCGCGTCCCCGCGTGACTCATCCCGAATGACGCAGATATGTTCCATTACGAGGTCCTATGTCCGAGAAAACCCTGCCTGATCGACTCTACGCCAGTCTCCCGAGCGATGATCCGCGCTTCACGGAGCTACGCCAGGTCATTGCGGCGGTGATTCAGCCGGGAAAAGGCAGTCCGGCTGCCCGGATGTTGGGTGAGTGGGCGCTGCTGGGCTACCTCCTCACAACAGGAAAACTCGCGGGCGATCGTTTCAGTGTCGGAGCATCGTTCCCAGCTGATCTGCCCGATCCAGAAGCCGTGCTCTCGATGACGCAGCAGGTCGAAGCGGCGGCGCAGGCGTGGGATTTCGAGTAACGACCTGACCGGTCTTCGTAGAACGCTTTACAGCTAGCGCATTCCTAACCTCGCATGCGCGATCGTGATTGTCCTTGCTAGAACCAGTGGTGGTTCGGCCTCGTGGGAGCGAAGCAGTGACATAACCATGATCGGAAAGACCTATAACCCGTATACGTAGGGTTTGGGTTAGGCAGAGGGTTAGGCACGGGTTGGGCCGGGTTTGGCATATTGGTGATGCTGGTTTGACACAGGTTTTGTCAATACTTTTAGCCTCATCAGCGGCACCGAGCAGACAGAAACGAAGGAGGCACGGCGTGGAATCGCCAGCGACGACCACCAACACACAGACACGATCGCTTCCCCCCGTGTGGCCGATAGCGCTCGCCCGACATATCCGAGCACATATTGCCGATGCACCGGGATTTATCCTGTTTGTCTTTGGCCTGGCGCTGGTGGCCTTGGGCACCTACGGCTCGATCATGCTGCACTATGAGATCACCCTCTGGCGACAAAGCTGGCAGCTGGTGTGGCCTGGAATCAGCGGACTGCCGCTCCTCTTCCCCTTTGTCCTGCTCGTTATCGGCTCACTCCTGGGACGCGTGCTCCATGGACGAATCTGGTGCGTGCTCCTGATTGGGCTATACATGGTGCTGCAACTCAAAGCGACCCACCCAGAAGTTCTTTGGTCAGAGCTGGCGCGGCTCATCCAGAAACAGCCGGCACTATTGCTCCCCGCCCTGTGGCATAGTCTGCTCCCATCGTTTGTGCTGCTGATCGTTGTTGCGCTCTTGATCGAGCTGGCAGGACCTGCACTCCACGCGGCGATCACGATCTACCATGCAGCGCAACGCGCACGGGAACAGGTCCGACATAACGCCGCGCTCCGAACACTGGAATCGGAGGCGTTCCACGCACAAGAAACCCATCAGCGGGCGCTCCTGGAACTCGATGTCCAGCAGCGCTACATTGAGATCGCAACACAGCGCCGATTGCTGCTACAATTAGCAGCAACACCGACCATTGTTGGTGAGCATCCGTCGGGGCAGACGCTCGGGCATTCCGTACCCGCGACATCGCCCGCAGCGGACACTGATCTCTTAGATGGTTTATTGAAGCAAGGGAACTAAAGATCGAGGAGTGACGATCGATGCGAGCCTACCTGAAAGAGATTCTTGGATTTGCAATCGCCGGCATCATCGTGTGGGTGTTGCTCGGCGGCGATCTTCCTGGCATCTGGGTCGCAGACGCGCGCTCTTCGGTCAGTGGATCACCCTCGAATCCTCCGGCATCCGTCGTGGAGCCAGAGCGGCCTGAGGTGTCATTTGCCGATGAGCAACAGGCTCCGCTCGGCGCGGCACCTTCCACCACGCGCCAACCGATGTCTACCGACAGCTCCGGCGCCGCACGGATCATCACCATCATCACGGGGGCGCTGGCGGTGCTGGTGAGTGCGTTCGGTATCGCCTTGCTCGTCGTATGGTGGATGGGACGCCGGCGGCTGGCGATGCAATCAACGTCCGTAGTCACGCCGGAAGGGGTGATCGTCGAGGTTTCAGCCCAGCCACTCCACCAGCCTGCGCGTCCGGCCCCCGTGCCCCAGCATCCACGCTCAGCACCGCGTGCACGCCCACGGGCAAGCGAGCGGCCACAGCTTCCCGCACCGCGACTGACGGTCGAGGAAGCAACCCCCGTGCAGCCCGGCGCCGCCTGGACCGTGCTCGCGCCGGATCTGGTGCTCCGCCTTCAGCAGCGGCTGGGCTGGACACCGGCAGACGACGATCTGGTCCCTAATCGTGAGAAGCGCATCCTTGAGCTTCAGGCGAAGTTTGGGGCGTCGACGGCGCGCGTCGCCCCGAATCACAGCCTGGCGATCTTCCCGAACGTCCTGATCCCGCTTGACGAGCTGCAACGGAAGGCCGCACCGCAACCGGCTGTGCTGACCATTGACGATCAGGGAACGCCAGTCGCCGTCGTCGGTCTCTTCTACACGGATCGGCTCGGAACGACCGAACGCCAGCCGGTCAGCGAGGGAGCGCCGGCCAAGACGGTGAGCACGACAGCCCTATCACCGGCGACGGCACCGGTCCAGGAACCGACCTGGGACTCGATCGCGCGGCCAGCCCGGATCAGCAAAGACCTGCCGCTGGCGATCGACGCCTTTCTGAGCGAGATCTTTGTGATCGCCGGCCGGCGACGGACCGGCAAAAGCTATACCTTAGGCGTGGTCCTGGAAGAGCTGTGCCGCTATCGCTTTCCGCTCGCGGTGGTGGATCTGGAAGGAGAAGCCTACGGCCTCCGGGCACAGTTCCCGATCCTGATCGTCGGTCGCTCCTCCACGACGGAGGTCGATCTCCTGGTCGCGCCGGCGGCGGCGTTCGCCCTTGCACAATGGGCACATCAGCAGGGGCAGCAGCTGATCCTGGACCTCAGCGACTACGGACGAGACGAGCAGATCGCGTTTGTCACCGCGTTTGCCGAGGGCCTGTGGGACGCCGCAAAGAGCGCCGAGCCCCGGCGGCGGTTTGCGCTGGTGATCGACGAGGCGCATGAGCTGTATCCGCAGAAGCAGCCGACGGCGGCGTCCGAGATCCTGGATCGACTGGTGCTGCGTGGCGGCAAGTGGGGCATCACGATGGGCTTTGCGACCCAGCGCCCGGCGAACCTGCATATCAATGCCCGCACGCAGGCCGGACTCGCATTCCTCCATCTGGTCGAGCAGGCCCGCGACATTGCCGCGTAT
>DASWTQ010000700.1:0-1803 GCA_036402055.1 Herpetosiphonaceae bacterium
GGTCGAGCCCGAGGTGTAGATCATGTAGGCCAGATTGTCGGGATCAGTCGTCGAAACAGGCTCCTGCTCGGCCGCGCGCGCGATTGTCGGCCAGTCGGCATCCAGACAGAGCCGGCGCACGCTCAGATCCGCCAGCCGATCCGCCAGGCGCTCCTGGGTCAGCAGCAGCCGAATCTGACTGTCGGCGGTCATAAACTGGATGCGCTCGTGCGGATAGGATGGATCGAGCGGCACATACACGCCGCCGGCTTTGAGGATCGCCAGCACGCCGATCGCCAGCTCCAGCGAGCGCTCGACGTACAGCCCGACGCGGACCTCGCTGGTGACGCCCAGCGCTTGCAGATGGTGGGCGAGCTGATTCGCGCGGGCATTCAGCTCACGATAGGTCAGCTGCTGCTCCCCAAAGACCACCGCGATCGCGTCCGGCGTGCGTGCAGCTTGCGCCATCACCAGCTGATGGAAGCAGCGCGGCTGATAATCAGGGGCGGCGCTTGCGCTCCACTCGCGGAGGAGTTGCCAGCGCTCGGTCTCGCTCAGCAGCGGCACGCGATCGATCGGCTGGTCAGGATCGGCCGCGATCGCCTGAAGCAGCACGCCGTAGTGCGCGGCCATACGCGCTGCGGTGCCGGCATCGAACAGGCTGGTGTTGTAGATCAGCTGTCCGCTGATGCCGGCCGGCGACTCAGTCAGGCTTAGATCAAGATCGAACTTGGCGACGACCGCATTGATCTCAAACGGCGCAAGCGTCAGCGACTCCAGCTCAATCTCGGTCGCGGGCGTATTCTGCAAGGCGAACAGCACCTGGAAGAGCGGCGAGTAGCTGAGATGGCGCTGCGGCTGGAGCGCATCGACCACCTGCTCGAACGGAATATCTTGATGCGCGTAGGCGCCGAGCGTGGTTTCGCGCACCTGCTCAAGCAGCGACTGGAAGCTGGACTGTCCGCCTAGTCGTGCGCGCAGCACCAGCGTGTTGACGAAGAAGCCGATCAGCGGCTCGATTTCGACACGGGTGCGGTTGGCGATCGGCGAGCCGACCGTGATGTCGTCCTGGCCACTGTAGCGCGCCAGCAGCATCTGCCAGGCTGCCAGCAGCGTCATAAACAGCGTGGCTCCAGACTGCTGGCTGAGACGCAGCAGGGCTGCATGAAGATCGGGCGGGATGGTGAACAGGTGCTCCGCGCCCTGGAACTGCTGCACCGGCGGGCGTGGGCGATCGGTGGGGAGCGTGAGCAGCGGCGGCGCGCCGGCTAGCTGCTGCCGCCAGTACGCGATCTGCTCCTCCAAAACCTGACCGGAAAGCCACGTGCGCTGCCAGAGCGCATAGTCGGCATACTGGATCGGCAGCGGCGGCAGCGCTCCCGCATCGCCGGCGGCGGCATAGAGCGCGGCTAGCTCGCGCGTCAAAATCCCAAGCGACCAGCCATCGCCGATGCTGTGATGGAGCACGAGCACGAGCACATGGTCGTCGGTGTCCAATCGCAGCAGATGCAGCCGCAGCAGCGGCCCGGCTTGGAGATCGAACGGTTCCTGCACAATCTGCTCGGTCAGTGCGCGTGCGCGCTCTTCGCGCCCAGCGGCGGGCAGATCCCGGAGATCGGTGAGCGGCAGGGGCAGGGGCGATGGCGGATGGATCACCTGGAGCGGCGTGCCCTGATCGACGGCAAAGGTCGTGCGCAGCACCTCGTGGCGGGCGATCAGCGCGTTCGCGCTCTGCTCCAGCGCCGCCAGATCCAGCGGCCCGTGGAACCGCAGCGCGGTAGGGATATGGTAGGCGGTGCTGTGGGGCTGCAACTGATCGATGAA
>DASWTQ010000701.1:0-6827 GCA_036402055.1 Herpetosiphonaceae bacterium
CGGCCGTCGCCGCTGCCGGAGCTGCCGATCCAGTACGCCGACTTCGCGATCTGGCAGCGCGGCTGGCTCCAGGGCGACGTGCTCGACCAGCAGCTCGGCTACTGGCAGCGGCAGCTGGCCGATCTCCCGGTGCTGGAGCTGCCCACCGATCGGCCGCGCCCGCCCGTGCAATCCCACCGTGGAGCCCACGAGCCGTTCGCCCTACCGCCCGCGACGTTATCCGCGCTGGAGGACGTGAGCAAACAGTATGGCGTAACGCTGTTTATGACGCTGCTGGCCGCGTTTCAGGTGTTGCTCAGCCGCTACAGCGGCCAGCTCGATCTGGCCGTCGGCAGTCCGATCGCGAATCGTGACCTGGTGGAGGTCGAGCCGCTGATCGGCTTTTTCATCAACACCCTGATTCTGCGTGCCAATCTGCGCGGCAACCCGCGCTTTGTCGATCTCCTGGCGCAAACCCGCGAAACCACGCTCGACGCCTACGCGCATCAAAATGTGCCGTTCGAGCAGCTGGTCGAAGTGCTGCGCCCCGAGCGCGACCCCAGTCGCCCGCCGCTCTTCCAGGTCATGTTTGCGCTGCAACCCCAGCCAACACAAGTACAAAAACTGCCGGATATGACGATCACGCCGCTGCCTCCCGAGAGTGGCGCGTCCAAGTTTGACCTGATGCTGGGTATGACAGCTTCGTCGAGGGGGCTGCGCGCCACCATCGAGTACAATACCGACCTCTTCGAACGCGAAACCATCCAACGCATGGTGCATCAGTTTACTGTGCTGCTTGAGGGCATCATTGTCGCGCCGGAGCGCCGCATCGCCGAGCTGCCGATGCTCACTGCGGATGAGCAGCGCGATCTTGCCGAATGGAATGCTATTAGCGTTGCCGATCCCGTCGATACCTGCATTCACGATCTGATCGCGGCGCAGGCGGAGCGGACACCGGACGCGCTCGCGGTGATCAGCGGCGATGCGTCGCTGACCTACGCTGCGCTGAACGCGCGGGCGAACCAGCTGGCGCATCTGCTGCGCGCGCAGGGCGTCGGTTCCGACGTGCCGGTCGCGCTGTGCCTGCCGCGCTCGCTCGACCAGATCGTGGCGCTGCTGGCGATCTGGAAAGCCGGCGGCGCGTATGTCCCGCTCGATCCCGCCTATCCCGCCGCCCGGCTCCAGTTTCTGCTCGCCGACTCCGGCTGCCCGCTGCTGGTCACGCACACACAGCTGCTTGCCACGCTGCCGCCTTTTGACGGAGCGGTGATCTGCCTGGATCGTGAGCAGGCCCGGATCGCACAACAGCCGGCGACGAATCCTACCGTCTTGGTGCTGCCCGAGGCGCTGGCGTATGTGATCTACACCTCAGGCTCGACCGGCCAGCCCAAGGGCGTGCCCATCCCGCAGCGGGCGCTCCTGAGCTACGTGCACGCGGCGCAGCAGCTCTACGCCATCACCGCCGCCGATCGGGTGCTCCAGTTTGCCACGCTCACCTTTGACGCCAGCGTCGAGGAGATCGTCACCAGCCTGAGCAGCGGCGCGACTCTCGTGCTGCGCAGCGACGATATGCTCGCGCCGCCTGAGATCTTTTTCAACCTGTGTCGGCAGTTGCGGCTGAGCGTGCTGAGCCTGCCGACGGCGTTCTGGCACGTGCTGGCCGAGGCGGTCGCCGATGGGACGCTGCCGGTGCCGGAAACGCTGCGCCTAGTGATCATCGGCGGCGAGCGGGCGCTCCCGGCGCGGGTGGCGCAGTGGCAAGCCCGCCTCGGCGATCGGGTCCAGCTGATCAACACCTACGGCCCCACCGAGACCACCGTCGTCGCCACCGCCTACCCGGTGCCCGCGTCGGTCGACCCGGCACAGGGCGATATTCCGATCGGGCGATCGCTGGCGAATCTCCGCGCCTATGTGCTGGATGCACAGATGCAGCCGGTCCCCATCGGTGGCCGAGGCGAGCTGTACCTCGGCGGACTCGGCCTGGCACGCGGCTACCTCCATCAACCAGCGCTCACGGCGACACGTTTCGTACCCGACGCGTTCAGCGGTGAGCATGGGGCGCGGCTGTATCGCACGGGCGACCTGGCGCGCTACCGGCCGGATGGGACGATCGCGTTTGTGGGCCGCGTCGATGGGCAGGTCAAAGTGCGCGGCTTTCGCATCGAGCCCGACGAGATTAACGCGGTGCTGGAGCAGCATCCCGCCGTGCAGGAGAGCATTGTCGTCGGCGCGCACGACCCGAGCGGCCAGGCCAGCGTCGTCGCCTACGTCGTGGCCCCGCCCGAGCACGAGCCGAGCGTCGCCGACTTACGATCTTTCCTCAAGCAGGCGTTGCCCGAGCATATGGTGCCGTCGGCCTTTGTCTTCCTGCGGGAGCTGCCGCGCACCACGAGCGGCAAAATCGATCGGCGTGCCCTGCCCGCGCCCGACCTCACGCGCCGCGTCCGCGATAACGCGATCGTCGCGCCGCGCACGCCCGCCGAGGAGCTGGTCGCCAGCGTGTGGAGCGCCGTGCTGGGTGTGCGGGAGATTGGCGCGTTCGACAACTTTTTCGCGCTGGGTGGCCACTCGCTGCTCGCAACGCAGGCCGTCGCGCGGCTGCGCAAAGCCTTCGATCTGCCGATCCCGCTGCGATTCATCTTTGAAGCGCCGGTCGTCGCCGAGCTGGCCGCACGCCTTACCAGCCACCAGCAGGCTGAGCAGGGCCTACCGATCGTGCCCTTGCGTCAGTATCCCCGCAGCGACCACCTCCCGCTGTCGTTTGCCCAGCAGCGCCTGTGGTTTCTTGAACATCTTCAGCCGCACAGCCCGATGTATCTGATCCCGCTGGCGGTGCGTTTGCGCGGCAGGCTGGATCTGGCAGTTCTGGAGCGCAGCCTCACCACGATTCTTGAGCGCCACGAGGTACTACGCACCACCTTTGCCGCCGAGAACGGCGAACCATTCCAGGTGATCGCCGAGCCGCAGCCATTAACCTTGCAGATCGTCGATCGAACGACATTGGCGGAGCAGGAGCGCGAGGCTGAAATTCAGCGCTATGTCCTGGCCGAGACTCAGCAGCCATTGGATCTGGAGCAGGGACCGCTGCTGCGCGGCCGCGTTGTGCGCCTCGCCGCCGACGATCACGTACTGCTGCTGACGGCTCATCATATCGCCTTCGATGGCTGGTCGTACGCAATCTTGACACGCGAGCTGATCGCGCTCTACACCGCGTTCAGCCAAGATCAGCCTACGCCCCTGCCGCTATTACCGATCCAGTACATCGACTACGCACTGTGGCAGCGCGAGTGGCTCTCCGGCCCGGTATTAGCGCAGCAGATCGACTACTGGCGGCGACAGCTCGCCGGCGTGCCCGACGTGCTGGACCTGCCCACAGATTGGCCACGCTCGCCCGTCCAAACTTCCCAGGGTGCGACCTACGCCTTTGAGCTTTCCCAGCCGCTCAGCGAAGCGCTCCAAACGGTTAGCCAGCGCGAGAATGCCACGCTGTTTATGACGCTGCTGACGGCGTTTCAGGTGCTGCTGAGCCGCTACAGTGGCCAGCACGACATCGTCGTCGGCACGCCCATCGCGGGGCGCACACGGCCGGAGCTGGAAGAGCTGATCGGCTTTTTTGTCAACACGCTGGTGCTGCGTACTGACCTGAGCGGCGCTCCGACGTTCGCCGAGCTGGTAGCGCGCGTACGCACGGTCTGCCTCGACGCCTACACGCATCAGGATGTGCCCTTCGAGCTGCTGGTCGAGATGCTTCAGCCGACACGCGATCTAAGCCGCACGCCGCTGTTTCAGGTCATGTTCACGCTGCAAAACATACCGCGCAACACGATCGATCTCGCGGATCTGACGCTGGAGCCGGTCGCAGTCGAGAGCACTATCGCTAAGTTCGATCTCAGCCTGACCTTGAGCGAGCAGCCGAGCGGGTTGCAGGGTGTTGTCGAGTATCGCAGCGATCTGTTCGCGGCGGCGACGATCGAGCGCCTCGTGGGCCATTACCAGCGGCTGCTGGCCGCGCTGGTCGCCGCACCTCACAGCCGCATCGACGACGTGCCGCTGCTGGACGCGGCCGAGCGCCGGCAGCTTCTTGTCGCGTGGAACGCCGATACGCTAGAGCTGCCAGCGGTGGGCGGCATCCACGATCTGGTCGCGGCGCAGGTCGCGCGTACCCCGCACGCGATCGCGGTGCGCTTCGGAGAGCAGCAGCTCACCTACGCGGAGCTGAACGCCCGCGCCAACCAGCTCGCCCACTCCTTACGAGCGCAGGGCGTCGGTCCTGAGGTACGCGTGGGCCTTGCCATAGAGCCCGCGCTGGAGCTAGTCGTAGCGATGCTCGGCGTCTTCAAAGCCGGCGGCGCGTATGTACCGATCGATCCGAGCTATCCCGAGGAGCGGCTCCACTGGCTGCTCGCCGATAGCCAGGTCGCGCTGGTGCTCACGCAGGAGGGGCTCGCCGAGCGCCTGCCCACAGCGGATGTGCCGCTGCTCGCCGTAGACCAGGATTGGGCGCAGATCGCGGCTCAGCCAATCAGCGATCCGGCGCTCGTGACCAGCCCGGATCAGCTGGCGTATATGATCTACACCTCGGGCTCGACGGGAACGCCTAAGGGCGTGATGGTCCCGCACCGAGGCGTGATCAACAACCTGATGGCTCATCAGGCGACCTCGTGCCTATCGGCGGAGGATCGGATGCTGCTCAACTACGCGATCAGCTTCGATCCCTCGGTGTGGAGCATCTTCTGGCCGCTGATCACGGGGGCGCAGCTGGTGCTCGTGCCGTCCGAGGTGCGCTATGACAGCGCGGCCCTGGTCAGCGCAATTGCCGAGCAGCAGATCACCATTCTTGGCGTGTCACCTGGACATCTGGCCGTGCTGCTTGAGGAGCCGCAGATCACGGCCTGTACCGCGCTGCGCTACGTCGTGTGTGGCGGCGAGAACCTGTCGCGCGAGGTGCAAACGCGCTTTTTCGCCCGGCTGTCTGCGGTGCTGTGCAATGCGTACGGGCCGACTGAGGCCACAATCGATACGACTCTCTGGCACTGTCCGCGCGTGGATACACCACACGGCAGCGTGATTGGCCGGCCGCTGGCGAATGTCCAGGTGTATGTGCTGGATCGGGCCATGCAGCCGGTGCCGGTGGGCGTGCCCGGTGAGCTGTATATCGGTGGCGTCGGCGTGGCGCGCGGCTATCACCGCCGGCCGGATCTCACCGCCGAGCGCTTCGTCCCCGATCCGTTTGGTCATGCAGTCTCCTCAGAGCCCTCTAGCCGAGCGCATGGCCGCCTGTACAAAACCGGCGACCTTGTGCGTTACCGGGCGGACGGCGCACTGGAATTTCTCGGCCGGATCGACCAGCAGGTCAAGCTGCGCGGCTTCCGCATCGAGCTGGGCGAGATCGAGGCGGCACTACAAGAGCACGAAGCCGTCCAAAGCGCGGCCGTCGTAATCCGCGAAGATCGTCCCGGAGACCGGCGGATTGTGGCGTACGTTGTCGAAGAACAAAGAACAAAGGAACAAATCGAAGATCAGAACCAAGAACCAAGAACCAAGAACCAAGAACCACAAGAGGATCGTACTACTCCCCTCGCCTGCCGCAACCGAGGTCGAGGCCGACCGAGGTTCGGGGAAGGGGCTGGGGGTGAGGGCTTCTCCTCAACGCTCCGCCAGCTCTTGCAGCAACGGCTACCCGCCTACATGGTGCCCAGCGCATTCGTGCTGCTTGACGCGCTGCCGCTCACACCCCACGGCAAGCTGGATCGCAAGGCGCTGCCGGCGCCCGAGGCGACACTTGCGGATCGAGCCTCGTCCGTCGCGCCGCGTGATCGCTGGGAGTGGCAGCTGGCGCAGATCTGGCAGGATCTGCTGGGTCGGCCACAGGTTGGCGTGACCGAAAGCTTCTTCGAGATCGGCGGCCACTCACTGCTGGCGATCCGGCTGATCGCGCAGATTCAGCAGCAGTTTGGTCGCACGCTCCCGCTCACGATGCTCTTCCAGGCGCAAACGATCGCGCAGCTGGCCGCCCACCTGCGACAGGAAGCCGCCGAGCAGCCGTGGTCGCCGCTGGTCGTGCTCCAGCCACACGGCACGCAGCGACCGTTTTTCTGCGTTCATCCTGTCGGCGGGACGGTGCTCTGCTATGCCGAGCTGGCGCGGCTCTTCGGCGAGGATCGGCCATTCTACGGCCTGCAAGCGCGCGGCGCCGAGCCCGGTCAGACGCCACACACAACAATCGGCGAGATGGCGGCGGAGTACGTAGCAGCGATTCGTGCTGTCCAGCCCGAGGGGCTGTATCTGCTCGGCGGCTGGTCGCTGGGCGGCTTGGTGGCGTTCGAGATGGCGCGGCAACTTCAGCAGCAGGGCCAGCGCGTCGAGCGCCTGGTCTTGATCGACAGCAGCCCGCCGCCGCCACAGAGCGAGCCGATCGACGAGGAGGAGCTGCTCGTCAGGTTTGCGCGCGATCTGGGCGGGCTGTTCGGCAAGCTGCTGCCCATCACCGCCGACGAGCTGCGCTCACAAGCGCCGGATATGCGGCTGGACTATGTGCTGGATCAGGCACGTCAGCACAGCCTGGTACCGCCGGATGTCGATCTGGAGCAGATGCGACGGCTGGCAGCGCTGTTTCAGGCCAACCAGCGAGCGGCTCAGACCTACACGCCGCAGCCGATCGCGCAGCCCGTGATCCTGCTGGAGGCCGACGACTCGCCCGGCGCAGGAGCGCGACCGGATCTTGCCGACTTGTGGCAGCCGCTCACTGCGGGCGTCGAAGCCTACCAGGTGCCGGGCAACCACTATACACTGCTGCACGCGCCACAGGTTCAGACCGTCGCGGAGCGGCTGAAGCATAGCCTGAGCGA
>DASWTQ010000702.1:0-4525 GCA_036402055.1 Herpetosiphonaceae bacterium
AGCCTCGGCACATCACGTTCGAGCACCGCCTGATGGAGCGCCGCCTGTAGCCGATCGCCGTCGGCTGTGGCATGATCGTACAGCCCCATCAGCACGTTGTCGCGCAGGGTTTCGCTGAACAGCCGGGGCACCTGTGGCGTATAGGCGACCTGCGGCGGAGTCATAAACGCTGCCAGGTCGCCGACGCGCCGATCGTTCCAGCGCACGGCGCCGGCATCCAGCGGCAACAACCCGAGCAGGGCGCGCAGCACGGTGCTTTTGCCAGTGCCGATCCGCCCGGTGATCACCACGAACTGGCCACGCGTGATATGCAAGTTGATCGCCTCGACGCCACGAGCGGCGCCGGGGTAGCGATAGGTCAGATCTGTGACGGTGAGTGTTCGGAGCGGCGCTTGATCTTGCCTGGCAAGCGTGGGGATAGCTGCGAGCGCGCCACGCATCCGCACATCGCCGTCGTGCCGGGTCAGCAGCGTGGCGGGCGCGCCTTGCAACAGATCGACCGCGCGCCGTAGCGACACGCCGACCTGCTGGTAGTTCGCCACATAGCCGCCGACCATGCCCATAACGAACGCCATCCAGCCAAGGTACGAGGCGAAGAGCGCGAAATCGCCAACGGTGAGCTGGCCCACCTGCAACGACTGCGCGGCCAGGATCAGCAAAACGCCGGTAGCAATGTGCGTCGACCCAAACGAAAACGCGTTGATCACGTTGGTCAGCAGCTGGTCACGCAAGGCCGCCGTCCGCCGCAGCTCGTTGACGCGCTGGAGATGCGCCACCACATGCGCCTCTGCCCCGGCGACCTTCACCGCCTGCACCGCGCCGAACACCTCGCCGAGCAGCCCGGTCACGCGCCCGATCGACTCCTGGTTGGCTTTGCGGTAGCGCCGGATGCGGTTGTTCAGGCCGTTGACCACGGCCAGGATGACGACCAGCGGCAAAAAGCCGAACACCGTGATGCGCAGGTCGATCCGCGCCAGGGTGACAAACGCGATCCCAAAGGTCAACGCCTGCCCGATCGGATCGGCCGTCCAGGTCAGAAACACGCTGATATGCATCATGTCGTCGCGCAGCCGGCTGACCGCCTCACCCGGCGATGAGTCCGGCGGCAGTGCGGTTGCACCCGGCCGCGCCAGGATGCTGCGCAGGAGATTGTGCCGCATCAGGGTTTCGATCACCAGCATGAACGCTTTTTCGCCAAACGGGTAGGCCAGCGCCGTGAACGAGCGAGCGATCGCCACGCCGATCAGCACGGCCACGAGCGCCCAGATCGTCGCGCGGGCGTCGGCGGTAAGCAGCGTGCGGTTGGAAAGCTGGTCGAAGATCTGCCGGATGATCATCCCCGGTATCAGCGGCCACAGGTAGAAGCTGATGATGCCGACCGAGCTGAGGGCGTAGAGCCCCGGCCGAAACGCGATCAGGCGCGCGACCGGACGCCAGGTCGATGCCGTTGTATCTGGTTGAGCGCGCTCACGCAGAGCCATGTTCTGATTCTCCCCCTCAAGCGCCGCGTCAGGCCAGCGCGTCTTCCATACCAACTCGCAGCAGCTGCGCAAAGTGGGAGTCGGGATCGCGTACGAGGTCGGCGCGTCGGCCGATCTCCTGCACCTGCCCATCCTCCAGAATCAGAATCTGATCGACACGATCAAGCGTGCCCAGCCGGTGCGCAATAATGATCGCGGTGCGACCACGCAGCAGCTGTGTGAGCGCCTCGTCGAGCCGCCGCTCAGTGGCCGGGTCGAGCCGCGACGACGCCTCGTCGAGAATGATCAGCCCGGGGTCGCGCAGAAAGGCGCGGGTAAAAGCCAGGAGCTGCGCCTCGCCCGCCGACAGCCCGGTGCCGCCCGAGGCCAGCAGCGTGTCGAGGCCGTTGGGCTGCGCGCGCACCCAGTCACCCATACCCAGCATATCGAGCGCGGCCCAGACCTGCGCATCGGCGATGCCTGGATCGAAAAAGGTCAGGTTATCGCGCACGGTCGCGCTGAACAAGTGAATATCCTGAGTAACAATGGCGACGCGTGCGCGCAAATTGGTGTTCGACACACCGCGCAGCTCAACGCCGCCCAGCCGGACTGCGCCGGTCGTCGGGTCATACAAGCGCAGCAGCAGTCGCGTCAGCGTGGTTTTGCCGCTCCCGGTGCGCCCGACGACTCCCAGCGTCGTGCCGGCCGGGACCTCCAGCGACACCTCGCGCAGCACGAGGTCATCGTCGGGATAGCCAAAGCTCACGTCATCCAGCTCAACCGACAAGGGCTCGTCCGGGAGCAGCGTTCCCGGCTCCGCGTCGACAATCTGCGGCTGCGTGACCAGGAGCTGCTGCACCCGCACCATACTCGCTATCGCCTGCTGCAAGTCGTCGAGCTGGCGCATCAACTCCTCGACCGGGCGATTCAGCATCGTGGTGTACGCGACGATGAGATACACCTGGCCGATCGTCAAGACCCCGTCGAGCGCGAGCAGCGCCCCGATTGCCAAGGACACGATCGACCCGATCTCGATCGCCGTATTCAACGAGCGCCAGCTGATCATACCGAGCAGCGCCCGGATGACGCTGGTACGGAACAGCGCCCGCGAACGCTCGATATGGCGGCGCAGCACATAGCCGACCGCTCCGTTGGCGCGGATGTCTTCGGTGCCCGACAACCGTTCTTCGAGCAGGCCAAACAGCTCGGCGCTCGCCTGGCGCTCCTTGACGCTGTAGGACGCCAGTGGCCGCGTCAATACGCCGGCACAGATCATCGCCACAATCACGCTCACAAGGCTGGGAAGCCCAACCCGCCAATCGAGGAGGAAGAGCAGCACCACCACGCCGGTCAGGAGCAGCCCGTTGAGGATGACCTGCACCATGAACTGTGACAGGAAGTTGTGGAGCTTGCTCACATCGCCGTCCACCCGTTCGATCAGCTCGCCGGGCGTACGTGAGTTATGGAAGCCCATGTCGAGACCCAAGCAATGGATAGTCAGGTCGGCGCGGATACGATTGGTCGCGATCAGACCGATGTTTTGGGCCAGGTATTGCCAGCCTACCAGCGTCCAGTTCTGACCAAGCGCCACCACAAAATACACCACACCGATCCACAACAATGTGCGCAGATCAGCCTGGCCGGTTGCTCGATCAATAAAGGTCTGCACGACACGCGGCAGGCCCAGCTGCAACGCGAGATCGATGAGCATCAAGATTGTCAGGATGGCCAGGTGCGTTCGCTGCGGTGCGAGATAGGTTTGCAGCAAGCGGCGATACGACATGGACGGTGCCTGCATAGGATTTCTTTCAGCGCGACAGCACGCCAACAATCAGTGGCAACAAACCGTTGGAGGTTAGCATAGGTCGGGGGTGGGGTCAATCAGGAACCCGCAGTCGTTATCGATCGTGCCGTTGGCAGCACGTGGCCGCTGAACAGGAACGATCTCCCGGGCGCGTCAAGCGGGGTATGCGCAGATCCAGAAGCGGGCGTGAAACACGCCCGCTCCTGCTTTTGATCAGCCGACCGTTGCCGTGGGCTAGCCTGCGCTGTCCCGCACCGCGAACTCGGCGTGCAGCTCAGCCGTCACGTCGCCGCCGACCCACACATCAAACGTCGTGGCGTCGATCACCCAGGTGCGCTCCAGCGGATGCCAGTACTGTAGCTCGTCGGGACCGAGCACAAACTCGATCGTGCGCGTCTCGCCGGCCGCAAGCGCGAGGCGCTGGAAGCCCTTCAGCTCACGCACCGGCCGGGCCGCACGCCCGTGCCGCTGCCGGATGTAGAGCTGAACGACCTCGTCGCCAGCACGCGCGCCCGTGTTCGTCACCTCGACGGTGACGGTCAGCGCCTCGCCGGCCGCGATCCGGTCCCGATCCAGCCGCAGACCGTCGTAGGCGAAGGTGGTGTAGCTCAGACCATGCCCAAAGGGGAAAAGCGGCGTGCTCGACTCGTCCCAGTAGCGCCGGTCCTGCCGCTCCGGCTCGTGCGACATCGTGTGGCCGTAGATCAGCGGGATGTGCCCACCCGTGCGCGGCCAGGTGAACGGCAGCTTGCCGCCCGGCACCGCCTCGCCGAAGAGCAGGTTTGCTACGGCGGTGCCGCCCTGCGTGCCAGGATACCAGATGTCGAGGATCGCCGGCACGTGCTCAGCTGCCCAGCGCAGGTCGAGCGGACGGCCGTTCATCACCAGCACGACGACCGGAGTGCCGGTAGCCACGACCGTCTGGAGCAGCTCCAGCTGGCGGCCCGGCAGCTCAAGCGAGGAGCGCGAGGCCGCCTCGCCGATCATGTTCTGCCACTCGCCCACCACGACCACGGCGATGTCCGCAGCCCGCGCAACGTCCGCAGCCCGTTGCAGCTCCGCCTCGTCGTCGAAGTCCGCCGGGTCCTCCGGCGCGTTGCCGCCAAACATATCGAACATCGAGGGAAACGTGCGCTGCGCCGGACGGATGCCGGGCGCGTACGTGACGGTTGCTCGGTCCCCGACCCTGGCGCGGATGCCCGCAAGCACCGTCACCGTCTCGGCGAGATCGAACTCGAAGCACCACGGCCCGAGCGTGTCC
>DASWTQ010000703.1:0-4308 GCA_036402055.1 Herpetosiphonaceae bacterium
TCCCAGTCGCGAGGCTGGGATTTTGCTATTCTGGCAAGATTAACCCTTGACATATTCCGATATGGGTATATAATGTACACATGGCACGAGTAGCGACGACAACCGACGCGTTCAACGCGGTAGCGGAGCCCAAACGACGCCAGATCCTGGATCTGCTGGTCAGTGGCGAGCGCTCCGTCAACGATCTTGTTACGCTGCTGGGCCTGGCTCAGCCGCAGGTCTCCAAGCACCTGCGCGTCCTGCGGGAGGTGGGCCTGGTAGATGTTCGCGACGACGGACGACAACGGCTGTACCGGCTGAACGGCCCGGCGCTCAAGCCGATCCACGACTGGATCAAGAACTACGAGCGGCTGTGGAACGACCGCTTCGAGGCGCTGGACGAGCTGCTGGGGGAACTCAAGCAAACGGAGGAAGCAGATGGTGGCAGTAGCGAGTAAGGGCACGGCAGTAGTGACGCTCCCGACGGATACGCAGATCCTGATCACGCGCGACTTCGAGGCGCCTGCACATCTTGTCTATCAGGCGTGGACCACACCTGAGCTGATCAAACGCTGGTGGTCGGCCAAGCGTGGCGCGGTTACCGTGGCGGACGTGGACCTGCGCGTCGGCGGCACGTGGCGCTGGGTGATGATGACCGACGACGGCTTCGAGGTTGCGTTTCACGGCGAGTACCGCGAGCTGATCCCCAATGAGCGGATCGTGTGCACCGAAGTGTACGAGGGCTACCCGGAGCCGGATGCTGAGGCGCTGAACACGATGACCTTCGCCGCCAAAGATGGGCGCACGACGCTCAGCATTCTGGTGCAGCACAAGAGCCAGGAGCATCGCGACGCGCACATCAACTCGGGCATGGCGTCCGGCATGCAGGACGCGATGGATCTGCTGGAGCAGCTGGTGATCGAGCTGCGCTAGCTTACCGGCGCACGCAAGGAACCACCGAGATCTTGTCTCGGTGGTTCCTGGTTTAAGCACTGATATGCCGAGGCTGCATAATGGCCAGCTACAGCAGGCTGTTCGGCTGGATCGCGGAGCTGGCAGATCTAAGCAAAGAGCTGCGAGTTATCGACAAAGATCAGGTACTGGCGAACCAGATCATGATCGAGCCGGAAGATGACCGCGAAGGGAACGCTCAGCTCGCTATCGTCCTGGCGAACATACGTGACCTGGCCGCTGCAAATCGTGGCATCGGGGTGGACCCAGGCCTCCAGATTCTGGTGGCTGATGCCCTTGATCGCTCCAAGCAGACCAGAAACGCCCTGACGGATCGCCTCGTGCCCATAGACCGAGGGCGCGTTGCCAAACCGGAATTCGCAATCCGGGCTGAGAAAGCTGAGAAACGTATCGACATCAAAGGCATCGACGGCGGCGAACATCCCGGTCAGCCAGCTGGGAAGCGGGCGCTGCGGATCGGGGTGTGGATGTGAAGGCTGAGACTGCTCGACAAGATTGTTAGCAGCTTGCATCGTGACGCACTCCTTGTTGTAACCAGAGCGGAGTTTAAAAGCGTGGGAATTTATGGTCATCCTACTGATCGAACATCAGGCTTTCAAGCGACTTTAGCCTACTTCTGAGCGCGATGCCGCCTACGACAAAATAACGATCAGCTCGGTATCATCCTGGCTCAGCAAGTAGTACGCGACAAAGGTTGCCGGCCCGTCGACCGCATCAAAGTGGAGAATGCGGGTGTTGGCCGGCTCGAAAAACGCATCGCCAGCGTGAAGCTCCTGGCTTGGCTGCCCCTCGACCTCCAGGCGGATCGTGCCTTTGGTGACAAGACCAACCACCGGGCAAGGGTGAAGATGAACCGGCGATTGCTGGTTGGCGGGAAAGGCGATCTCTTGCACCTCGACGCGGTCGATCGTCTTGGTCCCATCGATCTGCGCCGTAAGCAGCGCGGTGCGGATGATGTCGGATACTGCCATGGTTATTCTCCCGGGAATCCGGCCGCTCGTCGCTTATGCCTGGTATTGGTTCAAGAACATCGTGAAATCGAGGCCGCCCGGCGAGTGACCGTAGTCGGTCAGGATCACCGCTGCCTCGCTCCGGTGCTGCGTTCCATGGTTGACAGTATGTACCAGGCAGTGCCACAGCACGCGCTCACGGCGCTCTCCCTCAGGCGTGGTGTAGCGGACAAATCCGGCCAGATCGTCGTCGGCGAGCTGGGCGAGATAGTTTCGCATGGCGCGCTCTTCCTCATTCCAGCGCTGCGTCAAGCCTTCGACGTCTGGAAACGCCTCTTCCTCCAGATCTCGAAATCCGGCCAGCGTATTGTCTTGGCACAGCATGCGCCAGGCACGCTCGGAGTCTAAGGTATGTACCAGCGTGTCGCGCAGACTGCCCAGGCTCGTGCCGGTTGGATTAAGAAATTGCGCGGGGCTTACCTGCGCGGCGGCGGCTAAGATCTGTCGCGTCGCCCAATAGTTATAGTCGTAGAGCAGCAGAATGTCTCGAATGTTCACGCTTCCTCCTTGATCGTGCTGCAAAGCGGTCGAGCGCGGATGTTGCTAGAGCGTGTGGCTGCGGGAAAGCAGCGTTCGCACTTTGGGCGGTAGCGGATGCCTGGCCTGTGGATTGTTCCAGATCACCACGGGCTTTCCGTCCAGCGGTATTCCGCGCACAAGCACGGCGCTCAAGCGCTGATAGTGATTGAAGAAATCGCCGCGATCGCGAAACCCGTTGCGCTGGATCACAGCCGTGTCGTTGTTCTCCGCGCGCTGCTGGATACGCAGCATCAAGCTCTGGATCTCGTCGTGAGCCGGATGCGCCGCCTCAACGCCGACGAGCAGCAGATTGCTGAGCTGCGGCAATAGCTGGCCCAGCTTGCTGCCCAGCATCCCCGTAAAGCGCTCGTCGATTGCCGCGAGCGAGCGCTCAGCATCGGCGAGCGGCTGGGCGGCTGGGTGCTCTTGCGCAGCCGCTGCTCTGGGTGAGCCTGACCGCAGCCGCGTGACCTCGACCATAAATGTTAGGCTGGTGGTGAAGCTGACGGCGAAGTCAGGGCTGCGCTGCTGCCTGGGTGGCTGCGGCTCATACACCACATTGAGATCACGTTCGCGCAGAAGCAGGTAGGCGGTTTCCAGCTCAAGCTGAAGATCGCGCAGACTTTCCGGCTCCTGCACAGCGCGCAGCTTCTTGCGGATCTTGCTATGAAAGCTGGTGGCGAAGGCGGCGAACCGGCGCGAAGAAGCGATCCACGTGGCCATCGGCGCAGCCAGCAGATGGGACGGATCGTCGAAGAGCGAGGCCAGCAATTCATCCTTTGGCATCATCGTGCTCGCGCGAGATTAAGCTGCGCCAGTGTATCACAGCCTGGCAAAACAGCTCTATGCTTCGAGCTTAGCTAACAGATCGAGTGTCGCCCGATCCGGCTGTCCGGCGAAGTACTTTTCCAGAACCTGCGCAAAGACCGGATCTGCGTCGGGGACAGCGGCAAATAACGTCATCGACGAGCGCAGCTTCATGTCGTCAGGAGCGCCAAAGATCGCCGACGCGGATCGACCCGTGAGCTGCAAAACAATCGCTGCACACTCTACCAGCCTGCTGCCCAGGAGCGGATGCTGCAAGTAGGCGCGAGCCTCGGACAGGCTTTTGATCGCATAGCGCTTGGATGTCGAGCTATAGCCTAATCCGTCGATCTGTGGGAAGATATACCACATCCAGTGCGATTGTTTCCGCCCGCTGCGTAGCTCCGCCAGCACCGTAGCATAGACCCGCTCCTGGGCGCTCACAAAGCGCTGTAGGTCGAAGGGATCAGGTGGATCAGTCGGATCGCTCATAGTTGGCATACATACCTCCATCCTCAAGATTCTGCACACGCGATCTATATGATAGCGCGAGTACCGGCAGATGGCGAACGATCCACAGCGATTCGTGCTCGCAAAGCGATATGCTATACTCAGGCCACGATCGCTTTTGCTCCTCGGCACAATAGTCGTAGCGCTCAGCTTAACACAAGGAGACGCGCCGCATGGCCTCACCGACAGCACCGGCAGCCCGGATCGAAGTGGTTCGCGACACCTATTTCGGCACGACCATCGAGGACCCGTATCGCTGGATGGAAGACTGGACGTCGGATGAGGCGCGCGCCTGGCTGGCCGAGCAGATGGCCTATACGCAGCAGATGTTGGATGCGCTGCCCGAGCGCGATGCGCTGCTGGCGAGGATCGGCGAGCTGGGCGGCACCACGCCCGAGCTGACCGAGCTGCGCATGGCCGGCGGACGATACTTCTATCTGCGGCGTGAGCCTGGAGCCGATGTTGCCAAGCTGGTGGTACGGCTCGCACCTGACGCGTCTGAGCGCGTTCTCGT
>DASWTQ010000704.1:0-2632 GCA_036402055.1 Herpetosiphonaceae bacterium
CAACTACGTGGTGCTGCGCGCCGACTGTGCCGGCAATCCGGCGTTCACCACGCTGCTGCGTCGCGTCCAGGCAACCGTGCTCGGCGCGCTGGAGCACCAGGCCTATCCTTTCAATCTGCTGGTGGAGCGCTTGCAGCCGACGCGCGATCCTAGCCGCTTTCCGCTCTTTCAGCTTGTGTTCATCTGGGATAAGCTGCGCCAGGTTGGCGACCAGGACGTTTCGCCTTTTCTGCTGCTGGGCCTGGACGAGAACGCGCCGCGCATGCAGTGGGATGAGCTGGAGGTCGAGGCGCTGGCGTACGATCAGCGCGGCGCCGCGTTTGATCTGATGCTGACCGTGTTTGAAGGCCGCGACTCGCTGGCGATCGCCTTGAAGTACAACACCGATCTGTTCGACGCCGATACGATCAAGCGACTGCTGGGCCACTTCGAAACCTTGTTGAGCGGCATCGTCGATCAGCCCGAGCAGCGCCTCGCGCAGCTGCCGATGCTCACGCCGCCGGAGCAGCACGAGATCCTGGACCTGTTCAACGCTACAGCCCGACCGTATCCCACCGATATTTGCTACCACCAGCTGTTTGAGGCGCAGGCCGCGCGCACGCCCAACGCGGTGGCGGTGGTGTACGACGACGGCGCGCAGATGACCTATCGTGAGCTGAACGAGCAGGCCAATCAACTGGCCCACCAGCTCAAGCGTCTCGGCGTCGGCCCCGGCAGCCTGATCGCCGTGTATATGGATCGCTCGCTGGAGATGATCACGGCGCTGATCGGGATCGCCAAGGCCGGCGGCGCGTATGTGCCGCAGGAGCCGAGCTTTCCCGATACCCGTGTGAGCTGGATCTTGACCTCGCTCGGCGTCGACTGGATCATCACCCAGCATCGCTACCAGCCCAGGCTAGACGGCCTGTGCCCGCCGACACTGCGGCATGTGATCTATCTGGACGCGCCGCCTGATGCTGCCGTGCAGGATCAGCAGCCGCACGTCGGGCGACACACGTGGACCTGGGACGAGATGCGGCAGTTGCCGCGCGAGAACCTGCCGCCGCAGTCCAGCCCCGACGATCTGGCCTATATTATTTTCACATCCGGCTCGACCGGCACGCCCAAAGGTGTGATGGTGCGGCATCGCCCGGTTGTTAATCTGATCGATTGGGTGAATCGCAGCTTCGCGATCTCGGCCGCAGATCGAGTCCTGTTTATCACATCGCTGTGCTTCGATCTGTCGGTCTATGACATCTTCGGCTTACTGGCGGCGGGCGGCTCGATCCGCGTGGTGGCGAATCACGATCTTGGCGATCCGCAGCGCTTGCTGGACATGCTGTGCAACGAGCCGGTGACATTCTGGGACTCAGCGCCGGCAGCGCTTCAACAGCTCGCGCCGCTGTTTGCCACGCTTGGCGATCAGGCACGGGCTAGCCGGCTGCGGCTGGTGTTTCTCAGCGGCGATTGGATTCCGGTCACGCTACCGGATCAGGTCCGCGACACCTTCCCACGGGCCGAGGTGATCAGCCTGGGCGGTGCCACTGAGGCAACCGTGTGGTCGAACTATCACCCGATCGCCACTGTCGAGCCGCACTGGACGAGTATTCCGTATGGCAAGCCGATTCAAAACTCCCAGTATTACATCCTGGATGGCTATCTCAATCCGTGTCCGGTCGGCATCCCGGGTGACCTATACATCGCCGGAGATTGCCTGGCCTCGGGCTATATCAACGAGCCAATCCTGACGGCTACAAAATTTATTCCCAATCCGTTTACGGCTGAGCCGGGCAGCTACCTGTATAAGACCGGCGATCAGGCGCGCTTCTGGCCGGATGGCACGATGGAGTTCCTGGGCCGGATCGATCACCAGGTCAAGATTCGCGGCTTCCGCATCGAGCTGGGCGAGATCGAGGCCGTGCTGCGGCAACATCCTGCCGTGCATGAAGCGGTGGTGATCGCGCGCGAAGATACGCTGGCAGGCGCAAAGGCCAAGCGGCTGGTGGCGTATGTGGTCGGCAACGGCGAGGAGCAAGCGCAGGATATGCCGGGCGGCACTGCCGAGCTGCAAAGCTTTGTCAAGGCGCGTCTGCCGGAGTATATGGTGCCGGCGGCGTTTGTGTTCCTGGAACGACTGCCGGTAACGGCGAACGGCAAGCTCGATCGCAAAGCGCTGCCGGTGCCGGAGATGAGCCGCGCGGATCTGCTGGACGACTATGTTGCTCCGCGCACGCCATTAGAGGCACAGCTTGCCGCGATCTGGGCTGAAGTGCTCCAACTGGAGCGGGTCGGTGTTGAAGACAGCTTCTTTGCGATCGGTGGTCACTCGCTGGTAGCAACGCAGATCGTCGTGCGTGTGCGCGATGCGTTCCAGGTCGATGTGTCGCTGCGAACGCTGCTCGAAACACAAACGGTGGCCGCTCTGGCTGAGACGATCGCGGAGCTGCAAGCAGAATCGGCGCAGGAGTCATCGCAGCTGCCGCCACTGGAGCCGCTCAATCACGATCAGCCCGTACCGGTGTCGTTTGCGCAGGAGCGGCTGTGGTTCCTGGACCAGCTGACGCCGGGCAGCAGCGTGTATGTGGTGCCGTGGCTGCTGCGCCTGAGCGGCCCGCTCGACGCCCAGGCGCTGCATACCGCACTCGTGGCGCTG
>DASWTQ010000705.1:0-6460 GCA_036402055.1 Herpetosiphonaceae bacterium
CACCGACCACGGTTCCTGGCTCTGTGGCCGATGCCGACGAAGTGGCTGAGACCGTGCGCCAGTTTGGGGCGGCGGTCACACGCGGTGACGAGGTGGTGGCGCTGCTCGTGCTCAGCCCGAGCGCGCAGCAGATTGTGGCAGCGAGCGACCTGAACGTGTTCTTGGGTCGCCCTGAGCGACCGGACGTGTTTACCGTCCAGGAGGTGCGACTGGACGGCGATGTGGCAACGGTCGCGTGTCTAGCAAGCTACCGCGACCATGAGCAGCCACTGCGCCTGCAACTGGTGCGACTGGACGGTGTGTGGAAAATCGATGCGCGGGTGAACGACTGAACGTCGGCGGCAGGCATGCTGCTGATACCAGTACCGCATTCGCCCCATTCCAACCGGTCCTGTTGCTGGCGAAACGTTGCTCGGCACCGCGCAGAATTGCCCAGGATCGTCGCTATGGCAGCGCTTAACCACACCCGCAGGACGTGTGGCAACCGACGTGGTTGGCAGGCCGTGAATGGAGCAGGAGTCGGCGTCATGCACAGGAATTCTGGCAGCAGCGATACCGCCACGGGCAGCGATGACCGGCGCTTGATGATCGACATGCGCGAGGTAGGAAAGACGTTTGGTGGACACCCAGTCCTGGTTGATATGACGCTTCAAGTCGCCGCCGGCGAGATGTTCGGATTGATCGGGCCGAGCGGGTCCGGCAAGACGACCACGATGCACCTCTGCTGCGGCCATCTCCGGCCAACGCGTGGGCAGGTCACGGTCTCGGGCGAACAGCCGACGGCCTTTACCGCCACCACGCGCCGTCGCCTTGGCTACATGCCGCAGAACTTTATCCTGTATCCCGACCTGACCGTGTATCAAAACGTTGCCTTTGCGGCAGGGCTGTATGGGATGAGCGAACGGCGGTGCCGTGGCCGGATTCGTGAGGTGCTGGAGTTGGTAGAGCTGGGGCCAGCCCATACGAAGACGGCACGCACCATTTCGGGCGGCATGCAGCGACGGCTGGCCCTCGCAGCGATGCTGGTGCATGATCCGCACGTGCTCTTCGCTGACGAGCCGACCGCCAACCTCGACCCGATGTTGCGGGCAAAACTCTGGGATCACTTCCGCCAGCTAGCCCAGCGTGGCCGGACGCTCCTGATTACCACCCAATATATCGACGAGGCCGAGTATTGCGAGCGCGTTGGGCTGAGGTTTCGTGGCCGCTTGATCGCCGAGGGACGGCCCGACGCACTGCGCCGACAAGCGTTCGGCGGCGATATGATCGATGTCACCCTGGCAGACGCCGTGCTTCCATATATTCCGGCGCTGGCCGCCGTCGAGGACGTGCGCACGGTCGATGTCAGGCAGATCGACGCGCTCCGCATCACCGTGGATCAGGCCGATCAGGCGATTCCCCCGATCTTGTCGACGCTAACTACGGCAGGCGCAGTGATTCGCTCGCTGGCACCCTATCGACCAACGTTTGACGAGGTCTTTATTCGCCTGATCGAGCAGCATCGCGGCGCACGGCCACCCATCGGACAAATCCAAACCAGCGCCGCTGCGGAGGGAGTGTAACATGAGACAGGCGCTGACCGAGATCGTCGCGGTAACGCGCAAAGAGCTGCGTGAGCTGATGCACCGTCCCCTGCTGATTCTGACCCTGATTTTAGGACCGCTGGCGGTCTTGATCATCTTCGGTATTGGCTCAAACGCGACACCGGCACCGCCGCGCGCGATCATCGTCGTACCGCCGGGCCAGGGACAGACGCGCCTGATCCAGGAATACCAGCGACAGTTTGAGGAAGCACTCCAGATCGCGGAGTACACCAGCGACGAAGCCTATGCGCGCGCCCGCCTGGCCCAAAATCAGGTCGATGCGGTGCTGATCTTGCCACCATCACCCTTCAAAACAATCACCAGCGGACAGCGCGCCACGATTACCGTGTTGTATAACGAGATCGATCCCTTGTGGCGCGGGCTGGTCCCGCAGTTCGTGCGGGGCCTGGCGGCGGATATTAACCGCCAGATCTTTCTCCAAACGGCGGGGGAGCAGCAGGTCGCGTTGAGCGATGCCTCCGGCAGTCTTGATACCTTAGTCACGGTGCTCGATCAGGCGGTGGCCGCTGTGGAGCGCCAGGATTGGCAGGGGGCGCGCCAAGAAGTCCGCACGGCACTAGCTATCAGCGCGCGCCTCCTCCAGCTCCTCGACGCGGTCGGTCCGCAGGCGGAGCCACTCCGCGCCCAGCTTGCGCAAGCCCATGCCCGTCTTCAGCAAATAGATGCCCTGCTAGCCGTGGCCGAGCAGACACTGGGAACGCCGACGACGGAGGACGCGGCGGAGCAGCTGGGGCTGCTGCAAACTCGCCAGCGGGTACAGGGCTTACGCGACGCGATCAACGCGTACACCGCTGTTCCCCCCGACGTGGTGATTGCCCCGCTGGCCGTGAAGACCGAATTAGTCGCACGGCTGACACCTGACTTCATCACGTTCTTTGCCCCCGCGATTTTGGCGCTCTTGCTCCAGCACGTTGGTGTGAGCCTGGGATCGTTGGCGTTTGTTCAGGAGCGACTGGCGGGCACCTTCGACCTGTACATCATCGCACCGATCGCCAACGTCCGCTTGCTGATCGGAAAATACCTGGCCTACACGCTCTTTACGCTCACCATTGCGGCGGTGGTGCTGGCGGTGCTCCTCTGGGGACTGGGCGTGCCCTTATTCGGCAGTCCGTGGCGGGTGGGGCTGACACTGCTGTTGCTCAGCATCTCATCGCTGGGCCTGGGCTTTGCGTTGTCACTTGCCGCCGCATCGGAGCGCCAGGCCGTGCAGTTCTCGATGCTGGCCTTGTTGGGCGTCGTGTTCTTCAGCGGCTTTGCCCTGCCACTCAAGGCGCTCCAGCAGCCGGCCCTGAGTGTGTCGTATGTGCTACCGGCAACCTATGGCGCGGTGCTCCTGCAAGACATGATGCTACGTGGTGTTGCGGGGAGTACTGCGTTCTTGGCCGTGCTTGGCGTGATGTCGGTGGCGCTGTTTGGCGTATGTTGGGCGCTGTTACGGTGGAGAACCACCGCAGCGTGATCGACGATGCGCTCATCATCCCCTGAACGGAGAGAGGAAGCAACGGGTATGACACCATCAGAACACGATCCGCAGAAGCATGTGCAGCATGAGCGCTGGTCGCTCTTAGAACAGATCAATACGTTGACCGACAAGCCTATGATCGCCCTCTCGTTTGTCTGGCTGGGCCTGTTAGTCCTTGATTTCACGCGAGGGCTGAGTCCCCTGCTACAGACGATCAGTAATGGGATCTGGGCGCTGTTCGTGCTGGACTTCGCGATCGAGATCACCATTGCCCCGCACAAGCTGCGCTACCTGAAGCGCAACTGGTTGACCGCTATTTCGCTGCTGCTGCCGGCGGTGCGCGTGCTGCGGATCGTCCGATTCGTCCGGCTGCTGCGTGTCGCTCGTGCAACGCGATCGCTCCGGCTGCTGCGTGTCCTCACCTCGCTCAACCGTGGGCTACGGGCGGTGGGCAAAACCCTTGGTCGGCGGGGCATCAGCTACGTTATTGCCCTCACGACGCTCGTAACGTTCGCGGGGGCTGCCGGGATGTACGCCTTTGAAAGCCCGGCGTCGGTCTGTGAAGAGCACGTGGACCCGGCAGCCCAGGCCGCCGCATTCGGGACGTGCCTGAACCAGGCCACGGAGACAGGAACCGGCCTGGACAGCTACGGCGAGGCGGTGTGGTGGACGGCGATGACGATGACGACGATGGGCTCAGACTATTTTCCCCAGACGGCGGAAGGCCGGATTCTCGGTTGGTTGCTCGCGCTGTATGCCTTTGCGATCTTTGGCTATATCACCGCGACGATCGCCAGCCTGTTTGTGGGGCAAGATACCGCAGTGGTGTATGGAGGAACTGAGGGCGTAGCCGCGACAACCGATGTAGCCGCCCTGCGCGAGGAGATCGCCGGGCTGCGCGCCGAGATGGCTGGATTGGTCGCCCATCTCCAACCACCATCCGATGCAGGCCCGCATGATAACGGGCAACGTCGCGTGCTGTGATCCTGCGTACCCGAGGTGCTTGACTACGCGGGTACGCGGAGCTTGCCAAGCGATATGTGAAACCTGGTAACGGCGTACTTGCCGAGATGTCCATCGTGTGGATGGTCTACGCCGAGAAGCTGTAGGCGCTGGGCCTGCATGGTCCATTCCACCTGCTTACCGATGGACAACCTGCTCAAAGTGGCGGAACAGCAGCGCGAGCAACACGCTATCGAGCAGCAGGCCGCCAAGCAAGTACCACCAGGCAGGATGGGCCGCCAGCAAAGCGCCATACAGCTGAACCGGCCAGTAGGTTGGCAGCAGGCCAAAAGCCCACTGCCACGGAACCGGCACCCAGGCTGCCCCGAGCGCCGCGATCATGGCGAGACTCGTCCCCTTGACGAGCGCCAGACCCTGGACTTTGTTCTCTGCGAACGCCACCAGCATGAGCGCCGCGAGCGGCGCGAGCGGAACGGCGGCCAGCACCGGGAGCATGAGCACCAGGAATGGCACCTGCACGAGGCCGGCAATGGCGATCGCCACGGGTGTGAGCACGAGGCTGATCAGCATCGGCGCGGCGAGCCGGGCGAACAGGTAGCGCGAGAGCGAGCGCGGCGTGACCTGTAATGCCAGCAATGTCCCGCTCTCGCGCTGGTCAAGCAGCAGGAAGCCGATGACGCCCCCGTAGATGACCGGCGTGATCAGCAGCAGAGCGCTGCTCATGATCCAGGGATAATACGCTACGAGATCGACGCCGAGTGATGCGCCCACGCGGCGAACCACCAACGGCAGCACCAGCCGTGCCGCAACCGCAATCGCCAGCGGCAGCACCAGCATCCCCCGGAGCAGCCCGTCGCGCTGCACGCTTTTGACATCGAGCGTGCCAAGCGTGCGCATGTATGTCAGTCGTGTCAACATCTGGTTCTCCTCTCCATGAAGCAGCGGTGTGCCCGGCGCACCCGTCTCCTCCACCAGCCGATTACCCCGTCAGGATCACAAAGCGCCGAAAGGCACGCAGCGTGCTCCAAAACACCACCCCGATCCATGCGCTGCTGGACACCACACCATACAGAATCTCCCACGCGGGTACAGGCTCAATGGCGGCGCGCAGCAGCATGAGTGGCGCGTTCATCGGATGCAGGACGATAATCCAGGGGCTCCAGCCAGCAATATAGGGCACCAAGGGCACAAAGAGCACGGCGACATACAGCACCGACGAAACGAGATATGCGTTCAGCGTGGGCGCGCGCAGCACCGCGATCAGGCCGGTCAGGACGAAGAGGACGGCCATCGCGGTCAGCCCAAGCAGCAGGATCGGCCAGTGAACGGGTATGCCTGGGAGCAGCGCGACCAGGATCACCGTCTGGATCAGCGCCGCCAGCGTCAGCGTGATGACCTTGGAGAGCAGATATTCGGTCGTTCGCAACGGCGACACGATCTGCGCCTGCAACGATCCTTCCCCGTGTTCGAGGAGGACGAGGCCACCCACAAAGAAAAAGGTGACGATCACCAGCTCGTTGAACAGCAGGGGCGGCAGCAACCAGGCGAGGCGCTCCAGGCGCTGCGGCATGACCTGAAGGTACTGTAGCACCAGCGCCCAGCCAACGACAACCACAGCAGCTGCTGCGAACAGACCGTTGCGCCACTGCACGACCAGATCGCACCACATTGTCGCCAGCACCCGCTTCATTGCAGCCCTCGTCCGGTCACGCGAATAAAAATATCTTCCAGCGTCGCTTCCTGCGTGTGGATCGTTTGCACGCTGTCCTGGCGGAGCAGACCGAGAAAGTCGCGGTTCTCCCCTAACCCCGCCAGCGCGAAATCCGCCTGCTGCATACGCCGCTCCGCCTGATACTCGACGCGGACCATAGGCACGCCATACTGGAGCTTCAAGGCGCGCGGCGAGTCGGTGACGGTGATCTGCCCGTCAATGATGAACGCCACCCGATCGCATAGCTCCTCCGCGACGGACATGTCGTGCGTCGTCAAGAAGATAGTTGTGCCGGCGACGCGCTCGGCGGCGATCAACTCCTTGATACGGCGAGCATTGACCGGATCTTGTCCGGTGGTCGGCTCGTCCAGGAAGAGCAGCTCAGGACCGTGGAGCAGCGCTCGTGCCAGATTGAGCCGCGCTTTCATGCCCTTCGAGAACTGTCCGACCGGCTGATCGCGGGCGTCGTGCAGCCCGACCAGTTGCAATACCTCGTCGGGTGTGCGGGTCGGGCGGCGGTACAGTGCGCCGAAGTAGCGCAGGTTCTCGCGCGCCGTGAGCTTCAAGAAATGGTTGGGCAGCTCAAAGCACACGCCGATATGCTCGTAGTAGTCGGAGCGCCACGCGGCCAGATCGTTGCCCAGCACGGTAATCTGACCCTGGTAGCCGCGCAGGAGGCCAATCAGAATCTTCTGTGTAGTGGACTTCCCCGCGCCGCTC
>DASWTQ010000706.1:0-30587 GCA_036402055.1 Herpetosiphonaceae bacterium
CCCACAGGCTTGGCAGCGCAGGCGTTGGCTCCCGGCACTGGTAAACCCATCTTTAACTTGATAGCGCGTTTGCGCACATTTCGGACAAACAGTCATTGGCGTAGTATATCTGATCACCAGATAGTTCGCCACTCCCTGATAGCATCCCGTATTGACATCTATGTAGTACTACGCGTATAGTAGTTGCAGCCGGTTGAATTTTCTCCTGGCAGCGCTCCACACTGATTTAACCAGCCCCAGCTCTTAGGTTACCTGACTTCGTGCAATTCTGCGATGAGTCTCAGCCATCACAGCTGCATCGTGCTGCCGATCGCCGGTATCATTGCCGAAGCTTGCAGGTTTTTGCATATGCTTCGCTACCCAATACTCAATAGAACAGCTACATGAATGTATTGCGCTAGGTGTGCGCCAGTTTCTAGCTGACGCTTGCAGCCGACATCATGTAGATCGACAGATAAATAGCTGTACAATTCTTCGCGCTACACGCTTAAGCTACAACACGAAGCACCTCAAACTCCAGTTGCTCAACCCATTCGTTGTGTATGACGAATGGCAGTTCCACGACACGCTACGTCTACGCCTAACAAAGATGTTAGCGCTTAAAGCAGCACGCAGAATCACTAATGTATTCTGGAAAGCCACGCACACGGAGCACTCTTCCAGCCGGTGCGGCGGGCCTTTCGGCTGGATCTGTTTGTCGTTCTACCCTTTCTAAATCCACAGAGTTTGATCGGCAAAACCAAGCATGAAACAGGTCGGCGTTCCATCTATCGAAGCGCTAGCGTACTCTTGGCACAGCTGCGCTATTCCGTGATCAGTGGGTGCAATCGTCCTCCACGCTGTCTTTAGGATCGGCCAGCTCGTTCAGGTAACACAACGCTGCCGCTCCTTTTTGAACGTGTCGCTTGCATCTGGAAAGGAGGGTATCTCTTTGTCTAGGGCATATGTTCGTTTGCTTGGTACATGTACTATTCAATTTGACGATTGCCCTCCGCATGATCTGGGCGCAGGTAAACTGCAAGAGCTGTTCTGTTATCTTTTGTTTCACCGAGAACAGCCGCATGCGCGCGAAACACTGGCAGGCATGCTATGGGCAGACAGCACGAGTGCTCAATCAAAAAAGTATCTACGCCAGGCATTATGGCAACTTCAATCCAGCCTGGACCAATATGCTACGACTTCAGCGCGCTTATTACTAGTAGATTCAGCATCCGTTCAGCTCAACCCAGGCGCCGATCTTTGGCTGGACGTTACAGAATTTGAGCAGGCCTGCCTGCTGGTCCAGGGCATTCAGGCCAGTCACATTACTCCGGCGCGTTTCGCTCAACTCCAGAAGGCTTTAGATCTCTACTGTGGAGACCTCTTGCCGGGATGGTATCAGGAGTGGTGCCTGTATGAGCGTGAGCGGCTGATCAATATGTATCTTATGCTGCTGGATAAGCTGATGCTGTATTGCGAGGCCAATCACGAGTACGACACGGGCCTCGTCTATGGAACGCGTATCCTGGGCTATGATCGAGCACGCGAATGCACGCATCGGCGGATGATGCGCTTATACTACCTCGCGGGCGATCGCACTGGCGCGCTGCACCAGTTCAACCATTGTGTTGCAACCCTGTCCGCAGAGTTTGATGCCAAACCAGCCCAGAGCACCCTTGATCTCTACCGCCAGATTCATGATGACTCGTTCGTGGGACAGAGCACCAGGCGCGCACCGGCCACCAAACAGGCGACCGCGCTCAAAAGCACCTATGCGATCTTTCAGGATCAATTGAGCCAGATCTATGACGTCGTCACGGCACTTCAGCATCAAGTTTTGAAACACATGCAGACTCTAGAAGCGCTCGATCAACAGCGCAGCTCTGATATCGAGTAGTTACTCTGCCGTCGCAGGATACCGTTGGCGCCGGGTGAAGCTATTGAAATCTGCACAAACTGATGCAGAGGCATATAGCTTCACCCGGCGCTAGCTTTTGTCGCGCCGAGCACACCTCGTGTGCCGCCGGCTTCGGCTCTACATACTCCAGCCGGCCCCATACAATCAGCATCTACCCCAAGATAGACGCCGCCAGAGACAGGCGAAAGACGCACGGGCAGACACGTGCGTGCTATGTTCCCCACACAGTGTACTTCCCTTTGTCTCGCTTGAACCTTCATTTGCAGCCAGAAGCTGTTTTCGGTTAACAGCCTTCGGCCTGCACCAAGCTACTAGAGGCAACATGGATCAGCCTGGTAGCCCATGGCATTCGTTCATCATCAGACTTTCGCGTCATACAACCGGGCGGCGCTGTGGCCAACCCGTGTGGCGCGGTTATATCAAACATATACCGGGTGACGAAGAGCAGTCAGTCAAGAAGTTTAGCGATATTGAAGACTTCATTCTGATCTATCTCGAAGCTATAGGTATGCGAGTCACGACATGCCAGCGCATACGGCGACGGTATCGACAATTCAAGCGTCTTTGGAAGCGAGGGTGATGCGCGCAAGAGCTGACTATCCCTGAGCGACCGGACACCGAGGAACATCAAGCTCTCATCGCAATCAGACGAGCCGATTGAGTTGACTTTAAAGTGCGCTCCAAGCAAGGAGGCTGACATGGCAGAAGGTGCGGCAGGAACATCGCCAACCGGCGAGCGACCAACACTCAGCGAGGCCGATATGGCGGCTCAGACCACACCGGTTGAGGCAACTCCAGCGCAACCTGAATCGACACAGAATATGTCTGCGACTGGCTCCACAGGAACAGCGGGCAGTTCAGCGGCGACGAGTCCTGCGCCTCCGAGAGAAGCGGCGTCGAGTGAAGCAACCACGTCCTCCACAGCGGCGGACGTAGACACTGCTAGCAAACCCGCGCCACCAGCGAGTGGCAACGGCCCGCGCCGCCCGCCGGATGTTGACGATGTGACATGGTATCAGATGGAGTTAACGCGCATCCAGCGCGAGCTTGACGAGGCGAAGCAACGCAAGACCGTCGACGATGCACGCAAAAAAGAAACCGATGCCATTCATGGGCAGCAGGCGACCAGCAAGCTCATCATCGACGGCATCCGCCAGGAGAGTGATCGCTGGCAGCAAGACAAGATCGACAAGAAATTCAGCGCAGCGACGCACCAGACTGAACGCGCCGATATTGCAGACAAAATCGACGACGCCATGCAGGCCGTCGCGAGTGCAGAGGCTGATGTCGACAGCAAGAGAAAAGCGCTCGTAACAGATGAGCGTGCCCAGAAAGTTGCCGAGGCTGAGGAGGCTGAGCAGAAGAAGAACCTTGACGACAAACAGAAGCAGCTTGGCCAGCTTAGCGCAAGGATCAAGGCATCGCAGACCAGTATCGAGAAACTACGCACTGAGGTCGATAGTGCCATCGCCGCCGAAGATTGGAAGCGAGCCTTTGGGAAGAACTACCAGCTCAAAAAAACGATAGAAGCGGCGAGCACATTGCTTGACTCCGCCAAGGAGGAGAAGAAAATCCTTGACGAGCTAAAGGCTCTCGACACAACGGCTGCATCCAAGAAAAAAGCAGTTGACGACGCCAAAAAGCAGCTGGCAACCGATACCAAGGCGCTCAAAGATGCCGAAGCAGATCTCAAGGAAAAGCGAGACAACCTGGACAAGGCTATCGGCGCCTTTCTGTAGCTCGCTCCGCGATTTGCAGGTAAGCGCCTCGCTAAACCCGTTGTCGAGTGGAGACATCGATGAGTAACTATCAGGTGCTGCTGCGGGTAAGCGAGAAACTACGCGACACGCTATGGAGCGCGTTTCAGCAAGAGAACTCGACTATTATCACCAATGCCCAGCAGATCGCCTTCACCAACCCGAAGGAAACAGCACGCAACAGCAGCCAGCGACTTTCACTCTGGCTTTATCGCGTGACTGAGGACGAGTTTCTGAAAAACCAGCCGATGGAGCGCGTGAACGTTCAGCGGACGAATGGCCGCGACAGCGATGCAGAGCGCGTAGACCGGACGGCGCCACTTGCGCTCAACCTGTTTTATCTGCTAACCCCGATGGCCAGCTTGAGCAACCCTTCCGAGGTCGAAAGCGATCTGCTTGTGCTCGGGCGCGCGCTGCAAGCGCTGTATGACAACGCGATCATCCCGCTACACACGCCGAGCGAAACCATTGTCGAGGAGCTGCGCGTCATCCTGTGCCGTTTATCGCTGGATGAGCTGACCAAGGTCTGGGAAGCTTTGCAGGAGCCGTACCGGCTGTCGGTGTGCTACCAGGTACGCGTCACGCGCATCGACTCGACCCGGCAGCGCGGAGCCAGACGAGTGACCGATCGACAGGGACAGTTCGGCGATCTGCCGGTGAGCGAGGAGTAGGCACGTGCCCCCGCGAGTGATCGAAACGCATCTCATGCGCCAGGCGCGGCTGATTCTCGATCTGGAAGACAGCCTCGTGCGCGAACGGCAGGGCGGAAAAACCCACCCGCGCCCATTCGGCTCGATCTCCGTCTCGCTCGTGGCGCGCGTACGTGAGGATGGCAGCCGCGAAGCGCTGGCGCCGCCGCTGGTGCTTGTGCTCCAGCGCAGCCGCAGCGACTACCTGCTCTGGTTCGGCCTTGTGAAACGCGGCGGTCCTCTGCTGCGCGTGCAGCTGGCCGGGCGCTATGAGGTGCGCATCGAGAGCGCCTACTACCAGCCGGCCCTGCGCGACGATATTGTCGTGCCGCTGGCGAACAGCGCCTACTTCTTTGATCTTAAGGCTAACGAGTTCCATCCGCTGAATCACTAGCCGAATAGGTGTTTCCTCGTACCTGGTGGTTCTGGTCGTGTGCCTGCATGAGGCGCGTGGACGTTCCCATCTAACCGTAAGCAGCAAGGAGATTGGGTATGCCTGAGTATCTTGCGCCGGGCGTGTACGTCGAAGAAATCAACGTCGGCCCGCGACCCATCGAAGGCGTTAGCACGTCGACCGCCGCCTTTCTCGGCGAAACCGAGCGCGGTCCCGAGGCGCCGAAACTGATCACGAGCTTTCTCCAGTACCAGCGCTGGTACGGCGGCTACATCCCCGACCGCTCGTACCTGACGTATGCCGTGCAAGGCTTCTTTGACAATGGCGGTCAGCGCTGTTTTGTGGGCCGCATTGTTTCCGGCACGCTCACCCTGGTGAGTAATACACGTGGTGGCCTGCTGTTCAGGGCCATTGGTCGCGGACGCTGGGGCGGCAACATCATGATCAAGATTGAGGATGCCTCACAGCGAAACCGCAACCCGGACTGGTTCCGGCTCACCGTGTTATGGTATGCACGCCGTCCTGACCCGTTTATCGATCCGACAAGTCAAGCGGTGGCAGATCTTACCAACAAAGCGCGCCGCGATCCTGACGCGCTGGAAGTCTACGACAACCTGACCCACCAGCCCGGGGCGAGCAACAATGTGATCACGGTAGTTAACGCGGCGTCGCAGCTTGTGCGCGTGGCCTGGCCTGGCGGACCGACTACCGCCGCTCCTGTCGGCAATGCGGATCTTGACTGGCTGGGAGACGAGGGCGATGCCGATCCAGTCCTGGACGATTCAGATTTTATTGGCGATGATCGGCCAGTCGCAGGTGTTGCCGACGATCTGCTTGGGCGCGGGCGCGGCCTGACCGCGATCGAAATGATCGATGAGGTGTCTCTGCTGTGCGTTCCCGATCATGTCCATGCTGTGATTGATAGCAACATTCGTGATGCGATTCGTGAGGCAGTGCTGAACCAGTGCGAAACGCTGAAAGACCGCTTCGCGATTCTGTCGGTCGATCAGGGCCAAAACGATCCGCAATTACCGGCCCCGAACGGCCTCATACCGCCACGCGATACCAGCTATGGCGCGATCTACCACCCCTGGATCGAGGTCTTCGACCCGCCGACGAATAGCCGCCGCCGCATTCCGCCTGTGGGCCACGTCACCGGCATCATCGCCCGCACCGACATCGAGCGCGGTGTGCATAAGGCGCCGGCCAATGAGGTGGTGCGCGGCGCGCTGAATCTTGAATTTCCGGTGCCGAAGCGGTTACAGGACATGTTGAATCCGCGCGGCATCAATTGTATTCGCGATTTCCGCTCGGATGGTCGCGGTATCCGCCTCTGGGGCGCGCGCACGATGGCCAGCGATCCGCTGTGGAAATACATCAACGTGCGCCGTCTGTTCTTGTATATCGAAGAGTCGATCGACGAAGGGACGCAGTGGGTGGTGTTCGAGCCGAACGACTTCGCCACCTGGGCGGCGGTGACGCGCACCATCACGAATTTCCTGATCAGCGTCTGGCGCAGCGGCGGGCTCATGGGTCTAACCCAGGAAGAAGCCTTCTTTGTACGCTGCGACCGCACCACGATGAGCCAGGACGACATCGACAACGGGCGGCTGATCTGCGTGATCGGCATCGCCCCGGTCAAGCCCGCCGAGTTCGTGATCTTCCGCATTAGCCAGAAGACGGCTGACGCTCAGCAGGCGTAGCGGCTAAGGAGAATAAGCTATGGCTGAAACTGGCAGCCGCAACGACCCGTATGCGGCCTTCAACTTTCTCGTCGAGATCGACGGCGTGACGGTGGCGGGCTTTTCCGAGTGCAGCGGTCTCACCACCGAGACCGACGCGATCGAGTATCGCAACGGCAACGAGGACATCACCGTGCGCAAGCTGCCGGGCTTGAAGAAGTTTAGCAACATCACCTTCAAGCGTGGATACACCGACAGCAAGGAGCTGTGGAACTGGCGCAAGCTCGTGATGGACGGCAAAACGGAGCGCCAGTCCGGCGCAGTGGTACTGCTGAACGAGGGGCGCGAAGAAGCCTTACGCTGGAACTTCCGCGAGGGCTGGCCCCGGAAGTGGGAAGGCCCGACCATGAACGCCAAGAACAACGAGGTCGCGATCGAGACGCTGGAGATCTGCGTCGAAAGCATTGAGCTGGCATAACACGTGGCCGCAGCCTGATGTTGATCCTGGTTCGTTGAGCTGAAGCTGAAACTGTGAGCAGAGCATATGCCGACGTATCGAACACCGGGCGTATATTTTGAGTGGCTGGACGTGCGCAAAAACGTGATCACGCCACTGCGCACCGATGTTGCCGGATTCGTCGGCATTACCGAGCGCGGGCCGATCCACCGTCCTGTGCGGATCGACAGCTGGGTCCAGTTCGTCAGCATCTTCGGCCGGCATATTCCCCAGGGCTTGCTGGCCTACAGCGTCGAAGGCTTTTTCGCCAATGGCGGACGGACCTGCTGGGTGGTGCGCGTGGCCGATCCAGAAACGGCAACACCTGCCGCCTGTGAATTACGGAATGAGCACAATCAAATTGTGCTTGAGCTTGTCGCAGCAACCAGTTTTATCGAGCCGCTGGAGCGCACCACACCAGACGGCGGGGAGCAGGCACAGCAGCTGTGGCTGGCGAAGCGGGCTGATCCAGGCGTGTGGGGGCGGCGCATCCGTGTCAGGGTGAGCCGCAGTGGGCGCGCGGCGGTGGGACGTGCCGGCACCATGCGCGAACGGTTTTCACTGGATATTCAGTTGCCGGGCGGCGAGCGCGAGTTCTGGCGCGACCTGACGCTGGACAAAGAAGACCACCAGGGCTATGTCGAAACGCTCCTCAACAATCCTGTGTCCGGCTCACGACTAGTGACGGCAAGACGGCAGATTGACGCGGATAGCGCACTACCTCCTCGGGGCGGCATGACGTATCTATCAAAAGGCGGGCGCGACGGCCTGAGCAAGCTTACGCTCGAACATTTCGCCGGCATTCGTGGCGACGGCGACGCCAGCGCCGCGCCGACCACCGGACGCTGGGGTCTGTCAGCGCTTGAGCTGATCGACGAAGTCAGCATTGTGGCCATGCCCGACATCATGACGCTGGCCACGAGCACGCTAGTCGGCGAGCCGCCGAACCCACGCTGCGACATTCCCGAGCGGCCTGTCGAACCGCAGGAGCTGCAACCGGCGACCGTCGCAGTGGATGCGGCACGTGAACAGCCGCCAGCCTTCGACCGCAACACGCTACTCCAGCTTCAGCGCGAGCTGATCGCCCACTGCGAGCTGCTCAAAGATCGTGTGGCGCTGCTCGACCCGCGCTACGAAGACATTACTCAGGCGGCAGTGCTGGCGTGGCGCGACGAGTTCGACACCAGGTATGCGGGGCTGTACTACCCGTGGCTGATGGTGCCCGATCCGCTTCGGCTCAACGGGCTGCTGCGGGCTGTGCCGCCATCCGGTCACATTGCCGGAATATATGCGCGTGTCGACGAGCGCGTGGGCGTGCATAAGCCGCCCGCCAACGAAGAGCTTGCAGGCGTGTTGGATGTCGCGACATCGTTTTTTGACGCGGCGCGCACAGAAGCCCTGCGGCGATCCGGCCGAGCCGAGCGCGAGACACTGCCCGAGATCGACGACATCGCACACGGCGATTTGAACGAGCACGAGGTCAACCTGATACGCGCCTATCCCGGGCGCGGCGTGCGGATCATGGGCGCGCGCACGCTGTCGAGCGACTGGCCGTGGCGCTACATCAATGTGCGCCGTCTGGTGATAATGATCGAGGAGGCCATCGACGAGCAAACCCAGTGGATCGTCTTCGAGAGCATTAACCAGGCGCTATGGCGTGAGATCGAGCGCGTCGTGAGCGGCTTTCTCGATCGGCTGTGGCAGCGCGGCATGCTCGACGGCGACACAGCTGAGGCGGCCTATAGTGTGACCTGCGACGCCACGACCAATCCGCCGGAAGAGATCGAGCGCGGGCGTATCATCTGTCAGGTGCGCGTCCTGCCGCCCTGGCCCGCTGAGTATGTGATCCTGCGCATCGGCAAAACACAGGACCGAGTCGAGATCCTTGAAGAGCGTGGAGGCCGCTAATGCCCGCGACCGGCAACCGGAACGATCCACAGATCGCCTTCTGCTTCGATATCAGCGTCGATCGGCAATATCTGGGCGGCTTCAGTGAGTGCAGCGGCATTCAGTGGGAGACCGAGACTCAGGACTACATGCAGGGCGGACAAAACGACTATGTGTGGAAATTTCCCACCCGCACCAAGCAAACCAACCTGTCGCTCAAGCGCGGCATCGTCGATCGGGCGCTGTGGGATTGGTACCAGGAGGTCGTGCAGGGCCAGGGCCAGATCCCGCTACGCACCGCCGGCATTGTGATCTATGACGCGCAGCGCGCCAATGTCGTCAGCGCCTGGCAATTCTACAGCGTCTTTCCCTGCAAATGGATCGGCCCGCAGCTTAATGCGACACAGAACAGCGTGGCGGTTGAAACCCTTGAGCTGTGCTACCGTCGGGTCGTGCGCAAGAGATGAGATCGATGCTGGAGCCAGGCGCAGCTTCCCCTGGTACGAGGTATGTTATGCCGATCTATGTCGATGAAATGAGCAGCCAGCTCACGGTGCTGGATGGTGAGCTGCCTCTGGATGAGACCCAGCTCGAACATCTGGTGCAGCTGGTGCTGCGGCGGCTGGAAGACAGGCAGCGGGCGACCAAAATAAGCGAAGCCTCGACCACCCTACGCCGCAACTCCGCTCCGCCACCACCGATTGGCGAGTGAGGCCGCTATGAGCTTGTCACAGGTCACAATTGAAATCCTCGATACAGCAGTGATCGGCGGGCGCAACCAGCTGCCGCAGTTCTTCACGGTGCCGTTCAACCCAACCGAATACACCCTCAACAAGGCGGCGCAGATCGCCGAGATCGCCATCATGGGCATCGACTCGCCGATCCTCCAGTTCATTCGCGGGCAGAACGAGAAGCTGACCCTTGAGCTTTTCTTCGACACGACGACCACGGACGACGTGGTCCCCGGCCCTATAGATGTGCGCGAAAAAACCCGCATCGTCTACCAGCTGGTCAAGATCCAGCCCGAGACTCACGCTCCGCCTCGCGTGCGGGTGACCTGGGGCAGTGGCCTGGAGTTTTACGCAATTGTGGAAAGTGTCCAGCAGCGATTTACCCTCTTCAACGCGCAGGGCATCCCGCTACGGGCCACGCTGTCGGTCTCGTTTCGCGAGTACAAATCGCTCCAGAAACAGCTGCGCGAGCTGAACTTGCAGTCATCCGACCACACCAAGCGCTACGTGGTTAAGCGTGGCGAAACATTGAGCCAGATTGCCGCGCGAGTGTACCACGACGCATACCAGTGGCGACAGATCGCCGATGCCAATCCCGGCGTCGATCCACGCCGTCCCGCTCCCGGCGCGGAGCTGATCATTCCGCCGCTGGACGATTTCGGCAAGAGAGGATAAGCACCATGACCGCAGCCGCCGGAAATTCCCTGCTGTCGCTCAAGGATGATTTCTATGTTCCGTCCTTTGAGCTAATAATGGTCGACCACCGGCTGGGCAAAGACGTGATCCGAGACATCACCCAGGTAACGTATAAAGACAGCATCGATCAGATCGATAGCTTTGAAATCACGATCAGCAACTGGGATGCCCAAACCCGCAGCTTTAAGTACTCCGATAAAGATACGTTTCTACCAGGCAAGGAGCTTGAGCTGTGGATGGGCTACTTCGGCAAAGAGCCGTTGCGTCTGATGATCAAAGGCGCGATCACCGAGATGCGCCCAAGCTTTCCGGCGGCAGGCCAGCCGACGCTGGTGATCAGCGGACTGAACCTGATGCATAAGCTGCGCACAACGCAGGGCACGCACACCTACGAAAAGATGACCGACAGCCAGATCGCGCGCGCGGTCGGGCAGCGGCTGAACATGCGGGTGATCACCAATCCACTGGCCGAAGCTCTGGAAGAGCGCTACCAGTACATCATCCAGGAGCACGAGTTCGACATTGTGTTTTTAATGAAGCGCGCCCGGCGCATCGGCTACGACCTGTATGTGGAAGAGCGCGGCATGCGGCTGCGATCACAGCAAAGCGCGCTGTACTTTGGCCCGACCGTTAACTCACCCGAAGACGGCTTTCGGCTCACCTATGGCGCGACGCTGGTCGAGTTCACGCCCAGCCTCAACATCAGCAACCAGGTGGGCTCCGTGCGCTATCGGGGCTGGGATGCGGTGAACAAGTGCAGGATCGAGCACACGGCACAGCGCGAGGAGATCACACGGCGTGGCGTGGCGCCGGATGCCGGACGCGATGCGATCGAGCGCTCATTCAACAATCGCCAGGAAGTGATCGCGACACGTCCAGTCAACAGCATCAGGGAAGGCCAGACGATGGCCACTGAGACCCACGAAAATATCGCTAAAGAGCTGCTGACCGGCAGCGGCTCGACGGTGGGGCTGCCCAACTTGCGGGCCGGCTCATTCGTCCATATCGGCGGCGTTGGAAAGCGTTTCAGCGGTCGCTATTTCGTCAAATCGACCACACACACGATCGCGGACGGCGGCTACACCACCCGTTTTGACGGCCGGCGCGAGTAGCTGGGAGCAGATCATGTACGGCACGCAGGAAAATGGCATTCGGATCGGGATTGTCAGCGATCTCAACGATCCTTTGCGACTTGGCCGGGTCCGTGTCACCTACCCGACTCTGGACGATCAACAAAGTACCTGGGCGCGGCTAGCTACCTTAATGGCCGGGCCGAGCCGGGGCTCTGTTTTTGTGCCTGAAGTAGAGGACGAGGTATTGATCGCCTTCGAGGAGGGCGATCCGCGCCGCCCGTACGTCATCGGCGCGCTGTGGAGCACCGTCGATCCGCCACCGCCTACGGACGGGCAGATTCCACAAAATAACTGGCGCTTTTTCAAATCCCGCTGCGGCCACATCATCAAATTCGACGACACGCCCGGCGCGGAGAAGATTGAAATTCTTGACAAAGACAACGCCCACAAAATCATCATCGACAGCCCAAAGCAAAAGATTCAGGTACTCTGCGATACCGGCGATGTCGAGGTTTCGGCCGCCTCGGGGACGGTCAAAGTTGACGCGCTGAACATCGAGATGCAGGCCACGCAAAAAGTCACGATCCAGGCCGCAACGGTTGAGATCAAAGCGACGACCACCATGAACGTCGAGGCCGGCGCAGCCATGACGATCAAGGGCGCCGTGGTGAATATCAACTAGCGAGGAACGTATGCCGCAGCCAGCAGCCAAACAGGGCGACACCATCGTAGCGATCGATATACATCTGATCCAGCCGCCGGGGCCATCGTCGCCAGTGCCGGTACCGCATCCGTTTAACGGCATTATCGACAACAGCTTGAGCCAAAATGTGAAGATCGAAGGGCGACCGGCGGCGACGGTGACCAGCACGGCGACCAACACGCCGCCACATATTCCGATCGGCGGGACGTTTGTAAAGCCGCCAAGCAACCAGGCGCGCATCATACGCGGAAGTGCCACGGTCTTTATCAACAACAAACCAGCGGCACGCGCCGGCGACACAGCGCTTACCTGCAACGATCCGGCGGATCTGCCGGTTGGAACAGTGGTCGCGATCAGCACAGTGCTCATCGGGGGCTGAGCCATGGAGCATGATTTTCTTGGTCGCGGCTGGTCGTTTCCAGTGCGGCTCACGCCGGCCGGGCAGCTGGCCTACGCCGAAGGCGAGCCCAAAATTCAACAAAGCATCTGGCTAATTCTGAGCACAGCGCCAGGCGAGCGCCAGATGCTGCCCGAGTTTGGCTGCGGTATCTACGACCTGGTCTTCGCGCCCAACACATCGGCGCTGCGCGGCATTGTCGAAGCCAAGGTACGCGAGGCACTTGTACGCTGGGAGCCACGCATAGATGTGCTCGACGTGCGCGCCGAAACGCTGCCTGAGGCGCGCAACCAGCTGCTGTTGTATATCGATTATCGCATTCGTGGGAATAATGCCTTGTTCAACCTGGTGTACCCATTCTTTTTGAACGAGGGAGCCGAGTAGCAGCGGACAGGTGCCGGGTGTTGTTCAGCACCGATTAACTGCCCAGGAGGTTGCCCGTGCCATTGCAAGCGCCTGAACTTGATGATCGCACTTTTGAGCAGCTGGTGGAGCTGGCGCGGCTGCGTATCCCACGCTACACCCGCGAGTGGACGGATTTCAACGACAGCGATCCGGGCATGACGCTGGTGCAGCTGTTCGCCTGGCTCAGCGAGATGCTGCTGCACAAGCTGAATCAGGTTCCGGATCGCAACTACATCAAGTTTCTCCAGCTGCTCAATCTGGAGCTGGAGCCGGCCCGCCCCGCACGGGCTTACCTGACCTTTACACCCCAGCAACCGCTCGATCCGATCAGCATTGCACCAGGGACGCAGGTAGGCGCGCAGCCACCGAATGGCGGCGACATGCTGATCTTCGAGACCATCGCAGGGCTGGATGTGGTGCCGCTGCCTTTAACCGACGTACAGGTCTACAACGGCGCTGCGTTCAGCCGCGTCTCGGATTTGAACAGCACCCCAGGCACGCCTTTTCGCCCGCTGGGCTGGATACTGCAGCCGAACAGCGCTCTGTATCTGGGCTTTGGCACAGACGCCGATGCCGCGAAAACCGATGTGCGCTTTCCCCAGCATATTCATATGCGCGTGTTCCTGCCGCTCACCTCGGCAGCTACACGGCAGCAAATCTGCGGCCAGGACAATCAGCCGCCCGCGCCACCCGTGACGCTGGCATGGGAATATCGGCCACAGCTCACGCCTGGCCTCTGGCGTCGCTTGAATGTGTATAAGGACGACAGCGGGGCGTTTACCCGCGAAGGTGATCTGGTGATCGAAGGGCCGCAAGATCCGGCTGCCACCAAAGAAGGGCGGATGCAGGACGACAAGGAAAAGCGTTTCTGGCTGCGCTGTCGGCTGGAGTCAGGCGTGTACCCGGCCGGCCATGCCCCCGAGATCGATTTCATCCGACCCAACACCATCGCCGCCGACAACCGCTCAACCCAGCGCGAGGAGCGCGTAGGCGTCAGCGACGGCAGGCCCGATCAAACCTTTGTGCTGCTGCGGCGTCCGGTGCTCTTCGACTCGCTCAAGCTGCGTGTTGAGATTGGCGAGGAGCCCACAACCGAAAAGCAGCAGTGGACACGGGTCGACGATCTGCTTGGCTCCGGTCCCGATGATCTGCACTACACCTTAAATCATAACAGCGGCGAGATCCGTTTCGGCGACGGTCGGCGCGGCGAAATTCCGCCTGCCTCTGCCGGAATCATCGCCGAGATCTACCAGTATGGCGGAGGAATCGCCGGCAACCTCGGCCCGGGTTTGATCAATGCAGTATTGACAGGAGCAGCTGGTGTCACAGTGACGAATGAGCGTGGGTCGGCCGGCGGCAAGGACGAGCAGCAGCTGGAAGATCTCAAAGAAGAAGCGCCGGCCCGCATTCGCTGCCGTGATCGCGCGATCACCGCGCAAGATTTTATAGCGCTGGCGAAGCAGTCCGGCGGCATCGCCAAAGCTACCGCCATTCCGCTACACCACCCTGATTACCCGGGCATCCCGGTGCCAGGCGCGATCACCGTCGTCATCGTGCCGGACAGTCAAGACACGCCGCCGACGCCAACGCCTGAGCAGCTGAGCGCCGTTTGTGCCTACCTGGACGAGCGCCGTCTACTGGGCAGCGAAGTATTTGTCAAAGCGCCGCACTATCGAGAGATCAGCGTCGAGACGCGGATCGAATCCAAGCCCTACGTCGCCGCCGGCTCGCTTGTGGAAGCGGTACAACAGGCGCTTGATACGTTTCTGCACCCGCTTGGGTCACAGCGGCGCAGCGCCACGCCGTCCCCAAACGGGCCGAGCAAGCCCGAGGAGTCCGGGTGGGAATTTGGGGATGATCTGCACCCAACCACTTTGTACAGCGTGATCCAAGGCGTAGCAGGCGTGCACTCAGTGCGCAGCCTATCCTTGATCGTCGATGGCCGGCCGCATGATCAGATGGGCGAGGCGGTAACGCTGAAGCCTGACGAGCTGGTGTACGGGCGCAATCATACGATTGTGGTTGTGCCGATGAGCGACCGATGATGCGCACAAAAGATCCAACATTCTGGCTACTCGATGGCCGCAATCGCTGGAATCCGGCGGGCTCCGACGTAATATCCACCCGCCAGGGCGAAAGCGCACCGGTTGATCAGGATACCACCCGCGACTCACAGCGCGGTATTCGGCTGGCCGCCGATCTCGCCGGGCCGTTGAGCCTGCGAGCTAACAGCGATAGCCTGGGTGGACTGGTGCTACCGCGCGGCATGGCGCTTTCGGCTGAGGGCACGCTGTTTCTGCTGGTGCGCACAGGGCCGGTCAGACGAGGTAATCAACGTCGCTGGAGCTACCAGATCAAGCGGTTTGATCGCGCGACACGACGCTTTGAGAGCATCCCGTATGTCGGTGGCCTGGGCCGCGAGCCGCGCCAGTTTCGCACGACGCGGAACATCGCCATCGCCGGACGCAACCTGTACGTCGCCGATACGGGCAACCGGCGCGTCCAGGTCTTCGATCTCGATTCGTTTGCGCTGCGGTATGTGTGGAGCCGGCCCAGATGGCGAGTAGATGTGGCGGCGCAGGGATTATCTGCCTACATCCTCGATCGGCGGAGCGGCAGAGTGTACCGCCACTGTGCCGGCCGTGATGCTTTAGAGCTTGTGGTGGACCAGCCCAGCGCTAAACGTCGCTGGAGCCGGATTGCCGTCGACCGCCAGGGACATATCTACCTGCTGAATCGCGAGAGCACACTCGATGTCTTCGACCAGCACGGCCAGCGAATAACGACCGTACGCGACGCGGGCAATCTGCGCTCCCGATTCGATGTGCCGTCCATACAACCGGATCACGAGGGACGTTTCTGCATTCCCGACAGCCTGGCGCGCCCTTGCGCGTCTGGTATAACCGATGGCCCGGCTCTGGAAACTCCGCTCGCCTTCTGCTCGGCTCCCGCGCCGCGCGCGCCACGCGCCTGGTGGTTCACGCCCGAGGACCTGTTGAATGCCGGCAGCCTGGCTCAGGCGCTTAAGCAGCCGCGCGATCCCTTGAGCCGCTGGCTCCGTGGCAGTGTTTCCAACCAAACCCGCCAGCTGATCGATCAGCATCGCTCCCGAGCCGCGAGCCAGGAGCTACACCAGACGCTCCGTGACGATCTGAACCGGCTGATACAGCGTGACGATCTTTACACCGCCAAGCGCTTCGCACACGTGCAGCTACCGCAGGAGATCCGCACGCTGCTCGACCAGCAGCCACAAGGCCAGGAGCGTATCCGGCTCAATCGCCGGCTGTTGGAAGCAGCATTTCCGCTTGCGCTGGCCTCAAGTCAGGAGCTGCCTTTCGAGCGGCTGATCTTTGACCGGCAGGGCGAGCCGGCCACCGTGGCGGAGTTTGAGAGCGCCGGGCCGAAGCTGTACCAAACCCAGGGCACCTGGTTTAGCGCCGCACTCGATAGCCAGATCTACCGCTGCCAGTGGCATCGCATTGAGCTGGAGCTGCTTGATCTGCCGCCGGGCAGCCAGGTAACTGTGAGCACCTACACCGATGCCCAATCCAATCAGAATGTTGCCGCGATCCGGCCGGAGTTTTGGGAAACGTGTTACACCATCCAGGGGCCGGGACAGGCGGACGATCCGCACTCGAAGCCGGCGCTACATCATGAGTTTCTGGTGCAAAGCCGCGCGGGACAATATCTGTGGCTGCGCATCCAGCTTGCGGGTGATGGCTATGCGACGCCCGCAGTCGGCGCGATACGTGTGCATTATCCGCGTGAGTCGTATCTCAACTACCTGCCTGCGGTCTACAGCGTCGATGACGAAAGCCGCTGGTTTTTGGAACGATTGCTGTCAGTGTTCCAGACCGAGTGGGACGCACTCGAACAAGCTATTGATGAAGTTGCCCGCTACTTCGATCCCAAATCCGTGCCCCAGGGTGCAGCTCTGGCATATCTCGCCGGCTGGCTGGCCCTGCCTCTGGAAGGAGAATGGAACGCTGATCAGCAGCGCCGGCTCCTGCGCAAGGCACCGGAGCTGTATCCTCAGCGCGGGACGCTCGCCGGTTTGCGAGCATTTGTGCGGGTGTATTTGGAAAACATGCACGCCGATGTCCAGCAGCACAACACCGCCACTGGCTTTCCCGTCATTGTGGAAGGCTTTCGCGAACGACAGCGTTTGCTGCTAAGCGCACAAAGCAACGCCGTTCTGGGTCAAACTGCGCCGCTCTGGGGCCCGGCGCTGGTCGGACGGCTCCAGCTGGACGTCTTTGACCGCGAGGGCGACGTGCGGCTGGTGTCGCTGGGCGAGCCCACACTTGACCTGTTCGCCGAGTACGCGCACCGCTTCCGCGTGTTTGTCCCGGCGGCCTGGGTCCGAACCAGCGCAGACGAGCGTATGCTCCGGCGGGCGATCGAGGCCGAGAAGCCCGCGCACACACAGTATGAGTTGTGCCTGGTCGAAGGCCGCTACCGCATCGGCGTACAGTCGACGGTCGGGATCGACACGATTATTGGCGCGTATCCGCGCACACGGCTGGCGTGTGTGGACGATCCTGAAGCACCGCCAACCAGGGTGCCGCGCGGCGTGCTGGGCAGCGACACCGTGCTCAGCGGTGCGGACGCTGCTACCAGCGTTCTGACCCTCCAACCAGGCATACGAGTCGGCATAGATACTCAGCTAACCTAAAGCGAGGCGGCATATGGCAAAGACCGAACCGGCGCAGCAAGGAGCGCAACAGGCGAGCGCTCATAGGCCGTGCGGCTGTGGAGGAAGTGCAGGCGGACAGCCATGCGGCTGTGGAACCGACACCGTACCTCCCGACGCGATCATCACCGAGCGCAATCGCTACTTCACCGGCAAATTCATGACGGCGCGCGATTTCGCCAGTGAGCAAGACTATCATCGCAGCCGGCACCTGCTGCACAACCGCTTGTTTCACGAGTGGGGGATCGTGTGTGGGCTGCAAGTGGTTCCGCACTGGAACCCTGATTGTCGCGAGAGCTGGGTCATCGTTGAGCCTGGCATCGCGATCGACTGCTATGGCCGTGAGCTAGTGCTACGCTCACGAATGCCTGTTGAGCTGCCGCGCGACCTGGGTACCACTCAAGAGACTCAGCCAGACCACGGCACACCGACGACTCCCACAGCACCGGAGGCTACGGAAGATGAGGCTGAGCAGGCTATCCGCCGGCGATTGCAGGGCTATGTGCTGGGCCTGCGCTATGAGGAAGAGCTGTTTGAATATGTGCCGGCGCTCTACTCAGAAGGAGCCTGTGACCCGACTCGGAGAGAGGCAAATCGCATCCGCGAAGTTGCCCGTCCGCTCTGGCGCCGTCCCGGCGAGCTTCCCGAAACCTGCTGGAAAGGCACGCAATCAACCGAGTGCCTCGACGACTGCGAAGAAGGGCTGTCAGGACCAACCGGCGTTTGTCTACAGCCACTGTGTCCCTGTGGCGATTTTGTACCGCTGGCCTTGATTCGCCCACGTCCGGCCGACGCTGATCCACGGGCGCAGGACGACCCACGGCCTGCAACCTTCGACATCGAGGTCACGGGACGTTCTGAGCTTCCTCCATCGCGCGATCAGCTTACTCGCATTACAAAGCTCAGCTGGACACATGGCGGTGAACGTTCAGTACGGGAGCTAGCCCGAGAAAACTACCAGCTCAAGGTCAAATTTAGCCGCAAGCTCCGGCGCGAGCCTGTCGATCAATCAGGCAACGTTAATCGCGCCACAGGAATTAATCGTTTCACATTTATCGTGCAGTACCAGAGCGCACAGCAGAATCTGGAGTTTCTCCCCTTCGAGCCTAACCAGCCGCCGAAGCTCGACGACGATGGCTGCACGGCGATCTTTACGATCCGCAGATCCATGCTTGATCCCAGCGACGAAGGACCGACGATTGGGTCGCGAGCAATCTTCTACATCACGCTAAAGTGCAATTTTATTCTGGATTGCCACGATAACCCTATTGACGGCGATTTCCTGTGCGGAGAGCTGCCAACCGGCGATGGCAGACCTGGTGGCACGTTCGAAAGTTGGTTCATTGTCACCCGGTAGCACAAGCAGAGGTTATCTATGACATCGCTCATGATTCCGGCCAGCCAAACCAGCGCTTATCCCTGCCCATGTGGCTGCGCCGAATGCTCAGGCGGCGGGTGCGGGCTGGAATGCCTGGAGCATCCACGCTTTTTCTGTGGTCAGCTCTTGACCGACCAGGACCTGACGGCGCTTGTCAGCTGGTCACAAGCAAAATTTCGCCTGGGACGCTTCCGCCACGGCTGGGGCATCGTCTGTGGGCTGGAAGTTGCCGTCGATGTCGAACATGCGCGCACGCAGCCCGATAACCGCACCAGCCGGGTTGTGGTCAGTCCCGGATACGCCGTCAGCTGCTGCGGTGACGATCTGGTGCTATGCCAGCCCGAAACGATCGATCTTGGCGCTGCCTTCGAGAATACCATGCATCAATGCCAGGAGCCGCGTCCACCGGCGCAGGATCAGGAAGAACCGGCGCTGTGGCGCTTCGGCGGCCTCAAGCTTTCTCCCGGCGAGGTGCGCGTTGTAGATCTCGTTCTGCAATACCAGGAGCAGCTGATCAGCCCACAGCCGGCGCTCGGGCATAGTGCGCGCGGGCAGCAACCCGCATGTGACTACAGCCGGTCGCGCGAGGTGGCAAAAGTCGACTGGCGATGCAGCGATCTCGACGCGCTGCCCGCCGAAGAAGCCGCCCTGAACGCCTGGCGAGAAAAGTATCAGGCCATCATCGCGCTCGTCGACGAGTTCAAACAGCAGCAAGGCGAAAAAGGATCGGAGCGCCAGGCGCAGTGGCTGCGTAAGCTGATTGCCGAGCAAGAATGGCACGTCTTCCGCTTTGTGCCCGAGCTGGCAGCCATAACGCCGTCGCGAAGGTATTCTACGCTCCTGTTCTGGCTCATTCAGGAGCGCCTCAGCGCGCTACGCCGGGACCAGACGTGCCCCGAGTGTCCCGACGGCGATAACCTGCGTGTGCCGCTCGCCCGCATCTGGCTACGAGCGATCTACGACAGGTACCACCGACGAGTCGTCGACGTGCTGCACATCGACACGACGCCTTCCGCTCGACGATCGCTATCCCTCCAGCAGCGCTGGCCTGCACGGCCAGGAGCGATCAACCTGACCCAGTTTCTATGGCAGAGCCCGGAGGCAGTACGCGCCGCTCTCGACGTATATAGCGTCTCTGTCACAGAGACCCTGTGGGAGCTTGATGATATCGACAGCGTGCAGGCCGGGCTTGGCGACAAAGCCTTTGTTGCCTATGGCGGCGATGTAACGATGTACGTGCTCGACACGTGGTCGACCGGCCGGCGTGTGAGCGGGTTTTCTTGAGGAGAGCAGGCATGACGCCCTCACGACCACGCTACCATGAGCGGGCATTCCTGCGCCAAAACGATCTAGAGCAGGAACAGCGGCATCGTATTGATGCGCGCCGACGCCACAATCTTGGCGCACACGGCTGGGGTATTGCTGCCGGCCTGGAGATCACCACGGCCACAGAGCTAGCTGTTCAGCCAGGCTATGCGATCGATGGCTACGGCCGCGAGCTGATCGTGCCCAGGCAGATTGTGATCCCCGACGCAACATTTGCACAGCTGAACGTCGCGGTTGTCGATATATGGCTGGTCTACTTCTGCGAGCCGATCGTGTCGCGCCAGCCGGGGCGAACGCCAGCCGCCCAGAGCGTGCGCTGGCGAGAGGAGGCGCGCCTGCGTGTTGAAGCCACAGAGCGCGATCGCCCGCTCGATCCGCGCAGACCGCCGATCGTACCGCCGGCCGACTACGACCTGGGGCCGCAGCGGCTGCCGCCCGACGATGCTCATGCGGTGTGGCCGGTCTGGCTCGGCCGGATCGTGCGCAACACAGATCCGACGCTCTCCTACACTCAGATCTCGCTGCCCAGGCCGTATATCACCTTGCGCGGTGAGATGATCGCGTCACCGTCGGGTCGTCGCGATCCAGATACTGATCAGACTGCGGCGGACGCTTCACAGGTCAGGCGGCCGGCGACAGGCGTGCGGGTGCAGGTTGGTGCTGAGCTTGCCACCGATCGCCGGCGCTTCGTCGTATCGCTCTCAGATGCAGGCGGCGCGTACACCGACCGATTGACGCTCAACCGCGACGGCACTGCTGAGCTTGGCGGGCCGACTACGCTGTACAAGCCGCTTAAGCTTGGAGCGGAACCCGACGCCAGCGGCGCGATCCAATTTCGCCCGCTTGACGAGCCGCCCAAAACCGCCACGCCCTGGCGGATCTACGGTGTCAAAACCATCAAGGACGCGATCGAAACGCACGCGCTGCGCTTCGAGATTCATAATCCCGGCACCCAGGGCGATCCCGGCCGCAATCTGTTTACGATTGGCTGTAGCGCAGACGACCGCTTTGTAGCCGGCCTCGCCGTCGCCGCCAACGGCACGGTGACAGCTGAGGACCTTGTGATCACAGATGGTCAGCTGGTTGAGCAGCCAATCACGGCCAACCCGAACGACCCACGCTTTGGCGAGAAGGTGCTCGAAGGACTCTCGCAGGGCCTGGCCCTGGAAATGAAGCTCCAGTTCGATCTGTCGGGAGTTCCAGACAGCAAGACCGCAGGCAGCCAGCTTGAATACAAGATCGGCGTCAAGAACACCGGGACGGTAAAGATCAGCAACGTTGTGGTCTATGCCACACAAATTGTGGCGGGCGTTGTGCGCCTCCAGAATCAGCGGCTAGCCGTCGTGCCTCCAGACCTTGACCCAGGCGCAGAGCACCCGGGAGAGGTGAAAGCCGATGACTTAAAAATATCTGTTCCCGCCGACGCAAACTATGATATTCAGATCATCCTGGTGGCGATCGGTGAGATCGCGCCGGCCGGCCGTGCGTTTGGCTCAGCCAGCAAATCGACACGTATCACAGCGTAGCCGAGTTGGAACGTGCGCGGCAGGCCGGACACAACCCAGGAAAGGAAAGAGCATGACTGATAACAGCCTTGCCCGTGTCAACTACTTTGCGCGCCAGTTTCTGGGCACGCAGGATTTTGCAGCCGAGCAGCAGTACCACCTGGCGATGCAGCGCCGCCACAACATTGCCCTCCATCGCTGGGGCATTGTCGCCGGTCTGGAGCTGAGCCTCGACAACGACAAGAATCTGCAACTGCTCCCAGGTATGGCTATCGACGGCTATGGCCGCGAGATTATTCTTGCAACCATCCAGCCGCTGAGCCCGCACTGGTTCGACGAAAAAGGCAGTGACACGCTCGACGTGCTGATCGAATATCAGCTGCGCAGCAGCGACTTCCGCTCACAGGGGTTGAGCGACTGTGACGCCGATGATTCGAACGCGTTCTACCGCTGGCAGGAAGAGCCCGTGGTTCGGCTGGCCAGAGCTACTGATAACCTCACCAACCGACGTGAGCCAGGCACCGTTCCTGAGCCCGATCACACATTTGAACCCTTTCGCGTCCCACCCGACGACCCGCAGTACGATTGGCCGGTGTTTCTCGGCCAGATCAGCCGTGAGCGGCTAAGACCGGGCCAGCCATACAGCTACACATTCAGCCACGACAACCGTCCGTACGCCGGCCTGGTTGGCGCCGAGGTTGTCGCACCATCAGGGCGGGCACGGCTTGAGCTTGGTGCCAGCGCTGATGAGGATCTACGTCGCTTTGGCGTATTCGTGCAGGCCGATCCTGATCCCACACAGAATCAAACGCAAGATCCGCCAGATCAACCCAAGGACAAGCTTGCGCTTGAGATCGATCGTGCGGGAAAGATCGACATCCATTGCCCGACGACCATCCACGGCAACTTGACGCTCGACAAAAGCGCGATCGAGTTTCACGCCGGTGTTGTCAACCCACCGCAAGGAGCCTGGCAGATCTACTACACCGATGACCAGCACGAGGACAAAGACAAAAAATTAGTCATCAATCATGAGCTACGGATCGCAGTGCCGAAGGGTACGGAGAACAGCGTGGTGATCGGAGCGTGGTCGCCTGACAATAATGCTTTCACGCCCTGCCTGAGTGTTGGTCAGAGCGCCACGCCCGGCAGGTGCGCCGTGACGGTGCACGGCGATCTCGTCGTAAACGGAACACTCTATGAAAAGCGCGCGCGCCCTGCACAACAGACCAGCGCTGAAGTGCAAAATATTCTGCTCCAAACTGCCTTGAGCAGCCTGGGCACGACGATCGGACCAGTGGCCGGAGGGCAACCGTCGAATGAAAGCGATCTGGATGTCCTGAAGCGCGCGCTCACCACGGATGCCGGTCGCATGCTTCTGGCCCAGGCTCTCGCCGGAAGTTCAGGTCAGCTCGAAACATTTATGGATCGGCTGCTTGTCCTTGCGCCAGCCGAGGTTATTGCCCAGCTGCTCGCTTCCGACGCAAGGATCGCCGAGCTTGTGAAGAATATGCTGGCGAGTCCTAACCTTGACAAGGTGATTCGCGGGTTCATAGAAGCGGATCAGGCGCTCGCTCTCGTCACAAACCAATTGCTGGACCAGTCGAATACAGCGCGCCTCCAAGCAGTGCTGACGGCTGTGCTGAAGGATACGGAGGGGCGCAAGCTGCTTGCAAATGTATTAGCTCAAGATGAGCACGTCGCCTCTGTTATCGACGAGTTGCTTAAAACATCATCGAGCGTCCTTATCGGCCAGCTGCTTAAGGCACCTAAAGCTACGATCCAAGCGTTGATTGCCGAGGTTCTCACTAGCCCCACGCTTCCAGACTTTGTGGCTGCGATAATTACAAGGCCAGAACTCGTTAAGCAACTGCTGCTTGACGAAAATAAAAACCGGCTTGGCGAGGTGCTCAAAGGCATACTGGAGCAAGCCGACAAGCGCCAAGATGTTGTCGCAGCGCTTGCATCCGTGAAGGAGGGACAGCGCAAAGCCTTTATTCGCTCACTCATGAACAACAACAAGGCGCAATCATCGCTCATTGGCGACCCCACAGCGCTTAAGGCTGCCGCCCAGCTCATCATCAGAAGTAAAGTCGGGCAGACAGCAATCGTCACAGCGCTGATCGAGCTATGGAACGAAGATAAAAACATCTCAAAGCTTGGGGCGCTGGTAGACGCCCTCAAGGCTGGGCCCCAGGAGCTTCGGACGCAACTGCGCAAGGCGCTGGAAGATCCACCACCGCCCACAGGCTAGGATAACCAATGCACGGACGTATCCACAACCTGCGCTATCACTACCGCACGATCGGCGCGCCCGGCACTGCGAATGTGCTTAAATCCCGGCTCGACCGCCTGGGGAAGCAGCAGGTCGCTGAAGCCTGTGCCGAGGCGCTTGATCAGGCGATGGGCGACGATCCGACCGTCTACGTCATTCGTCGAGTCACGTCGCGGCTTGCGCTGAGATCCAGGCTGACCGACGAGCAGATTGCTAGAAGCTGGGGCCGGCAGATGGCGAAAGCTATTATGCAGCGGCTGGCAGGCACCGGCGACGACAGCAGCCAGGTGGTACAGTTTGAGAGCCAGGCCGTGTACGTGGCGCACTTTATCGCAGATCTGCTCGAAAACCGCGCCTGGTCGCACTGGTACTACACGCCGTTTCAGACGCTCCAGGCCCTGCCACCACAGTCGGCGCTGCAAGCGGTTCTCGCTGAGCATCACGCCGAGCTACCCGCAATCCTCGCGGCATTGCACCGCTCCCGCGCGCTCGACCCGCTGCTTGCAGCGCTTGAGCCCGCCGCCCAACAGGCGCTCTGGACGAACATCGACCATTCCGACAGCGCAGCTTCTGTGCCGGCCCTCCGCCCGCTCTTTGTCGCCGCGCTGCATCTGGCCGAGCAGCTCCAGCTTGGCACGCTTGAGCAAGCGACGGCCGAGGCCCTGCTCGCGGCCTATGCGCGCCGGTCACCACCCATCGATTGGCGAGACACGCGGAGTCTCGCGCTAACTGTGATCGCCATGCTGCGCTGGCTGTTCGATCGTGGCGATGTGTTCGCTCGTCCCCGCGATACACACTGGCGCGCTCATCTAGCCGTCGCCTTGACGGATCTGGATTGGCTCGACACGCTCTGGCTCCAGGACGCTTTAGAAGAATTGCTGAGCCCTCACACGATGATCAGACCCGAGCTACCGGCTCGCCCGCCGGCTGCTGGCCCAACTGCACGTCAGCGCCAGCTCTGCGCCGATCTTGCTGCGGTGTTGCGCTCAGCGAGGCTGCGGCTCGATCCGCAGACACCAGATTCGCCGGCGAACAGGTTACGCCTGTACGCCGCGCTGCTCGATCGTGCGCCGCAGTGGGCGGGTGATAGCCTGGCCGACCAAGCGATTACGCAGGCAATTGTAGTCTGGGCATGGGCCGAGCGTGAGCAGCCCTTCACCAACGCGTTGCGAATGCTACAGGAGCACATTTTCCCGGCTACGTCGTCACCACCGGCGCGACCACAGCTACCGGCTCAAATCGCCTCCTTCCTCGCAAGTTTTGGCACGCCTGGTCTTGCAGTCGTCGAGCTGCTGGCTGCCGGCGCGCGCCCTCAATCTGAGAACGACGTCCCCGCTTTTGCGAGTGGGGAATTATCGCTTTCGCCATATGCCAGCAACACGCAAGGCTTGCCTGTGCGCCAGTCCCAGCATAGCGCTAGCTCAATCGATGCTCACACCCTGCGCGACAATAGTGCCAGCCCAATCGATGCTCACACCCTGCGCGACAACACGATCAACGCCGATACAGCCCGTCCCGACGTGACACGCCAGCTCAGCGCTCGCCCCCCGAGTCCAGCCGCTTCAAACAAGCGCGAGCCTCCAGAACACTTGCGCCAGCCAGGAGCTACAACAGGACATAGCGGATTCGATGTACCAGCAGATGCTGCCGCGCCACTCCCGATCCGTCCCACGCCAGCAGAAGATGCTGCTCAACACGCGGCCGCTCCTCCGCCGGCAACCGATACCTTGCGCACACCACCGGATGCCGCAGCGCCACTCCCGATCCGTCCCACACCGGCAACCGATGCCTTGCACTCATCACCAGATACTGTCGCGCCACACGCGGCCAGCTCCACGCCAGCAGATGTTCCCGCGCCACACGCGGCCAGCTCCACGCCAGCCGCCAATCCCTTGCGCTCATCATCCGATATTGTCGCGCCACTCCCGATCCGTCCCACGCCAACGAGCTTCGGGGGTCAGGTTCTTGAAAGCCAGTGCGCTGGTGTGCTGCTGCTCCTGCGCTCCCTACTTGACACCAGGCTGCCCACGCTGATCAGCCAGGTATTTGCGGGCGATCACGCGATCGCTAGCGCCTATCTCATGGGGCTCGGCATGTGCTGGGCTGGACAAGCCGGCGCACGTGCAGATCAAATCGACCCGGCCGTGGCGCTGCTGGCTGGAACGGTGAGCGCTCCTCAGCTGGATCAGGTTCGCGATGCCCTGGCGCGATGTACTGCTGAACAGCACGCCCAAATCCAGACAGCGCTTCTGCGCACATTTGCGGGCCAGCGAGTGGTGCGCGGCGATGTCATGCAGCTATACGAAATACCGTTTGGCAAGCACGTGGCGCTGATCGCTGGTGACGAAACCGACGGGCCGCTGCTGTTTGGCAGCTTGCTCGACACACAGTCGCCGCCAGCCGCGCTGATAGCCGATTGGCAGATCCGCTGGCAGGAGGCGACCGGCCGCAGTTCGGCTTGCCTAACACACAACATGCACCTGGAAGCGAGCGACGCAGCGGCTGCGCTGCACCACACACGATCGACCACGCTGAGCGCTGCCTTGAAGACACTGGAGGCAGCGCATCTCGGCCTACCGCATACGGAGCTAGCCATTGCGCTGACGGCCCTGGCATTGGTACGAGTCTGGGCGCGCTGGCTGCGCCAGTTCTCCCAATCGAGCGTGCCGTATCTGCTGACCAATTTTATCCGCCGTCCGGGTCGCCTGGTTGTCGCCGCCGATAGTATCCTCGTGCAAGTGGTCCGTGGGCCGCTGGACATCGTGCTGGAGATGTCCGGCTACACTGCGGCGATTGAGCACTTACCGTGGTTGGGGCGTCGCCACCTCCGCTACCAATTCATATGAAACGCAAGCTGTCTCGGCATGAACATATTCATCAAATCTTGGAACAATGGTTCAAACCACGGATCAGAGATCGGCAGACGCAGCCGGCTTTCCCATCGGAGGAGCTTGAAATCGTATGGAGCACACCAGCCGATACAAACGTCATCACGTCTCCACCTAGCCAGGAGCCGTCAGACACGACCTTGACTCCTGAGATAGCGGCGCTGCCATCATTGGAGCAGCCCCTGCTTTCACAGATGGCTCAGGATATGGTCGAGGAAGAGTATGAAGAAAGCAGGGCCAGTGTGATCGAACAGGACTTATTCCACATCGTTCCGGCGCACATGGAGCAGGGGCCATATACACGCAGCGAGCAACATCTTTGGGATGCGCTCCGGCGCATTGACCAGCTGATACGTGTGCAAACGCTGCACTGGAGACTAACTCTTGGCGCAACCAAGTCTGACGACATGTGGGGCATGATTCTGGTCACCGATGCCGAGGTACAAGCGTTTCTTGAGCATTCCTTCCTTCCGCCGGGCCACCTGTCTGACGAGGAGCGTGAGCGTATCGAGACACGACGCGCCCAGGCCGACGCGCTAGAGCAGCTAATTACCAATCGTGTGCGGGAAACGCCGAGCGCTGTATTTCTCCGTCTTGACGCGCTCGAAAAAATGTTTGGTCTCACGTCGACGCAACGGGATCTTTTGCTGGTTTGTTTACTGGCAGAGCTAGATGGCCGTTATCGACGACTATTTGGCTACTTGCAAGACGATGCTTCGCGGACGCGGCCAACGGTCGAGCTGGCGTTGCGCATTGTGCTGCCGCCAAACACCCCATCCGAGGCTGGCTATGCCGCGCTTGACAACGCGTCGCCGCTTGTAGCACAACGTCTGCTGCTGCTAAGCAGCAGCGCCAGCGGCGCAGAGCCTTTTTCCATGCGCTCGCTCCGCGTTGAAGACCGCATCGCCGCCTATCTTGTCGGCAACGGCGATCCCGCCACAGACGAATCGTTGGATGCGCGGGTTCACACCATCGCCACGCTGGATGGCGCACCCCAGGTACGGCACTGCCTCGACACCGATCTGATTGCTGAGTTCGCAGCCTGGTGGCCGCAGCGTACTCCTCAAACCGGCTGCAACGCTCTGTTTCTGCACGGCTCATTCGGCAGTGGGCGGCGTGCTACTGCCCGCGCGATCTGTGACAACCTTGGCATGCCGCTAATCATAGCTGATGCGGCGCGGCTGCTGGATACTCAGGACTGGCAGCAAGCGATCGATTTAATCTATCGAGAGGCGCTGCTGCGCGGCGCGGCGCTGTACTGGTCGCACGTTGAGGTGTTGCTTGACACAGCACAGCCGCCTGAGCGGCGGGCATATCTGGTCGCTGCTGCCGAGCGCTTTGCCCGTCTAAGCTTTTTTGCCGGAAGCGCACCCTGGGAATTGACGACACCAGGCGACACGCAGCCGGCTCTGCGGATCGATTTCCGCCCCCCCAGCCATGATCAGCGCCGCGACCTGTGGCAGCACTACCTGCCGCAAGCAGCGGAGTTTGTTTCGGAGCGGCTCAACCGTCATATCCTCGCCGAGCAACTGGCCAGCAGCTTTCGCTTTACCGAAGGACAAATTGTCGACGCGGTAGCGGCAGCGCGCATGCTGGCGCGGGCACACTCACCGCTGCACGGGCTGCTCAAGCGCGACGATATATTCGAGGCGTGCCGGCGACAATCGTCTGCGCGTCTCACGCTGCTCGCGCAGCGGATTGAGCCTCGGCCAGGTGGACAGCTCGAAGATGTAAAGCTGCCGCCCAAATACGCCGCTCAGCTCACGGAGCTATGGAACCGGATCGAATTCCGCAACGACGTCTATGCCACGATGGGCTTTGAGCAGCAGCTGAGCTTAGGCAAGGGCCTGGTCGCCCTGTTTACCGGACCCTCAGGCACCGGCAAAACCATGGCGGCTGAACGCCTGGCCAGCAAGCAGGGCGTCGACCTGTACAAAATCGATCTGTCGGCGGTGGTCAGCAAATATGTCGGCGAAACCGAAAAAAACCTCAGTCGGGTCTTTGCCGAAGCTGAGGACGCCAATGCCGTGCTGTTCTTTGACGAGGCCGACGCGCTCTTCGGCAAGCGTGGTGAGGTCAAAGAAGCCCAGGATCGCTGGGCCAACATCGAAACCAACTACCTGCTCCAGCGCATCGAGGAGTACGACGGCGTGGTGATCCTGACCTCGAATCTGCGCCAAAACATCGACGAGGCGTTTCTGCGGCGCATTCATGTGATCGTCGAGTTCCCGCTCCCGGACGAAACACGGCGGATCGAAATCTGGCACGCCACGCTTCCCCACGCTGTCGCCCCGGCGCCTGAAGCGATCGAAGAGCTGGCGAGGCAGTTCCGGCTGACCGGCGGCAACATCAAGAACATCGCGCTCGACGCCGCCTTTCGCGCCTGTGCCGCTCAGGAGCGACGGATCTCCAAGCGGCACCTGGTTGCCGGGATCGCCCGTGAGTACGAAAAGCTGGGCCGGCCGATCACCAAAGGTGAGTTTGGCGAGCAATTCTACGCCTGGGCCGAGCAGGATGTGCTGAACCCGCGAGCAGCAGATCACGCGGGACAATCCCAGAAGTAGCTAACAGGTGTGGCTATGAGCAACCAGAAAACCGACAAAATGCAGCACGAAACCGCATCTTCCCCGTCTGCCAGGGCACCCGTCCCACCCGAGACCGAGCAGGAAACCAACGCCCAGCCCGTCACTCAGGCAGCCGCCACGCTGATGACGCCCGAAGCAGGCAGGCCGCAGCGGGCCGAGGCCAGCGCCGATTTACAGCAGTCTATAGGCAATGCGCGGGTTGGGGAGCTGGTGGAGAAGACGGCCGGCGATCCCGGCGACTCGATGCCGGTCCAGTGACAAGCTACCGCAGCGCAGGCTTCTACACAATCGAGCGCGCCGCCAGTCAACAACACCGGCCCAATGCCAGCGTCGATCACCCCGGCGCTCAATAGGTGCCGCTCTACAAAGACACACTAGCGCAATCAAAGTATTGCCATGCCACCTGTAAAGACTTTTACCGAAAACCAGACCAGCGCTGCTCCAAATACGGCCCTGACCCAGCAGCCAAAGCTACCTGAGCAAGAAGCGGCTCCAGGCGGTCAATTGCTCGTGCGGCGAACGGCGACCGGCACACAGCCGCCACCAGGAGGCGGCACACCGCCCCCAGCGCAGGCTGCTAGAACCTTGTCGACGACTGGCAGTGGCGCGACAGGCCGTGCTTCCGCCATGCGCACCATGCAGAGCAGTATGGGCAATGCGCGGATGGCAGCACGGTCGACTACGATTCAACGGAAATGCGCTTGTGGTGACAAGGCCAGTCCTGATGGTGAATGTGCCGCGTGCAGGGCCAAACGTGTGGCAGTGCAGCGACAAGCAAACGCTCCCATCCGGTCGGAAACCACTCCCGCGAGTGTTAATCAAGCGCTACAGGCGAGCGGAGGCCAACCGCTGCCACCGATCATGCGCGACACCATGGAGCAACGCTTTGGAACGGATTTCAGTGCTGTACGGATTCACACTGATAGCCAAGCCGCCACTGCCGCCCGTGATATCAACAGCGATGCCTTCACCAACCGTCAGCACATCTACTTCGGTTCGGGGCGGTTCCAACCAGAAACACCGACAGGCCAGCGGCTACTAGCACACGAGCTAGCTCACACCATCCAACAGCGCAGCACCACTCGTTCGCACGACATTGCCGCCAGAGCCGAGGCAGCGCCCATGGTTGG
>DASWTQ010000707.1:0-21691 GCA_036402055.1 Herpetosiphonaceae bacterium
CTGGCAGACGCTCTACGACGAGACCTACGCCGAGGGCCAGCCCGCCGATCCGACCTTCAATATCACCGGCTGGCACAGCAGCTACACCGGCCAGCCCTTCCCGGCCGCTGAGATGCGACAATGGCGTGACGCGACCGTCGACCGCATTCGCGCGCTCCAGCCGTCGCGGGTGCTGGAGATCGGCGTTGGCTCGGGGCTGCTGCTGTTCCAACTGGCCGGCGACTGCAACCGCTATCACGGCATCGACTTTTCGGCGCCCGCACTGGCGCATATTCGGCGCCACCTACCGCCCGACTGGACGCAGGTCACGCTGGAGCAGCGCCGCGCCGACGACCTCGGGGATCTGGAGCCGGCCTCGTTCGACACCGTGATCATCAACTCGGTGGTGCAGTACTTCCCGAGCGCCGACTACCTGGTCGAGGTAATCACGCAGGTGCTGCGGCTGCTGCCACCCGACGGCCGGCTCTTCATCGGCGATGTGCGCAGCCGCCCGCTGCTCGCCGCCTTCGCCACGGCCGCTACGCTCTCCCAGGCGAAGCCCGACGCCAGCCGCGCCACGCTCGCCGCGCAGCAGCGACAATTGATCGCGCAAGAGCGCGAGCTGTTGCTCGATCCGGCCTTCTTCCACGCGCTCAAGCTGGCGCTACCGCAGATCAGCGAAGTCCAGGTCGAGATCAAGCGCGGCCACGAGCACAACGAGCTGACCCAGTTCCGCTACGATGTCACGCTCACCGTCGACGGCCCGCCGCTTCCGGTGCCAGCCAGCAAAACGGTCGACTGGTCGGCGCAGCGCTGGACGCTGGCTGATCTCCGCGCCGCGCTGGAAACCGAGGAGGAGGCCGATAGCCTGCTGGTGCGCGCCATCCCGAGCGCCCGCGTGCAGCCGCTAGTGGAGGCTGCCAGCTGGCTGCATGACAACACTAGACCCGCCACCGCCGCCGAGCTGCGCGCCGCACTCGACGAGCTGGCCGCACGCGCCGTCGATCCCGAGGCGCTCTGGGCGCTGGGCGCGGAGCTGGGCTACCACGTACGTATCGGCTGGAGCGGCAGCGGCGCGGACGGCTGCTACGATGCCGTGTTCAATCGTGCGGGCGCGGCCCGGCTACCCGAGCTGGACATTGAGACGCTTGAGCCGTGGAGCGCCTACGCGACAACACCAGCCGCGACCCGAGCGCTGGCCGAGATCGCGCCGCGCCTGCGCGAGTTCCTCCACGAGCGCCTGCCCGAGTACATGGTCCCGAGCGCGTTTGTCGTGCTCGATACGCTGCCGGTCACAACCTCGGGCAAGATCGATCGTAAAGCGTTGCCCGAGCTAGACAGCGCTCAGCTTGGCCAGCGCAGCGAGTTTATCGCGCCGCGCACGCCCACCGAGACCAGGCTAGCGCAGATCTGGGCCGAGGTGCTGCATCTGGAGCAGGTCGGCGTCCACGACGATTTCTTCGCGCTGGGCGGGCATTCGCTGCTGGCGACCCAGGTCATCGCCCGTATCCGCGAGCTGTTCCAGCTTGAGCTTGCGGTGCGCACGCTCTTCGAGCACCCGACGATCGCCGGGCTGGCGCAGCATATCGAGCAGCAGCAGTGGTCGACGGCAGATTCCGGCGCGGCGGGCGAGGCTGACGACGAGGAAGAGTGGGAGATCTGATCGTCGGAGTCGATCCGCAGGTTGGAGCAGTCAGGGCTCGTCGATGACGGGCCCTGCTGCGTGTGCGGCGAATTATTGATTCGTGGGCTCCGTGGACGCGGCCTCAGCCGAAAGCAGAATCGTGTTGCCGTCCGGGTCCTTGATCATCGCAAAATACATCCCGAACGACGTAGGATACGGCTCGCGGAAGCCCTGGTAGCCGTAGCCCACCAGCTCGGCGTATTTCGCCTCTAGCGCAGCCTGATCGCTCAAGTAGAACTCAAGGATCGTGGAGTAGCGATCGACGGCCGGGCCAGGCTCGGCATCTGAAGCATAGTGCGGGTCCCAGCGCCGGGGTTTGGAGTCCAGGAAAAAAGTCATGCCGCTGCCCATTTTGATCTCGACATGCGACTGATTCTCGCTGCCTTCGGGGATCGCCAGCCCCAGCCGTCGATAGAAATCCAGCGCGGCCGGCATGTCCTTGACGATCAGCCCAAGCATATACAGTTCGAGAGCCATCGTTCCATCCTTTTGCTGCCAGGTTGATACGGAGATTACAGCCCGCTCATGATTCCCGCGCAAGCAGGTAGAGCTGGACCGAGCCAAACGTTTTGTAGTCGACATCGCGTGCGTAGCGCATCCCAATCTTTTGCGCAACACGCGCCGACGCGCCATTACGCGGATCAACCAGAGCGATCAGCCGGTCCTGAGTCAGGTGTTCGCGCCAATCCTGCACCGTGCGCGCGGCAGCTTCCGTCGCCAGACCTCGGCCCCAGTACGCGCGGTCGATCAAGTAGGCGATCTCCAGCTCCGGCCGATCTTCGATCTCCTGCACGAGCAAGCCGCAGTAGCCGATCAGCGTGCCGGTAGCTTTGAAGATCACCGCCCGCAGCCCGATGCCGAGCGGGTAGATCTGGAGAATATGCTGCTGAATATGACGCTGCTCCTCCGCCAGCGACGACGGCCCCTGGCCCATATAGCGCATCGTTTCCGGATCTCCATACAGACGAAAGAAATCGGGAGCATCATCCACCGAAAGCTGCCGCAGAATAAGACGATCTGTTGCCAGGTCTTGCATAAACAATCTCCTGATCTCAACCGTGTGCGATCGATCGCTAGAGCTGCTACGAGGCCAGATCGCGCTGCTCGACCGGATGTGGGCGGCGCGCTGAGCGCTTGCGCATAAACAGCCAGTAGTTCATCAGCGCGGCCACGCCATAGAACAGCGCGGTGGTGATAAAGAGCGGCGCAAAGCCGTAGTGCTCTTGCACCCACGTGCTGATCACCGGGCTGACCAGGTAGCCCACGGTGTACGCGCCGTTGATCAGCCCGATCACGATCGGCCGCGCGGCCTCGTCGGTGCGCTCCATCGCGAAGGCATCGTAGAGCGGCGAGCCCATGTTGAAGAGCGCGCCACGCACCAGCGCCGCGCCCACGGCGATGCCCAGCACCGGCACGAAGCCCAGCATCAGCAAGAATGGGATCGACAGCAGCTGAGTCAGCACGATCGTCGGAACTTTGCCGATACGCGTCGAGATCGCCGGACCCGCCAGCGCCACCAGGCCGGTCGTGATGTTCAGGATCGCCAGGATTCGCGCGATCGACGTATCGCTGATGCCGAAGCGCTCCTTGAAGAAAAGATTCAGATACAGAAACAGCGCGGCCGCGCCAAACGAGATCAGCAGCGGCGAGACCAGCAGCGGCAGCACGTGCATCGGCCGGCGCACAATCTGCCGAACGTTGGGCGGCAAGCGATCGACGAGCGGCACAAGCAAGGGCAGCCGCGCCAGCCATGTCGGCTCTTCGGCGACGGCCACGGTTGCCGAGCGCTGCGCCACAGATTCGGCGCTCGGCTGCGGTGCCGCATGCTCAATCTCGGCCGGCACTTGAGCAGCTCGGCGCCGGATCGCCAGCAGCGGCAGAAGCGCCAGCACCACGCCCAGCCCGGCGCAGGCGAACGTCGCGCGGTAGGCCAGCGCGCTTTCCGCGCCGGTGCCCAGCAGCCCGCCGAGCCAGGTTTTGAGATCGCCCGCAAAGAACGTCACGATGCCCGCAAAGCCGATGTTGACCGCCGCGTTGGCGCTGAACAAATGATCGCGAGTCGCGGAGTCGCTCTGCTCCATCATGAAGGGCGGCGCGCTGACCTGAAAGATCGTCGCGGCCGCTCCCGTCAGCGCAACGCCAAGCAGCAGCGGCCCGGCGCTCGGCCACAGCGCCGTCATGCCGATGCCGATCGCCTGGAGCAGCGCGCTCAGCAGCAGCGAGCGTTGCAGGCCGATGCGCGTGACCAGCCACCACAGCGGCAGGCTGAGAATCGCCGCCACCGCGATCGAGGCCGTGTTGAGCAGGCCCAGGAATTGCAGATCGTAGCCGAGCGCGGGAATGGCAAAGTTAAAAAACGCGCCGTAGAGCGCCAGGCTGCCGGTTAGCAGCGCGGCGTGCAGCAGGTAGAGCCGGGCAGGACGGCCAAGCTGCCGCCAGCGCACGGGACGTGAAGCGGTCATTCCTGCACGGGCGGCGCGACAGCCAGGCCATCAAACGACTGCGCGCCCCAGGCGGCCATAAACGTATCCCAGCCGACTTCGTACTCGTAGGGCCGCTGGCGGTTGGTGCTGGTCGGGCCGAGCACATCGCGGATCACCACGCTGTTGGCGTTGAAGCCCATCACCACCACCGCATGATCGTTGCCGAGCACAGTCTTGTGCGTCCGGCCGTCGGGCATGACCCAGGTCGCCGGTCGCCAGGGCTTGAAATCGACGGTGGTCTTGATCCAGACCAGCTCGCCGGCGCGCAGTGCGGCTTCCAGCGCGGCGCGATCCTGCACCAGCTGCGAGTCGAGGCCATAGCGATCGAAAACTTTTTGCATCGCCGTGCCGGTTGAGCGCGCCAGGAAGTTATGCGTGTAGTCGCCCGAGTACGCGTGCTCGATGTCGCCGCCGTAGATCAGATAGCCCTCGCGGGTCTCCTTGATATACGGCTCCACGCTACGATCATGATCGATCGCGTTAATAATTTCGTCGCCGCTGGCCTCGATACCGTAGGTTTTGAGAATCACCCAGGCGGCATCGAACTCACACGAATACTGGAAAAATTGACCCGGCTTGTTCGCAGCGGGAATATAGGCGTCATAGACGCGCCCGTTGACCTCAACCGGCCCGGCGGTCGGCTCGGGAGTAGGCTCAGGCGTGGGCTCGATCGTCGGCTCAAGTGTCGGCGTAGGCGTTGGCAGATCGGGCGTGGACGTGGCGCTCTGCCCGGCAGTCGGCGGCGGCAGCTCAGCGGTTGGCGTTGAAGTGGCGGAAAGCGGCGTGCCCGTCGGCGTTGGGCGCGGGCGTGAGGTTGGCGGCGACGCGGGAACCGACAGCGCGATCGGCGTAATCTGGGCGGGCGGCTCCGGGCGGATGATCGCGCGCACACGACCGCGCACCGCTGGAATCAATAAGCTCGTGCCGGCCACGAGCAGCACAATCACGATCACAAGAGCTAAACGGCGCAACGAAATCTCCCCAAAGAATATGTCTAGTAGGCATTCTAGCAGGATCGCGCGCCGGGATCAAAGACAGCCGCCCCGGGCAAGCGATCGCATGGAGCAACCGCTCGCCCTCTGCGGAGCATTACTTGCGGCGGTAGTACTTGGCGATGTCGAAGGCCACCGCGACGACGATGATCAAGCCCTTGATGATCTGCTGCCAGTAGGGATTGACGCCGATAAAAGTCAGGCCGTAGTTGATCACGCCGAAGATCAGCACGCCCGCCAGAATGCCGGGCACCGTGCCGACGCCGCCGGTCGTCGAGACGCCGCCGACCACGCAGGCCGCGATCGCGTCAAGCTCGTAGTTAACGCCGTAGTTATTGGTCGCGCCTCCCGTACGCGCCGCCTCCAGCACGCCGCCAAACGCGTACAGCGCGGCCGCCAGCGCGTAGATAAAGATCAGGTTGGCGGTCACGTTGATGCCGGAAACCTTGGCCGCCTCCAGGTTCCCGCCGATCGCGTACATGTTTTTGCCGAGCGTGGTTTTGTTGTACAGCACCCAGACCAGCGCCGAGACGATGATCGCGATGATCACGATGTAGGGAAGCGAGTAGCGCCCACTGCCGATCGCGCCCGTACCGACCGCCGTAAAATCGGGACGCAGGCCGCCGATCGGCTGCGAGTTGTTGGGCGGCAGGTCGAAGTAGAGCGAGTTCATACCGTACACGATCACCGCCATGCCCAGCGTGGTGATAAACGGCGGCACGTGCAACCGCGACACGATCAGGCCGTTGATGCTGCCCAGGATCAGACCGACCGCGATCGGCAGCAGGAAGGGCAGAATCAGCGGCAGCTGCGGCAGATCCGGGAAGAAGCGGCGGCTATACTCCGGCGTTTGCAGCAGCGAGGCCGACAGCACCGCCGCCAGGCCGACGACGCGACCGGCCGATAGATCCACGCCACCGGTGATCAGAATACCGCCGATGCCCAGCGCGATGATCGTGCGCGTGGCGGTGTTCAGCAAAATGTTGCGCAGCGTATTGACCGAAAGAAAATTGGTATCCTGAATTGTAATGCCAAGCACCAGCAGCACCAGCACAAAATAGATCGCATTGCGCGACACAAAGCCGCGAATGGTTGCGCTGTCCGGGAACTGCCGGCCGCCTGCGGTTGTGCTATCCGGGAGAGCCATCGAGCATCCTCCTCTTCATCAAGAAGCAACCGGTTCCATAAATTGCGTCGCCAGCTGCATGATCTTTTCTTGATCAGCTTCCTGGCGATCCAAAATGCCTGAGACTCGTCCCTCGCACATCACCAGAATGCGGTCGGAGATGCCAAGCAGCTCGGGCATTTCCGATGAGATCATGATCACGCCTTTGCCGCGCCGGGCCAGATCAATCATCAGCGAATAAATCTCATACTTGGCGCCCACATCGATACCGCGCGTCGGCTCGTCCAGGATCAGCACCTCGGGCTCGGTCAGCAGCCAGCGCGCCAGCAAGACTTTCTGCTGGTTGCCGCCCGACAGATCGCGGATCGGCGTGCGGATCGTCGGCGTTTTTACCCGCAGCCGCGACACGTTTTCGTCGACGTCTTCGCGCGCCGCAGCGTAGTCGATCAGGCCCAGCCAGCTGGCGTAGTGGCGCAAATTGGCGATGATCGTGTTGTCGTGCACCGACATGATCGGAAAGATCCCGGTGGCGCGGCGATCTTCGGTCAGCAGCGCGATCTTATGCCGCTTGGCGTCCACGGGCGAGCCGATGGTGACGGGATGGCCGTTGATCACGATCCGGCCGTTCCCCATCAAGCGCAGCCCAAAGATCGCCTCCACCAGCTCGGTACGCTGCGCGCCCACCAGCCCGCCGATGCCGAGAATTTCGCCGCGCCGCAGCTCGAAGGAAACATTCTTAAACCCTTTGGGCAGCGGCGAGGTCAGACCTTCGACCTGCATCAAAATATCGGCGGGCGCGTTGGTCTTCTCGGGATACAGATTCGTCAGGTCGCGGCCGACCATGCGGCTGATGATCAGGTTGGTCGTCAGTTCGTTGGAGGCCCAGGTACCGACATGCTTGCCGTCGCGCATGATCGACACTTCGTCGGCGATCTTGAGAATCTCCTCCATCTTGTGCGAGATATAAATAATCGCCACGCCCTGGCTGCGCAGCCGGTTGATAATCCTGAAAAGGTGCGCCACCTCGCTCTCGGTCAGCGACGAGGTCGGCTCGTCCATAATAATAATCTTGGAGTTGTACGAGACCGCTTTGGCCACTTCCATCGACTGGATGTGCGAGACCGACAGATCGCCGACGCGCGTCTCGGGATCGATGTCCATCTGGAGATCGTCGAGCAGGCGCTTGGTATCGGCGTACATTTTGCCGTGATCGACGAAGCTGAGCGGCCCGAACCTGCGCTGCGGGTAGCGGCCCAGCCACATGTTCTCCATCACGTTGCGATGCGGGATCGGGTGCAGCTCCTGGTGGATCATCGAGATGCCGGCATCCAGCGCCTGGCGCGGATTGTCGAAGCGCACCGGCTGCCCATTCAGCAGAATCTCGCCGGAGTCCGCCGAGTACATGCCAAACAGGATCTTCATCAGCGTCGATTTGCCCGCGCCGTTCTCGCCCATCAGCGCATGAACCGTCCCCGGCCGCACGCGGATCGTCACATCATCCAGCGCTTTGACGCCTGGAAATGCCTTTGTAATGTTGCGCATTTCCAAAACGTAGTCGTTCTGTATACTCATGGCTCTACCCTAGCACGTATTGAAAAAGAGGGTGTGGAGCAAGATCCACACCCTCCACCGTCTCCGTCAGCGCTTAGGGAGCTTCCGTGACCTTCTGGTAGGGAACCCAGACGTACTTGCCGTCGGTGATGTCGTAGCCGACGTTCTCCTTGGTCGGAGCCTGGCCCTGAGCCAGCGCCAGCGCCAGGTTCAGCGTCGCCTTGCCCTGGTTCTCGGCGTCGTTGAGCACCGTGCCGACCAGCGTCTTGGCCTTGAGGGCCTCCAGCGCGGGTGCAGTCGCGTCCACGCCGACGACCGGCATGACCTTATCGCCGGTGAAGTAGCCGGCCGCCTTCAACGCCTCGATCGCGCCGAGCGCCATGTCGTCGTTGTTGGCCAGCACCAGCTCGATCTTGTCGCCCTGTGCGCCAAGGATCGACGACATCTTGTCCTGGCCCTGCACGCGATCCCACATGGCGGTATCTTCGGCCAGTTTTTCGACCTTGATGCCCGCGTCGGTGATCGCCTTGACCGAGTACTCGGTGCGCAGCTCGGCGTCCTGGTGGCCCGGCTCGCCGGTCAGCATCACGTACTGGATCGTGCCGTCGCCGTTCTTGTCGGCCTCGGGATGCGCCTTCCAGTAATCGACCGCGATCTGGCCCTGGATCGTGCCCGACTCTTCAGCCTTGGCGCCGACGTAGTAGACCTTGTCCCACTTGGCCATGTCCTCGGCCAGCGGCTCGCGGTTAAAGAAAACGACCGGAATGTTGGCGTTCTTGGCCTTGTCGAGCACCGAAGTCGCCGCCGTGCGGTCGACGGGATTGATCGCCATCGCCGCGTAGCCCTTGGTGATGAACAGGTCGACCTGCTCATTCTGCGTCGGCTGGGCGTTCTGGCTGTCCACGACGTCCACCTTGATCTTGCCCTCGGCGGCAGTCTGGATCGAGTTGCGCACTGCGGTCATGAAGGTGTCGTCGAACTTGTAGACCGCGACACCAACGGTTTTGTCGGTCGCGCTGCCCGACGCGCCCTCGCCACCGGCGGCAGGCGAGGCGCCCGCCGTCGCCGACGTTCCCTGTGAATCTGAGGTTCCGGTTCCGGTTCCGCCGCAGCCGACGATCAAAACGAGCATCAGCGAACACACGGCGGCAAGATGAATAAACCGTTTCATTGCTCCTCCTTGAGAGGTAACAGCGAGTCCTACGCTAGCGGGAGTGTATCGTTCGATCGTATGCGAGCCGCGAACGATGCTGGCCTGAACGAGCGCAGGAATCCTGCTCAAAAACCGACTCTTTACGGCTGACCGCCTTCCCAGACGCGGCGCTGAGGCTGAGAAAAACAGTGCGGTCTTCTGTCACCCGGCGAATAATGATTTCGATGCGCGGTCGGGTGCTCAACCTCCTTTCACAAGCGGCAGATCCGCTCTCACTATCATATCCCTACTTCCGAAAACGCTCAAGCGCAAACCAGCCTTCCAGGGCAGCAAAATGGTGCAGAAACTCGCGCCAAAGGTTAGGATTCGGTTACCTGGGGTAGTTGTCGATAACGGGGATCGACGTTATTATAGCCGTGTTTCTCCGGTTAACAATGGTGAATGCGATCTTCCTTTCTCCACCCAACAATATGTTACAAGCCCAAGGAGCGCTCACGATGGAGTCAGGCGTGAATAAAACGTACAATCGGATCGGAATTATCGGCGCGGGAACGATGGGCACGGGTCTGGCTGTGGATGTGGTGCTGCGCGGCATGCACGCGGTCCTGGTCGATACGTCGGCCGAGGCGCTGGAGCGCTGCCGCACAGAGGTGTTCAAGACCGTCAGATTCGCGCCGATGATGAACAAGTCGCTGCCGCGTGTCGCGGCGAAAGATGTAACGGAGCGGACGCGCTTTGTGAGCGATCTGGCCGAGGTCGGCGACTGCGATTTTATCGTGGAGAATGTGACCGAGGATCTGCGCATCAAGGCGGCTGTGTACCGCGAGCTGGATCAGATCTGCCCGCCCGAGGTTCCCTTCGGCGTCAATACCTCCTGTATCTCGATCACCGAGATCTCCAGCTACACCGGCCGTCCCGATCGCGTGATCGGCATGCACTTTATGAATCCGGTCTATCTCAAGACCTCGATCGAGATGATTCGCGGCTATCACACCAGCGAGGAGACGATTCAGGCAGCGACGGCGTTTCTGGCCCAGCTCAACAAAGACGCGATCCTGGTCAACGATTATCCCGGCTTTGTCGCCAATCGCATCTCGCACCTCTATATGAACGAGGCCGCGTTTGTGGTCCAGGATCAGGTCGCCAGCCCCAAAGAGGTCGACGACATCTTCAAGAAGTGCTACGGCCACACGATGGGGCCGCTGGAGACGGCGGATCTGATCGGGCTGGATACCGTGGTGCACTCGCTCGACGTGCTCTACGAAAGCTACCAGGACTCCAAGTTCCGCTGCTGCCCGCTGCTGCGTAAGATGGTTCACGCTGGACTGCTGGGCGTCAAATCCGGCAAGGGCTTTTACGACTACGCGCGCTAGAGCAACGAGCAAATTCATTGATCCGTAGGGGCACGTCGGTGACGTATCGTCAAACATTAATTCTTTGGACTCAGCCTTATACTTTCCACATCGAACCCTAACATCTTCTAAACATCTTCTCTGTATGCTGCACACAGAGCAACCGTACACAGGCCGGCTTGCCGAACGTACGCCTGATGCAGCATTTCAGAGGAGTTTTTTGATCATGTCAACATCGCCACAGTCTATGCCAGGCAGCGCGCGCGATCGCATCGGCTGGCGCAGTCTACAGCTCCCGTTTGGGCTTACCGGCACGACGCTCGCGCTGACCGCGATTGTGGTCCTGGCGGCGGTCTTGCGCTTCGCCAACATCGACGCGATCGGCCAGTCGAACACCTACTACACCGCCGCGATCGAAAGTATGCTGCAATCGTGGCATAACTTTTTCTTTGTCGCCGCCGAGCCGGGCGGATCGGTCTCGATCGATAAGCCGCCGGTTGGGCTGTGGCTTGAGGCGATCTCGGCCTACTTCCTGGGCGTAAGCGGCTTTTCCGTGGTGCTGCCGCAGATTCTGAGCGGCATCGGCTCGGTGATTCTGCTGTTCTACCTGGTGCGGCGCTGGTTCGGCAACGCGGCCGGTCTGCTGGCGGCGCTGACGCTGGCGGTCACGCCGGTTGCGATCGCCGTCGAGCGCAACAACACGCCCGACGCTTCGCTGATCTTCACGCTGCTGCTGGCGACCTGGGCTTTTATCCGCGCGACCGAGACGCGCCGCCTGCGCTTCCTGGTGCTGGGCGCGGTGCTGATCGGGGTGGGCTTCAACATCAAGATGATGCAGGCGCTGCTGCCGCTGCCCGCGCTCTACGCGCTGTATTTCTTCGGCTCCGAGCAGGGCTGGTGGCGCAAGATCTGGCATCTCGGCCTGGCGACGCTGGTGCTGATTCCAGTCGCGCTCTCATGGGCGGTGATCGTGGATCTCACGCCGGCGGATCAGCGGCCCTACGTCGGTAGCAGCGAGAACAACTCGGCGCTGAATCTGATCATCGGCTACAACGGCATCCAGCGGCTGGTCGGGAACGGCCCCGGCGACGGTGGCGCGCCACGCACGGCTCCGGCCGGCGACGATGGCTTTGCTCCGCCCGCGACGATGGATGCCACGGGTTCAGCTGCGGCTCCCTTCGCACCGGACGATGACGGGCAGTTCCGCGACGACGGCAATCGGCCGCAAGGCTTCGGTGGTCCCGGCGGCGCGGGCGGCGCGTTCGGCACGGGCAATCCCGGCCCGCTGCGTTTGTTCCAGTCCGGTCTGGCCGCGCAGGTGAGCTGGCTGCTGCCCTTCGGCCTGCTCATGATCGCGGCGATGGCGGCGAGCATTTCCTGGTGGAAGCCGCAGACCAATCTGCATCGCGGGCTGATTCTGTGGGGCGGCTGGCTGCTGACCTGCGCCGTCTTCTTCAGCGTCGCGGGCTTCTTCCACCAGTACTACCTGGCGATGCTCGGCGCTCCGCTGGCGGCCATCGTGGCGATGGGCGTAACCTGGTTGTGGCGCTTGCACGCGACTTATCCGCTCCGGGCTGCGGTGCTGCTGCTGGTCTCGGCGGCTGTGACGCTGGCCTTCCAGATCTATGCGGTCGCGATGTACCAGTCGACGGCCTGGTGGATCGCGGTGCCGATTGTGCTGGCGGTGCTGGGCCTCGCGCTCCTGCTGATCGGTCTGCGGCGTAACCTCGGCCCGATCCCGCGCCTGAGCTTCGCGCTCCTGACGGCGGCGCTGCTGACGATCCCGACGGTCTGGTCCGGCTTTACCACGGCCTATGCCGATACCAGCGGAGCGATGACCCAGGCGTACGGCGGAGCCGGCGGGCGCGGCGGCTTCCCTGGCGGTCCCGGCGGAACCTTCCCTGGCGGCACTCCGGCGAACGGCAGTCAGCCCACCGACGGCGGCATGGGCTGGGATCAGGTCAGCTCCGCGCTGCTGGCGTATCTCCAGGCCAACACGCAGGACACGAAATATCTGGCGGTGGTGCCCAGCTCCAACCAGGGCTCGCAGCTGGTGCTGGCGACCGGTCGGCCGGTGCTGTATGCGGGCGGCTTCAGCGGTGGCGATCCGGTGATCGACGGCGACGACCTGGCGCAGCTGGTGGCGGATGGCGAGGTGCGCTACGTGCTGTGGGGCGGCATGGGCGGTCGCGGCAACACCGGCTCAAGCATCACCAGCTACCTGCAATCCTCGTGCACAGTCATCGATCAGGCCAGCCTGGGATTGTCGACCGGCACCGACGCGCAGAGCGCCGACGGACGCGGTTTCGGCGGGCCGGATCGCGCTTCGACGCTGTACCAGTGCGGCTCATAGCGCTCTAAACATCTCGTAATCACACGCGGCGTGGAGGAATCGTTTCCTCCGCGCTTTTTTGATCGCACAGCTCAGCCTACCCAAAATCTACATATCTTGCCTAAGAGTTCTGAATATTTTCTAAACATCTTACCGGTATCCTGAGAGCATACAGAACACGATGATCAAAGGAGGATTCCAATGACCACTATGCAGAAACTTATCGCCGCAGCTGTGCTCGGCTTGATCTTGATTTTTGGCAGCCTGGCCTACTCCACGTTTCGCGCGCCCGAACAGGCCAGCGCTCCGATCGCGGCGATTCCCGTAGCCAGCGCGACCGCTCAGCCGACAGCCGCCGCCAGCTCAGCCGCGACCAGCACCGAAGCCGGCACATCCGACTCGGCAGCCGCGACCGGCAGCGCGATTACCGCGCAGATCGTGCAGGGGGAGTCCGAGGCGCGCTTTGTGATCGACGAGGTGCTCAACAACGCGCCCAAAACTGTGGTCGGTACGACGGACCAGGTCGCGGGCGAGATCGTTGTCGATCCGCAAGACCCGAGCAAGACGCAGATCGGCACGATCCAGGTCAACGCGCGCACGCTGGTGACTGACAGCGAGTTCCGCGACCGGGCGATCAAAAACCAGATCTTGAGCACCGATCAGTACGAGATGATCACGTTCACGCCCACCGAGATCGTCGGGCTGCCCGAGGACGGCACGGTCGGCCAGAGCTACAGCTTTCAGATCGTGGGCGACCTGACGATCCGCGATGTGACCAAGCAGGTGACGTTTGAGGTCACGGCAATGCCGGCCTCCGAGACGCGGCTGGAAGGCACGGCCCAGACCACGATCACCTACGCCGACTGGGGCATCACGATCCCGCAGGTCCGGCAGGTCGCCAGCGTGAGCGACGCAGTCCGTCTCGAAATTGACTTCGTGGCGGTTGCCCAATAAGATCGAGCCAGGAGCAAGCGGGCGGCGTGGTGGAACGATCCATGCACGCCGCTCAGCATCCGCTAGCCAGCAGCTCAAGCAGAGGACGATATGAGCAAAACGATTTTAGTTGTGGATGACACAGCCAGCCTGCGGCGCATGGTGCAGAGCTACCTGACTCAGGAAGGCTTTCGAGTTGTGACTGCGGCCGATGGCCACGAGGCGCTGCTGGTGGCGCGGCAGGAGCAGCCGGATCTGATTTTGCTCGACCTGATGATGCCGAACATGGGCGGCTATGATTTCATCCGGGTGTATAGCAAAGAAGGCAACGCGCCGATCATTGTGCTCACGGCCAAGCTCGAAGAAAACGACAAGGTGCTGGGCCTGGAGCTGGGCGCCGACGATTATGTTACCAAGCCGTTTAGCCCGCGCGAGCTGACGGCGCGCGTCCGAGCGGTGCTGCGGCGCGTCAGCCAGAATCCTTCGGAGCCGGATCTGCTGCGGTCGGCGGATGTATCGCTGGATCGCAACGCGCGGCTGGTCACCGTCGGCCCGAAGCACGTCGATCTGACGCCATCCGAGTTCGATCTGCTGGCGACCTTGATCGGCGCTCCCGGCCGGGCGTTCTCGCGGCTGGAACTGCTGGATCGGCTCCAGGGCACGGCCTATGAAGGCTACGAGCGCACGATCGATGTGCATATTCGCAATCTGCGCACCAAGATCGAGCCCGACCCGCGCAACCCGCGCTATATCGAGACTGTTTTTGGTGTCGGCTACCGCTTTGCCGCCGATCGATAATCGATAGTCGATGCTTACTAGCATACGAGGGCGTATGACTCCCCCAGTACACCAGGCACATCCAACACTTGCATCTCCGATCCGCGTACCCGGCATGCTGCGCTCGCTGACGCTCAAGCTGACGCTGGCGTTTCTGGCGATTGGCCTGATCGGCTCGCTGCTGGTCTCGTTCTTTGTCGGCCTGGGCACGCAGCACGCGTTCAATCAGTTCGTCAACGATCGCGATCAGCCCACGATGACGACCGATCTGGCGCAGTTCTATCAGCAGAGCGGCAGCTGGGCGAACGTCCGCGATCTGCTGGCCCGTGATGCAGAAGGCGCGGCCGGTCCCAACGGCTGGCACGGACCGCCACCGGTGCTGGTCGATGCCGACGGCCAGGTGATCATCGGCAACGATCGCTATACCGCGGGCTCGCGCGTGCCGTCGACGGTGCTGGATCGCGCCAAGCCGATTACCTTGGATTACCAGGTCGTCGGCTGGCTGCTTATGCCGTTCGATGGCGAGCGCCGGCCCGGCTCGCCGGAGTCTGACTTCTATAGCCGTGTGACGCGGGCGACAACCTATAGCGCGATCGGCGCGACCGCCATCGCGCTGCTGCTGGGCATCGTCCTGGCGCGCACGCTGACGCATCCGGTGCGCGAGCTAACGGCGGCCACGCAGGCGGTTGCCAGAGGTGGGCTGGGCGAGCAGGTGCGCGTACGATCAAGCGACGAGCTGGGAATTCTTGCTGCCTCGTTCAACCAGATGAGCCAGGATCTGGCTCATGCCAGCACCCTGCGGCGGCAGATGACGGCCGACATCGCCCACGATCTGCGCACGCCGCTCAGCGTGATCCTGGGCTATACCGAGGCTCTGCGCGACGGCAAGCTGCCCTGCGACCAGGAGATCTTCGATACGCTGCATACCGAGGCGCAGCATCTTCAGCATCTGATCGACGATCTGCGCACGCTCTCGCTGACCGACGCCGGCGAGCTGCCGCTGACACGACAGCCTGTCATGCCGCAGGCGCTGCTTGAGCGCACGGTCGTAGCCTACAGAACTCACGCTCAGGCCCGAGGCATTGCGCTTGAGGTTCGCGCCGCCACCGATGTTCCCGCGATCGAGGTCGATCCCGAGCGCATGACTCAGGTGCTTGGCAATCTGCTGAGCAACGCGCTGCGCTTCACGCCCTCCGGTGGTACGATTACGGTACGCGCCGACGCCGACAACAATCAGGTGCGGCTGATCGTCCAAGATACCGGCAGCGGGATTAAACCCGAGGATCTGCCGCACATCTTTGAGCGCTTTTATCGCGCCGATCCTGCGCGCCAGCAGGGCAACGGCTCGTCCGGGCTCGGTCTGGCGATCGCCAAAGGTATCGTCGAGGCGCATGGCGGCACGATCACGGTGCAAAGCACTGCTGGACAGGGCACGGCTTTTACCATCACGCTGCCCGCTCGTGAGCGCTCCAGGCAGCTGGAGCTGGTGTAGAATAACAAGGTTCTTGATGCCACGACTCGTTCATCAAGAATAAGGAATGATCGATGATCAACCGGTATCGCCGGCCACTGCTGATCGTGGCGCTGATTATGGTCAGCCTGTTCACCGTCAATTTCGCGGTGCGGGCTTTTCATCACGGGCGGCGGTTTCGTGAGCGTACCGACGAGCCGATCCAGCCGTGGATGAATGTTCCCTACATCTCACGGGCGTATGCTGTGCCGCCACACGTCGTCGCCGACGCGATCGGCCTGACGCCCGAGCAGCGCGATCGCAGGCCGCTTCAGGAGATCGCCAGGGAGCAGGGCCGCACGACTGACACGCTGATCGCCGATATTATGGCGGCGATCGAGCGGGAGCGCGCGCCCAAACCACCGGGACCGCCGGGACCACCGCCGGGTCAGCAACCACCGCCTGGGGCATCCGCTCCGCCAACGCCGGTAGTGCAGCCATGACGCTCAACGATTACGTGCTGATCGGTCTGGTGCAGTATGGGCTGCCGGTGCTGTTTGGCGTGGTGCTGCTCGCGTCGCTGGGCGCGCCGCTGCCGGCAACCTTGCTGCTGCTCACGGCCGGCGCGTTCGTGGCCGACGGCGATCTGAGCATGTGGTGGGTTTTTGGCCTGGGCACGGTCGCTGCGGTGCTCGGCGATCATCTGGGCTACAGCATCGGCCGCTGGGGCAGCCAGCGTCTCATCGATCGGCTCAGCCGCTGGGGCGGTGGCGCAAGCCGCATCGAGCAGGCGGAAGCGGCGGCGCGGCGCTGGGGCGGGATCGGCATCTTCCTCAGTCGCTGGCTGCTCACGCCGATCGGCCCGGTGATCAATCTGACCAGCGGCATCGCGCGCTACTCGCTGCCGGCTTTTTTCTGCTTCGACATTGCCGGCGAGATGGTGTGGGTCGGCAGCTATGTGACGCTCGGCCGCGTCTTCAGCGATCAGGTACAAGATCTCAGCGGCGTGCTGGGCAACCTGACCTGGGTGATCGTCGGCATCGTGACGATGGCACTGCTGGCGTGGATGCTGCTGCGCCAGAAGCCTGTGCCTGAGCCGGAGCCTGCGCCAGCGCTCACGCCGATCGCACGGCCCGGCGAGGAGATGTAGCAGACAGGATCACCTTCGTTTACTAAACCTGCGAGTCGCTCATTCCCAAGATGAGCGGTTTTTTCGTCTCATCGATCTATCTCTTTTTTGACAGCTACCTGTCAAACTGGTAGACTGTTATCATATGAATCCGCTTAGCCAACATGGCAATACCTTCACCGATCTCGTCCTCGAAATCTTCCGAGTCAACCGCCTACTGCTTGACGCAGGCGATCAGCTGACGAAGCCGGTCGATCTGAGCAGCGCGCGCTGGCAGGTGCTCGGCGTGGTAGAGCACGGCCCGATTCCGGTTGCGCATGTCGCGAGAATCATGGGCCTGACCCGTCAGAGCGTGCAGCAGACCGCCGACAGTCTGGCCGCCGACGGCCTGATCGCCTACAGCGAGAATCCGCATCATCGCCGCGCCAAGCTCATGACGCTGACGACCAAGGGACGTGAAGCTCTCGACTATGTGCAGGAGCGACACGCGGACTGGGCCAATCAGCTAGGAGCAACACACACGCTCGAAGACCTCCGAACCGCCGTCCAGGTGCTCCGTCAGATCCGCGAAAGCCTCGATCCAAACCCGCAGACCGAGGCCAACGATTGAAAGGAAAAGCCGTATGAGTCAGGCGAAATCAGTCCAGGAGTTTCTCTCGGAAGGCAACGAGCCCGCTATTTTCGTGCTGGGTCGCTGCATCGAGGCGCACATCGCGGAAAACTGGCAGCACGTTCTGGAAACCAGGCACGACCGGCTGCTCGACACCTATCACCGGCTGGGCGAGATGGTCTATGGTGCCTACGGCGAGTTCTTGTTCCGGCCGGTTCGCCAGCAGCTCAAGCAGGCCGGATTCCGCATGACGCCGCGCTTACCCGGCGAGTTCAACATCTCCCGAGAATGGGGACCGGAGGAAGATCGGCAGCGCTGGATGTGGAGCACCGTCTCTGAGGCCGCCGGAACAGCCATCGGCACGATCGTCGTCAAGTATTTTCACGATCATACGGAGTTTCGCGTGCCGCGCCCGCCCGAGATCCTGGCTCTGACTGAAACAGGCAAGGACGCAGTCGTCGCAGCGCTGTCGCGTCACTCGTCCGACTTCAGCCAGGCGCGCGAGGCGTCGATCGAGATCGAAGAATATCTTCGCAGCCTGGAAACGGCGAGTTGAGGCCGCTGCAAAACCCGAGCTTTAAACGATCAGGCGCAAAGGGCTTTCACCTTTGCGCCTGTCTGTACCGGAAGAAAAACAGCCTGAGCAGCGCTCGATCTAGGCCGTCGCTGCCGGCGGAGACTGCTTGCGCCGGCTCGCCAGCCGCGCCTGAAGTGGCCGCGTTACTCGCGAGATAAAGCTTACCACCGCCACAATCAGCGCGATTATCAGAAATTTGCCCGCAACATCCATCACGCCGAACAACCCACCGCCACGCTCACCACCGCGCCGAAATCCTTCGGGCGGACCTGCGCCATCAAATTGCGGAGCGATATTCTGCTGAGCTGCAACAGCGCCATCGCTTGTGGCGGCGGGTCGACGCTCGAACTGCCCACGCTGGGGACCACCCATATTCATCGCGGAGCCGGTGCGCGAGAAGGCAAAGGTTGCGCCCGAGACGATCAGCGCCGCGACCAGAATCACCAGCACACGTATAAAAATCCTCATGGCTACACCTTCTTCTCGGGCTGCTGCGCCGCAAGTCTCAGCTGTGAAGCCTGCCGTCGCGGCAGCAGCGGCGCGATCACAAAGCGCTTGACGGTCCTGACGATCCAGTCCCAGTGCAGCGCAATGTGCAGCCCGAGCAAAAGCAGCGATAGATTGGCCGATGTTTCGTGCAGCCCATGCCAGATACCGCCGCGCACGGTCTGGATGCCAAACAGCGGCAGCGCGTCCTCAGAGATCATCAGACCGGTGAAGATCACAACCGTGATGTCGATAAACAGCAGTCCGTTCAGCACATAGTTGGTCCGCGCCGACCAGCGCGCCTTTTTGAAGAAGCTCCTGGTGATCCCGACGATCCATTCCCAGTGCAGCAGCAGATGAACAACAATCGCCGCGCCGAACGCAATACTCAGCCACTCGTGCACCGCAATACCGCTGAAGTGCGGCGACATCGCGACCAGAAAAGCCACAAAGATCGACAGGTCGATCATCAGATTGACTTTGCTGCGGTTAGGTTTTGTACGTGTAGGTTGCATAATAGAAGGCCCTGCTTGCGATTGGAGATTGATTTGCTGGCTGTAGTGTAGCCCGCCGATCTTCAGAAATTGTTAAGGAGTGATGAGCAAGATGTGTGGATCGGCGTAGCCGGCATGAACATCTTATGTAAATTCACAGACTAGCTAGCGCTCTTTGCTAATCGTCGTTTCGTCCAGGCCCCAGCGCTGATCGATCAGATACAGCGGCCGTCGTTTCACCTCGTCGTAGATCCGGCCAAGGTACTCGCCGACGATGCCCAGGCAGATCAGCTGTACGCCGCCCAGAAACAACACAGTTACCAGCGTTGTCGCCTGGCCCAGCAGCGGCTGCGACGATCCCAGCAGACGCAGCGCGACCACGAGCACAATCGCCAGCGCGCTCAGCAGCGCGATCGTGAAGCCCAGATAGCTGGCCAGCTGAAGCGGCGCGTAGGAAAAGCCCGTGATCGCGTCGAGGGCGAAGCGCACCATCTTGCCCAGCGTAAACTTGCTGCTGCCGGCGTAGCGCGGATGGCGCTTATAGCTCACGCCGGTCTGCTTGAAGCCAACCCAGCTAACCATGCCGCGCAAAAAGCGGTGCTGCTCCGGCATCTGGCGGATCGCCTCCACGACGCGCCGGTCCATCAACCGGAAGTCGCCAGTGTCGAGCGGAATGTCGACGCTGGTGATCCGCCGGATCAGCCGGTAGAAGCCACTGGCCGTCAGCTTTTTGAACCAGGTCTCGCCGTCGCGCTCGCTGCGCACGCCATAGACCACATCGTAGCCGCTGCGCCACTGCGCGATCATGTCGAGAATCACCTCGGGCGGATCTTGCAGATCGGCGTCGATCAGCAGGATCGCGTCGCCGCGCGCGTGATCGAGACCGGCCGTGACCGCGACCTGAAAGCCGAAGTTGCGCGACAGGCTCAGGCCGACGACGCGCGGGTCTTCGTCGTGGAGGCGCCGGATGATCTCGGCCGAGCGATCGCGGCTGCCGTCGTTGACCAGCAGCAGCTCCCAGCTCTCGCCGGTCTGATCCATCACCGCGCTGATGCGGCGGTACAGCTCCGCGAGTACCGTTTCCTCGTTATGCACCGGCGCGATGACCGAAAATGTCGGATGCGGCGCCTGCACAGTATGGCGATCGAAGGCGGAGAGCACGCGCGGATCGATATCGATCGTGCGCATAGTTTTATCTAACATGATCATAACTTACTCCTTGACACGCGGCGCGTCGCTGAAGGTCCAGTAGCGATTGGCAACAAAGTTCCACACGATCACTACCGCCGTCGCCAGGATCTTCGCCAGCAGATAGCTCCACGCTGCGCCGTTCAGCAGGCCGTCCAGCGGCGCTTCCAGCAGCAGCACAATGCCGTTGTTCAGCAGCAGACCGATCAGGCTAACCAGCGCGAACTGCGCGAACTGCACGCCGGCTGATTTGGCCCGCGCATCGGCGTAGGTCCACCCGCGATTCAGCAAGAAGTTATTCACAATGCCGGCCGAGAATGACAGCGTATTCGCTGGAAGTGTCGCCTGGCCGGTCGCCTTCAACAGCGTCAGCAGGACAAAATCCAAGGCCGTGCCGCTGGCTCCGACAACCAGAAAACGTCCCACACGTTGCCGTTCCCGCGATGCAGGCTGATACGAGTCGATGAGCATACACCAGCTCCTGGATCTATTGACGATGATTGCCACGGCTCCGCCAGGCCGCAGCGCGAATCCAGACGGCCTTGCCTTCATCCTCGATCTTCGGAATGAGGAATGAAGCCTTTTGGCACACCTCAACGATACCCGAGCGATATGTAGAAGCTATGAAGATTCCATAGGGAAAATATTGAGATTAAACAGCTGCCGGCGGATCAGGCAATGCGGCCAGCGGCAGATAGATGTCGAAGCTGCTACCCTCGCCTGGACTACTTGTCACAGCGATTCGGCCGCCGTGCAGCGCGATCATCTCGCGCACCAGATACAGCCCGATGCCAAAGCCGCTGATCTGCAAATGATTGAAGTTATCAGCGCGATAGAAGCGATCAAAGATCTGCGCTTGAGCGGCCTGAGGAATCCCGATGCCGTGATCGCGCACCTGAATCCAGGCTTCGGAGCCGCGCTGCCCAAGCTGCACCTCGATCGAGCCGCCGTGCGGGGTGTATTTGACAGCGTTCTGCAATACATGCTCTATCACCTGGCAGAGCCGCCGCTTTTCGCCCAGGACCGGCAGCGGCTCGGTTTGAACAGTGAGACGGATAGCATGACGGCTGAGAGTTGGCTGCAGCTTGTCGACAGCCTGTCGCGCTACATCGGCGAGATCCAGGCGACTCCGCACAATCGCAATCTCGTCGTGTTGCAGATGCGCCAGATCGAGCATCGTCTCGATCAGCTGGTTGAGCCGCTGCGACTGCTGCATGATCACCTGGAGCGCCGCTTGCTCCTCATCATGCGGCTCCTGATGGCGCTCCAGCATCTGCTGTAGCAGATATGCGTAGCCGATCAGCGAGGTCAGCGGCGTTTTCAGCTCATGCGAGGCAATCGTCAGGAACGTATCGCGGGTTTTGAGCGCATCCTCGGCGCGGCGAAGCAGCTCAT
>DASWTQ010000708.1:0-27198 GCA_036402055.1 Herpetosiphonaceae bacterium
AGCTTACAGATCGCGCTACTGTGGATCGCTGCACACGGGCCGAAACGCGCAGCCCGCGCAGGTCTGGCTGCCTTCACGCGGATCGGCGGGCCACTCCGCGATACGCATCCGGTGCACAGTTTCCAGCACGCGCTCCGCGACCGCGTCCAGTTGCGCTCGACACAGTGTACCAGTTTTCGGGCTGCGCTCTGAGGCCGGGAAGCAGGCCGGGCACGACTCGTCGTCATGATCGATCAGCCGAATCTCGCGGCGACCTTTGACGCTGAGCTTGCCGTTATCGCCGAACAGCTCAAGCGGGTAGATCAGCGCCACGCTGACAACGCGCTCGTCCGGCTGTCGCTCCAGCCCTTCGACCTTGCCCTGCTCAAGCGCCAGCGCATAGACCGGCAGCTGAATATCGCCGGGCCGCCACGCTGCGGCGCTGGTCTCGTCACGCGGCGGCACAAACTCGTTGAGCAGCTCGTTGATCGACGGGCTTTGCTGGCCCAGCTTGTAGTCGATCACATGCAGCCCATCGGCGCCGCGATCGATGCGATCGATGCGCCCGGCGACGACTACATCCGTGCCTGGGATCGCCCACTCGAAGCGCAGCTCGCCGCCAAGAAACGTCGTGCGATCGCTACGCTCATGCTCGTAGCGTGCCAGCTGCATGACAGCTTTTTCGGCAAGCTGGCGAAACACCGTTTGTTTGAGCCGCGATCCCCAGCGGTGATCGTCGGTCGGCCAGTGACGTGCGACCAGCGTTCGCGCCGACCCCTCGTCGATCTCGCCGTCGCCGGCCTCGCCGAGCAGATCGTTGAGCGCGTTGTGGACGACGTGGCCCAGCGCCTGGCGCGGCGACGAGACAACATCGTACAGGTTCAGCGAGCGGGCGTAGAAGCAGCGGCGCGGGCACGTAAAATAATCCTCGATCGCGGTGGGGCTGACGTGGAACGGCGAGGTGTCGGGCGGCTCGATCGCCGGCAGCGGCGGCTGAAGCTCAAGCAGCGCATCCGCGACAAAGCGCTGCGGCCAGAGCGCAAGCTCTACACCCTGATCGTTGGCCGGCGCGGTCTCCAGCACCGGGCTGTGCAGTCTTCCATGCCGATCGATCCCCGCGCCGATCTCGGCAGTCAGCACCGGCGACGGCAGGCGCGTGCGTCCCTGGCGATCGCTGCGGCTGTAGGAAAGATGCACGCTGCCGATCGCACGGCCAATGGCACGCCTCAGATCCTGCCGGGCGCGCTCCCAGGCGGCGGCTCGATCGTGGATCTGTGGCGGAATGAAGCCCGGCAGCGCGCCGAACGCCTCCGTCAACGCTTCGTCGCCGACCAGCGGCAGCGGCTGGATCGGCTGGGGCAGCGCGCCCTCGTGCAGTCCGGCCACAAAGACCGTTTGCGCGCTACAGCCGCCCAGCGCCGAGGGCTGCCAGATCGCGACGGCATGCTCGTGGGGCTGGCCTTCGGGCGTGATCAGCGCCTGCGCCGACGTGAACACCTCGACCGCCGCGTCGAGCGTGAGCGCATCGCCGAGTGCCGCGCCAAGCTGCTCTGATTGCTTTAGAAAATCCAGCAGCCGTGTCCAGTGCCGCCGATCGACCGCGACCGCCCACGATTCCAGCGCGGCCTCGGTCTGCTGCCAGGCGCGATCTTCAAGATCCAGCGTGTTGAGCCAGCGTTGCAGCTGCACGCTCGGCAGCCTGTCTGTGGCGCGGATCGCCTGGGTGACGGCGCGAATCGCCGATAGCCGCTCGCGTCCAGCAGCCGATATTCTTGGCCAGCGTCCATCGCCCGGCTCGAACGGCTGGAAGCGCTGCTGCTCGGCGGCCTCGATCACGGCATGCGCGTCAGCGCTGCTCAGGTCTAGCGCGGGATGCCGCAGCAGGGTGGCAGTCTCCGCCAGCGTCAGCGTCCGACCGGCCAGCAGCTTGAGTCCGGCCAGCGCGATCGGTGCCAGCGCCAGCATGTAGCCGTCGCGGGCGCTCTGGCCCTGCGCCGCCACGCCGTACTGGCTCAGCACCCGCTGTAGAATCGGCACCAGCTCTGGATCGAACGCAACAATCGCCAGATCGCCGGGAGCCGCGCCGCCGCGAAGCTGCTCGACAATGCTGCGCGCGATCGCGTGGGCCTCGGCGTCGGCCGTGGTGTACTCGCCGATCGCCAGCAGCGGCGCGGCGGCTGTTGCCGCACTTGTCGCCGGCTGAAGCTCGTGCTGGCTGGTCCAGCGCGCGATCAATCGCTCACGCGCCAGGGCACTGTCGGCGCGCGGCTCACTGGAAGCGCTGGCAACCACGGCGGTCGTCGGCGCGATCAGGGCTGAGACGAACAGTAGTTCGGCCGGCTGAAACAGATCCAGATCGTCGAGCAGTAGTAGCTGGCGCTGATTGGCCTGGCGCACATCGGGCACACGCAGCGTATCGATCGCACGCGTAAAAACCTCGTTGAAGGCGACCACGCCGTGCTGGCGGCAGAGGCGCAGATACACGCGGTAGGCCCGCCATAGCTCGTCAAGCGACTCGTCGGCGATCAGTAGCTCGGGCAACAGCGCAGGATCGGCGGTGCCGGCCCAATCGCTGAAGCGGTCGAAGAGCAGCGCGATCCAATCCAGCGCGCCGGGCTGCTGGCTGCGCCGGGCAAACAGCGTCTGCGATCCCTGGCCGGCGCTCGCCCACGCCTGGCGAATCAGCCGCCGCCGATCGATCCCCGAAAGCAGCGCGGCCTCGCTCCAGCCCACGGGCAGATCGGCGACCTCGGGAAATGCCTGAAGGATTGCAGTTGCGCGCTGGCGGGCTGTGGTTGTGGGCGCGTCCTGCGCCGTCACATCCAGCAGCATCTCGCGCAGCACGGCGGCACCCGGACGATGCACGGTCAGCGCCAGGATCTGGCTGCTCGGTGTTCCGGCTGCCAGCGCTTCGCGGGCAACATTGGCCAGCTGGCTTGTCTTGCCGCAGTGGTATGCGGCGCAAAAGATTTGGCGTCGAGGCATTGGTTTCCTAATTTCTGCCAGGGCGATTATACATGCCCACGCGGCGGGAAACAACGCGCGGCATATTCCTTGCGGCACAGCCCGTGGAGAACACTTCGCTAGGAGGCATTATGCATAAAGATGAGCACGTGCAGCTGCCGGATCTGCCGCAGCTTGTGGTCGCGATCTTCGACGAGCGGACGCGAGCCCAGGCGGCCGTGCAGGATTTGCAGCAGCAAGGGTTTAGCGCCGAGCAGATCTCGGCGGTGTTTCGCCACGACGAGACGGAGGCCACGTCGGAGGAGGTTGTCGCGCTGGATCGTGAGGCCGAGGAGACCAGCGAGGATGTCGCGATCGGTGGGACCGTGGGCGGTCTGGCTGGTCTGCTGGGCGGCCTGGCCCTGTTTTCGATCCCGGCGCTGGGTCCGTTTCTCGGCGTCGGCGTGCTGGCGACCACGATCGGCGGCGCGGCGGTCGGCTCGGCAGTTGGCGAGCGCATGGCGAATCTTTCGACGCTGGGCGTGCCCCATGAGCGAGCAGAGCGCTACGGCTCGGCGCTGGAGGCAGGCCAGGTTGTGCTGAGCGTGTCGGCGCGTGGCCCGGAGGAGGTCATGCGTGCGCGCGAGATCCTCACCCGCCACCAGGCCGACGAGATCGACGTTCATCCGCAGCCGCGACCAATGTAAAGCTATCGAATAATTCCGTCGGGGCGTGATGCGATCACGCCCTGTGCGATTCTACACCACGCGGCAGATCAGGCCCTTCAAATACTCGGCCTCGGGAAACGTCAGCAGCACCGGATGATCGGGAGCCTGCGCCAGCCGTTCCAGGATCTGCACCTCGCGCCTGGCATCCACCGCCGCCCCAAACACGATCTTCTGGAACAGATCGATCGAGACCAGCCCGGAGCAGCTAAAGGTCGTCAGGATGCCGTTGGGCCGCAGCAGCTGCATCGCCAGCAGGTTGATGTCTTTGTAGCCGCGTGTGGCGCGATCCAGCTGGCTGCGATTCTGCACGAACTTGGGCGGATCGAGGATGATCACGTCGAAGCTGCGGCCCTCGGCGCGAAACCGGCGCAGTTCGCTAAACACGTTGCCCTCGACCTGCTCGACGGGTATCACCAGGCCGTTGCGCTCGAAGTTCTGCGCGGCGATGCCCAGCGCCTCCGCCGAGCTATCGATCGCGGTGATCTGCTTTGCCCCCGCCACCGCCGCCTGTAGCTCAAAGCCGCCCGTGTACGAGAAGCACGACAGCACCTCGGCATCGCGGCAGTACGCCGCAGCACGCCGCCGGTTGGTACGCTGATCGAGATAGGCACCGGTTTTGTGACCGCTGGTGAAATCGATCAGATAGCGCTGCTCGTTCTCCCGAATCTCGATCGGGCCGTCTGGCGCAGTACCCCAGAGCAGCCGCGCCTCGGGCTCCAGCCCTTCCTTGGCGCGCACGTCGGCGTCGGAGCGCTCATAGATGCCGCGCGGCTGCATCAGATCGACCAGCGCCTCGACGATCGATTGCGCCCGCAGCGCCGCGCCGACCGTCAGCAGCTGCACCACGATGTAATCGCCGTAGCGGTCCGCGATCAGCCCCGGGATGCCATCCGACTCCGAGAAGACCAGGCGGTAGGCGTTGGTGCCGGGATCGTTGGCCAGCGCGCTGCGTCCGTCGAGCGCCCGCGCGATCCGTTGCCGAATCAACGCGCCGTCGATCGGCTCGTCCTCCTGCCAGCTCCACAGCCGGATCTGAATCTGCGAGTTGCCGCTCCACGTGCCGCGCGCCAGCCAGGTGCCGTCGCTGCTCAGCACCTCGACGACCGCGCCGTCGGGCGGCACGCGGCTGCCGGGCGCGATCGCGCTGCTGAAGATCCAGGGATGGCGGTTGAGTACCGATCGCTCACGACCGGCTTTAAGTGTGATTTGAAACGACATATGATCGACTGTAGCACGGGTGATGGAGCCGGTCAAGCCTGGCATAAACCCTGCTTAAATCTTTTGGTAGTACAGGAGGTGAACCATGTCAGGCATACCGCATTCGAGCAAAGAGCTGGGGCCGGTCGCTCAGCAGCTGCTGGCCTATCTCCGCGACCATCCCAACGAGCAGTTTAGCGTCGATCAGATGGCGCAGCAGGTCGGCTGCACGACCGAGGAGGCCAAGACGCATCTTGAGGCGCTGGCGTATCAGGGCGAGATCGAGAAAGTGCGGCCTGACGGCGGCGAGACGGTGTACACGCGTCCGCAGAAGACGTGAGCTAACATGTTTATTGATCTGGAAGTGGGCTTTATTCTCCGCGTGAGGTTGCGATCTATGGAGCAGCCAGCGATTAACACAGTCGAGCTAGTTCGGCGTATTCGTGATGCCCGCTACGAGCAGCTAAAAAATTAAGACGCGCGCCGAACGGATTACTTTGCTCTAAAGCAGAAAAGGAAGGTTCAGGCATCATCCAAAAAAGCAGGGAACCTAGCAATTGCTTACGAATGGCAAGGCAAAACAGAAAGAATTATGGTGCATTTTTCGTAAGCCACACATGGATAACCTCGACGACCGTCTGCAATCTTTCAACATCACGGTACAGCAGGTGCAGCCGGTCTTTCTGGTCCTCGCTGGTAAAACCATACTGTCCAGAGACGAGGTCGTGGGCAACCTTGCGCACCACAGGCAGGCTCCGTGCCATCTCGTGATCCACATGTCGCAACAGCTCAAGCGGTGTCCAGCCGAGCACCTGTTCTACATTCTGGATCGGACGAACGATTGTCAGTGAATCAGAGTGCTGTGCATCGATCCAAAGAGTGAGGCGATAGGCCGCATTCAACAGTTGATCGAGGTGTGAGTCTACCATCTCAAGGACGTTTCGTTGCTCGTCACTAGTAAATCCATGTCCACCTTGGGCCAAGGAACGTCCCTTTGACCAGACCCGCGCAGCATTACCCCTGAGATCATGATCGATGCTATGAACGAGGTCGATGGCGGTTGACGATTTAGGCTCTTCCACGCTGCTTGTGTCCTGACTCTACCGAATGAGTACTGGCAGCTTGCGCCGCACGGATACGATCAAGCTCTTCGCGTGCTTGTACTAGCTCTTTATACGTGTTAGGGTCAATCACAATGCCAACAGTGTTGCCCTCTGTATCGATGAGATATTGTTCGCTCATAATCGCCTCGGCGTTAGATGCACATATCTAGTTGCACAATTACAGGATTATTGTACACCGACGCTGCAAGATTCTCTCCACTTCTAGCCGGGTGTCGATCATTGTTACCCCATATGGACCAGCGGGGTTTGGTTCTGTTAGCGCTTGTCACAGCGCGCGCTCCGGTCAATCATACTGATAAACACTACTCGGCATAGTTTTAGTGGGCGCGGCCTGTGAATCGGCAGTCTTCGCCACAGCGCGCTCACCGGCGATCAGACCCCCGGCTCGCCAAAAAACTTTACATTCTATGCATCCTGGATAAGGCAAACTCGCATCAATGATGAGCGCGGGGAGCGTCGATCGAGTGCCTGGCTGCATCCTGGCGCTGATCCAAACTCGTCGGTAGGCGCTCGTTCGCTCAATCGGGCTCCACGTAGCAAGGAAAACGGAGCACATGGAAGAGATTCTGGTCATCGACGACAGCGAGCAGATTGTCTTGCTGTTAGCGCATACAATTCTTCCCCAGCATAGCTATGCCGTGCGAACCGCCGCCACCGGCTGGGACGGCCTGGTGCAGATTCGGCAGCGCCGCCCCGATCTGATCCTGCTTGATCTTCAGCTGCCCGACGCCTCGGGCCTTCAGATGCTGCGCCGCATTGCCGAGCTAGACGCGACGATTCCCGTGATCCTGATGACCGCTCACGGCTCCGAGCAGACGGCTGTGGACGCGTTTCGCTTTGGCGCGCGCAACTATGTGATCAAGCCGTTCACCGAAGACGATATTATTCTGGCGATCGAGCGCGCGCTGAGCGAGCAGCGGCTTCAGCGCGAAAAGCTGGGCTTGAACCAGGCTTTGCAGCAGCGTGTGCGCGAGCAGTCGATCCTTTCGGCGATCGGTAGATCGGTCACGGCGCTGCTGGATCTGGATCAGGTGCTGGAGCGCATCGTCGAGGCGGGCGTGTACCTGACCAGGGCCGAGGAAGGCATGCTGCTGCTTGTCGATCGCGAGAGTGGCGAGATGTATCTGCGCGCGGCGAAAAACCTGGGCGAGGAGCGCGTCCAGCGCTTTCGTGTGCCGCTCAACGACAGCTTTGCGGGCCAGGTTGTGCGCACCCGGCAGCCGCTGCGTCTCCATCGCTCACGCAACGAGGGCGGCCTCAAGCTCAAAACCGGCTTTCTGGCTCAGGCCCTGCTTCAAGTGCCGCTGATCGCCGGCAACGAGGCGATCGGCGTGCTGAGTGTGAGCAACTGTGAGCAGACGCGCCAGTTTACGGAGCATGATCAATATCTGCTCTCCGCGCTGGCCGACTACGCCACGATCGCGCTGGAGAACGCGCGCCTGTTTCAGCAGATCTCGGAGGAGCAGAAGCGCTACCGCGATCTCTTCGATCACGCCAACGATCTGATCTTTACGCTGGATCTCAACGCGGCGCTGACCTCGATCAACAGCTACGGCGAGCAGCTGCTGGGCTACACCAGCGAAGAGGTCCAGGGTCGGGCGCTGGCTCAGCTCAGCGAGCCGAGCAGCTGGGCCAAAACCGGCATGATCCTGGATTCGATCCTGGCGCGCCGGCAAGAGCGCGGATCGTTTGATCTGGTGCTGCTGCACAAAGACGGCAAGCTGCGCTACACCGAGGTCAACGCCCGCATGATCAGCAGCAAGCACCGCTCGCCGGAGATCGTGTGTATTGCGCGTGATGTCAGTGAGCGCAAGATCTTCGAGGCTCAGCTGCGCTATCTGGCCTTTCACGATCCGCTGTCGAGTCTGCCCAATCGCGTGTTGTTCATGGAGCGGCTTTCCCATGCGCTGGAGCGGGCGCAGCGACATCACAAGCGGATCGCGGTGCTGTTCCTGGATCTCGATAACTTCAAAGTGGTCAACGATAGCCTCGGCCACCAGGCGGGCGATCAGCTGCTGCGCACGGTCGCTCAGCGGCTGCAAGGCTGTATCCGGCCGGCGGATACTGTGGCCCGGCTGGGCGGCGACGAGTTTATTATTTTGCTTGAAGAGATCGGGGAGGTGCGCGATGCAACGCAGATCGCCGAGCGTATCCAGCAAGCGCTCAGCGCGCCGCTGCGTTTGAACGACGAGCACGAGGTTTTTACAACGGTCAGCATCGGCATTGCGCTGAACACCGCCGACCAGCATCGCCCCGACGACCTCGTGCGCAGCGCCGATCTGGCGATGTATCGAGCTAAGGCGCAGGGCAAGTCCCAGCATGCCCTGTTCGATCCCAATATGAACGCGCGCGCTATGGAGCGGCTGGCGCTCGAAACCGATCTGCGCCGGGCCACGGAGCGCAACGAATTTCTGGTTGTTTATCAGCCGGTGGTGGATCTGCTGACCGGCAAGATGCGCGAGGTCGAGGCGCTTGTGCGCTGGGATCATCCCAGGCGTGGCCGCGTGTCGCCGGGCGAGTTCATCCCGCTGGCCGAGGAGACCGGACTGATCATCCAGATCGGACAGCTGGTGCTGGAGCAGGCTTGTCGCCAGGTTCGCGGCTGGCAGCTGCTCTATCCCAGCGACGAGCCGCTGGTGCTGAGCGTCAATCTTTCGGCGCGGCAGTTCCAGCATCCGCATCTGGTCGCGTCGATCGCCGCCACGCTGGCGGAGACCGGCCTCGATCCGCGCTATCTCAAGCTGGAGATCACCGAGACCATGATGATGCAGGACGGCGAGCACAACGCGGCGGTCATGCGCGATCTCAAACGGCTAGGCATTCAGCTGGCCATCGACGATTTTGGCACCGGCTACTGCTCGCTAGGCTATCTCAAATGTTTTCCGGTCGATACGCTCAAGATCGATCGCTCGTTTATAGCGGGCCTCGGCTCCAGCGCGGAAGACACAGCGATCGTGCGCGCGGTGATCGCCTTTGCCAAAGCGCTCAACCTGAGTGTCACCGGCGAGGGCATCGAGACTCTGGATCAGGTCAATCAGCTCAAGGCGCTGGAGTGCACGCGGGGTCAGGGCTACTACTTCGGGCGGCCGCTGTCAGGCGATGTCGTCGCGGCGCTGCTGGAGAGCGAGTCCGCGCCGGGCGAAACGCATATGGTTGCAGGGTAGACGGAAGAACCAAGAACCAAGAACCAGGGGACGAACAAAGAAACAAAGAAACAAAGGAACAAGCGAACAGAGGAACAAAGGAACAAAGGAACAAGCGAACAAAGGAACAAAGGAACAAGCGAACAAAGGAAGTACCTTCATTCCCCTCGCCTGCGGGGTGCCCTCTGGGCCTGGAGCGGGAAAGGGACCCGCGACGGCGGGCAAGGGGGTGGCGCGATCGCGCCGGGGGTGAGGGTCTGAACCAGGAACCAAACGAGTAATTCGCCTGGTCAATCCTCATGTTCAACCCTCAGACTAAAGCATTATCCTCGATTTGAAAATACCTCTAACACCGGTAATAGCTCAGGAATCGGCTCGTCGGTCGGGTCGGGCGCCGCAGTAGGCTCAGGCTCGGGGAGCGCTGTAGGCTCAGCCTCTGGCGTGGCCGTGGGCTCAGGCTCCGGGATCGCCGTGGGCTCGGGTGTGGCCGTGGGCTCAGGGATCGGCGTACTGGTTGGCTCGGGCGTATCTGTCGGAACCGGCGTATTGGTCGGACGCGGCGTATCCGTAGGCTCAGGCGTTGGCGTGTTCGTGGGACGCGGCGTATCCGTAGGCTCAGGAGTCGGCGTATTGGTCGGACGCGGCGTGTTCGTCGGCCGTGGCGTGCGCGTGGCGGTTGGCTGCGGCGTCTGCGGCGGCTTGGCTCCCACAGTCGGCGTCGATACCGGCTTGCCGCCGGGCGGAAGCGGCGTGCTGGTCGGCACAGGTCTGGCCGTCGCGGTGGTGCCGGGGCGCGGCGTGCTCGTCGGGCGCGGCGTAGCAGTCGATCCCGGCTGCGGCGTTGGCGTTCTTCCGGGGGTGGGTCGCTTATTCCCCGGCGGCGTGCTGCCAGGGCGCGTCGGCTCGATCGGGGCGGAGGTTCGTGTTGCGCCTGGGACGCTGGGCGCGGTCGATTCTGGATCGCGATCTGGCACCGGCGTAGACGACGGCGCGGGCCGGCCCGGCTGCCCAACGGTTGGCGCGGGCGAACGATCGCGGCGTGGCGTTGGCGTAGTGCGTTGACCGCTGCGTGCGGTTGGCGTCGTACCAGTGCGGGCGGTTCCTGCGGCAGTCGCAGATGGCCTGCTGCCGGGTGTTGTCGGCTGGATCGTGCCGCCGATCGCGACCTCAGGCGTCGGCTCGATCGAGGGCGCGGTCGGTCCCGGATCGAGACCAAAGAAATCTAGCACGCGCTCGGTAACAGTGCGCTCCTCTGGTGTGGGCGTCGGCCGCGCGAGATTCGTGAGATCGGTATATGACTCGACTGTGTTGGCGGGCGTGTCGGTCGGCAGGATCACTACCAGCTCGCCCTGAGAGTTGACCGAGAGCGTTGTGCCGTTGGCGACAATCCAGCCTACGCCGCCACCCACGACGACGCAAACGCCCAGCAGGAGTAGATGGAGGCGCTGTACTGGCCTGATCTGTTTCAAGGTTGTGAAGAGCCAATCCATCGTCGCTCCTGATCTATATTTTGGCAAAGAACTATTTCCCAGAGTACCAAAGTACTGGCATCTATATAAACGCGGTTAAGCCCTTAATGTTACGGCCTCTGGTAAATATTGTTGTTAATCAGGCCCTCATCCCCCTAGCCCCCTTGCCCCGAACCTCGGCGGGCTTCCGCGTCGGTTGCCGCAGGCGAAGGGGAACAAGCCAACCCTCAATTATGTATCTTTGGTTCTAGGTTCTAGGTTCTGGGTTCTAGGTTCTTCGTTCGGTTCTTTTGTTCTTTATTTGAGAGCGTGGTACACTTGAGCCAGAAGCAATGCATGAGAATAGTAGGCACGTGCCCACAGAGAGCGATCGGCTGGTGGAAGATCGCGATGGTGCCGAACTCGCTCATGGGCAGCGTCGGCGAAGCGCCTGGCGAAGTAGTCGGCGACGGGTGAGCCCGTTACAGCGCAACGAGTGGATGGAGCAGCAGCGGCCTGGGTCGTGAAGGCTCCTCTAAATCGGGGTGGTACCACGGAGCACGCCTTCGTCCCTGAGTGGGGATGAAGGTTTTTTGTTATGCAAGGCATCTACGCAGCGTACGCGCCGATCTACCTGCGCATCAACCAGGGCGCGTGGAGCGAGCGACTGGCACACTGGACGCTGGACTGGCTGCGCGAGCATGAGATCGTCGCCGGGCGAATCGTGGACTGGGGCTGTGGCGACGGCGCGGCGGCCGTGCTCTTCGCCGAGGCCGGCTGGCAGGTTCAGGGCATCGATCGATCGCGGCAGATGCTGGCGCTGGCTCGTCGGCGCAAACAGCCGCTCGGAATCGTCTGGCTTGAGGGCGACCTGTGTCGCGCATCGCCGCCGCCGATCGACCAGCCGGGCGATGTCGCAACCGCCTTCTACGATACCTTGAACTACCTGACGAGCGTCGAGGATCTGCGGCTGGGCTGGCAAACGCTGGCGCGATCGGTCAGACCCGGCGGCTATGTGATTGCGGACCTTAACACACCATACGAGTATGAGAGCGCCTGGCGCGGCCAGTATGAGATCACCGCCGATACCGAGGATGTACTGGTGATCAACCATCTGCGCTACGCCGCCGATGTGCGCATCGCGACCGGGCGGATTACATGGTTTGTGCGCGACGCCGATAGCGATCTGTGGCAGCAGGGCGCGGAGACGCATCGTCAGCGCGCGCACAGCGACGACGAGATCGTCGCGGCGATTGAGGGAGCAGGATTGCAGCTTGTAGGACGTTACACCCCCCAGAATGAGCCGCCTCATCCGGCGGCAACGCGGCTGATCTATGTTGCTCGCCGGGCATAGACGCGGCTGTCAGGGAAGGTAACAATGAACCAGGAGGACACTCTTTCCGGCTTTCAACACCCGATGTCCGTCTCATCGTCGCGCAACCTGCTGCGGCTGCTGTGGGAGAATCGCGGCGTCGATCCGCAGTATCGCAGACGTGTGGCCGAGGTTCTGACCATGAGCCTGCTGACTAGTCCGCTGCGCTGGTACGAGCGTCTGCGCTATAACGCCGCCATCGCCCAGATCGAGATCACCAGGCCGCCGATTTTTATTGTCGGACACTGGCGCAGCGGCACGACGTATCTGCATAATCTGATGGCACGCGATCCGCAGTTCGGTTATCTTTCGTCAATCCAGTCCTACGCGCCGGAGATCATGTTTATTGGCGAGGCGTTGCTGCGCCGACAGGCCGCGAGCCTCCAGGAGCCACGCCCACGACCGATGGACAATGTGCTGTTGTCGTTGGACTCGCCGCAGGAAGAGGAAATAACGCTTGGGAATCTGACAACTCAGTCGGCGCATCATGAATGGACGTTTCCGCGCCGGGCCGATTTTTATTTCGAGCACTACACGCTGCTTCAGGGTCTCTCGCCGAAGGAGTACCGGCGCTGGCAGCAGACCTATCGCTGGCTGCTCAAAAAACTGACTCTGAGACACAGCGGGCGGCAGTTGGTTATGAAAAATCCGGCTAATACCGGGCGGATCAAGGCGCTGCGCGATACCTTTCCGGGCGCGAAGTTCATCCATATCCATCGTAATCCATACGACGTGTTTGTCTCGACTAAACATCTATATCGCAAGGCGCATCCGCTGATGAAATTCCAAAGTCTCAGCCCGGCCGAGGATGAGCAGCATATTTTGCGCTGGTACGCGCTGATGATGCGCAAGCTGATCGCCGAGCAGTCGCAGATTCCAGCCGAGGATTTTATCGAGGTGCGCTTCACGGAGCTTGAGCGGGAGCCGCTGGCGACGGTTCGACGGATCTACGAGACGCTGCGGCTGCCGGGTTGGGAGCAGGCCGAGCCGGCGCTGCAAGCGTATCTGGCGACGCTTGGAGATTATCGCAAGAACACGTTCGATCACGATCCACAGGCGATCGAGCAGATCAATCGGCATTGGGCGTTTGCGTTCGAGCATTGGGATTACGAGATGCAGCACGTAGAGTCGGCGGCTGCCTGAGTCTGCACTAGCACAAAGAGTGAGCTATGGCGATAACACAAGCACATGTACGCGGCTGTCTGGTCGGTCTGGCCGTCGGCGATGCGCTGGGCGGTCCTGTTGAGTTTATGAGCCGCTTCGAGATCGCGCAGTCCTACGGCGGCTCGCTGCGCAAGATGGTCGGCGGCGGCTGGCTGAAGCTCAAGCCCGGCGAGACCACCGACGATACCGCGATGGCGCGTGCGCTGGCCGAGAGCATCGTGGCCTGCGGCGAGCTGAATGTCGACGATGTAGCGGCGCGCTATGTCGCCTGGCTGAAGACCAATCCTAAAGATGTCGGCACGATCACGCGGGCGGCGCTCAATGCCTGGACCAAAGGCAACATGCTGCCCGCCGCTGCCCTGGGCGCGCACCGGCAGATGGGCGGCAAGAGCGCGGGCAACGGCACGATCATGCGCTGTGCGCCGGTCGCGCTGCGCTACGTCTATGATCAGCGCCGCTTGATGGACGCCTCGCGCGATGAGGCGCTGATCACGCACTTCGATCCGCAGGCCGCGACCGGCAGCATGGCTGTCAACCTGCTGATCCATCATCTGCTCCACGACATGTCGATCGCCGAGGCGGTCAGCAGCGTGGCCCAGCGCCTGCGTCGCGAGCCGCGAGCCTCCGCCGAGATCGCCAATGTGCTGGAGACGGTACGCGCCAACGTCCGCTCGGACTCGCTGCCCACCACCGGCTACGTCGTCGATACGCTCAGAATCGCGGTATGGGCGTTGCTGGCACATAACAGCTTTGAGGAGGCCGTGATGGCGGCGGTCAATCTGGGCGGCGACGCCGATACTCAGGGCGCAGTGGTCGGCGCGCTGGCGGGCGCTCGCTGGGGCTATAGCGCGATTCCCGAGCACTGGCTGGCTCCCCTCCACGGCCGCGACGATCTGATCAAGCTGGCGGATCGGCTGCTGGAGCTGGCGGAGCATAAACGAGTTGTCGTGTGACGGAGAACCAAGAACCCAGAACCTAGAACCGGGGAAGACGAACAAAGGAACAAGGGAACAAAAGAACAAAAGGATGAATATTGAAGCTTCACCAGATTCCCCCTCACCTGTCGCAACCGAGGTCGAAGCCGACCGAGGTTTGGGGTGAGGGCCTGAATCTCTCCCTGAGCATAAATTACATGAGGAGCAAACATAATGGCAGAGCGCTATGATGCTGTTGCGACCGAGAAAAAATGGCAGCAGCGCTGGGAAGCAAGCGGAATTTATCGGTTTCATGCACGGCCCGAGGGCAAGAAGCACTACGCACTGACGATGCTGCCCTATCCCAGCGGCAACCTGCACATCGGCCACTGGTACGCCTACAGCCCCAGCGACACCAGCGCCCGCTACATGCGGATGCGCGGCCACGACGTGTTCTATCCGATCGGCTTCGACGCCTTTGGCCTGCCTGCCGAGAACGCCGCGATCAAGCGCAACATCAATCCCAAAACCTGGACCTACTCCAACATCGACTATATGCGCAACCAGATCAAGGCGATGGGCATGATGGTCGATTGGGATCAGCAGATGATCTCGTGCGATCCCGAGTATTATCGCTGGAACCAGTGGTTTTTCATCCAGTTCTACAAAAAGGGCCTGGCCTACCGCACCTTCGCGCCGGTCGACTGGTGCCCGTCGTGCAACACCACGCTGGCCCGCGAGCAGGTCAAAGGCGAGGATCGCGTGTGTGAGCGCTGCGGCACGCCGGTGATCAAAAAAGACCTGGACCAGTGGCTCTTCCGCATCACCAACTACGCCGACGAGCTGCTGGATTTCAGCGGCGTTGAGTGGCCCGAGCGCATCATGGCGATGCAGCGCAACTGGATCGGCAAGTCCGAGGGCGCGCACGTGGTCTTTACCACCGAGCAAGGCGAGCCGATCGAGGTCTTCACCACGCGGCCCGATACCCTGTGGGGCGCGACCTTCATGGTACTCGCGCCTGAGCATCCGCTGGTCGATTCGTTGACCAGCGACGAGCAGCGCGCGGCGGTCGAGAGCTACAAGCTACAGGCCAGCCGCCAGACCGAGATCGAGCGCCTGAGCACCGATAAAGAAAAGACCGGCGTGTGGACCGGCGGCTACGCGATCAATCCGGCCACTGGCCAGCAGATTCCGATCTGGATCGCCGACTATGTGCTGATGGGCTACGGCACCGGCGCGATCATGGCGGTGCCCGGCCACGACGAGCGAGACTTCGCGTTTGCGCGCAAGTACGATCTGCCGGTCGTGGTGGTGGTGCAGCCGGAGGGCCAAAATCTCGACGGCGCGACCATGGCCGAGTCCTGGCCCGGCGACGGCGTGATGGTCAACTCGGGGCCGCTGGATGGCATTCCGGCCGGCAAGGAGGCGGGCCAGAGCGTCAAAGCCGCGATCGAGTGGCTGGAGCAGCAGGGCAAGGGCAAGGCCGCCGTCAACTATCGTCTGCGCGACTGGCTGATCTCACGGCAGCGCTACTGGGGCACGCCGATCCCGATGACCTACTGCGCGCAGTGCGGCGAGGTGCCCGTGCCCGAAGATCAGCTGCCGGTGACGCTGCCCGAAGATGTCGATTTCGTGCCGACCGGCCAGTCGCCGCTCAAGCTGCATCCAACCTGGCGCTTCACGACCTGTCCTCAGTGCGGCGGTCCGGCCGAGCGCGACACCGACACCATGGACACGTTCGTCGACTCGTCGTGGTACCAGTACCGCTACCTGTCGCCGCACTACGAGCAGGGCCCGTTCGATCCCGAGATCGGCAAGCAGTGGCTGCCGGTGGATCAGTACACCGGCGGCGCTGAGCACGCGGTGATGCATCTGCTCTACACGCGCTTCTGGACCAAGGTCATGCGCGATCTGGGCCTGGTGAGCTTCGGCGAGCCGATGCTGCGGCTCTTCAATCAGGGCATCATCCTGGGCGAGGACAGCGAGAAGATGTCGAAGTCGCGCGGCAACGTGGTCGATCCCGACGATCTGGTCTCGCGCTACGGTGCCGACGCGGTGCGCACGTTTTTGATGTTCATCGGCCCGTGGGACCAGGGCGGCCCGTGGAACAGCCGGGGCATGGAAGGCGTAGTACGGTTCATCAATCGCGCCTGGAACGTCGTGACTGAAGAATCGAAGGGTGGCGAAGGCGGCGATCCCAACGCGCTGCGCCGTGTCACCCACCGCACGATCAAAAAGGTCGGCGATGACCTGGAGCGCTTCGCGTTCAACACCGCGATCGCGGCGCTGATGGAGTTCGTCAACGAGCTGTACAAGGTGCGCGAGACCGGCGTCTACGGCAGCGAGGCCTGGAACGAGGCGGTGCGCTCGCTGATCCTGCTGCTGGCTCCGATGGCTCCGCATCTCAGCGAGGAGCTGTGGTCACGGACCGGCGGCGAGTTCAGCGTGCATCTTCAGCCGTGGCCGAGCTACGAGCCCGCGCTGACTCAGGCCGAGGCGCTTGAGCTGGTGGTGCAGGTCAACGGCAAAGTCCGCGATCGCATCACGGTGCCGCTCGACACGCAGGAGGCGCAGATCAAAGAGGCCGCGCTCCAGAGCGATAAAGTTCAGTCGAGCATGAACGGCAAGCAGGTTGCCAAGGTCGTCGTCGTGCCGGGCAAGCTGGTCAATATTGTGGTGAAGTAGCAGACGGAGAACCAAGAACCAAGAACCAAGACCCAGGGGAATCTTCTTCCTAGGTTCTAAGTTCTGGGTTCTAGGTTCTTATTTGAGGATTCTATGAAAATCGTCTCTGGCCTGCGCTGCGATGGCGCGCTGTCGCCGACCGAGCATGAGATCTCCGCCGGCGGCATGAGCTGGCACTATCTCGAATGGGGCGATCACGGCCCGCCGCTGGTCTTGTGGCATGGCATCACCAGCAGCGCCCGCTCCTGGTGGTCAGTCGGCCCGTTTCTGGCCGGGCTGGGCTTCCATGTCTTCGCTCCCGATCTGCCGGGCCACGGCCAGACCGGCGACTCGCCCGGCGGCTACGCGGTCGAGACAACGGCGAGGCTGCTCGACAGCTGGATCGCGGCGCTGGGCTTCGACTCGCCGATCGTGCTGGGCCACTCCTGGGGCGGCATCAACGCGCTGGTCTATGCGACGCTGCCCGAGGCGCAAACTCGGCCACGCGCGGTGGTGCTGGAAGATCCGGTGATCATGCTGGGTGCCGACAGCGAAGCGTATCTGCCGAGCTTCACAGCCGGTATCGGCATGGAGCGCACGGAGGCGGCGCTGGCTGAGCTTGCCGCTGCCAATCCGCGCTGGCACGACTGCGACGTGTGGTGGAAGATCGACTCGTTGCAGCATGTGCGGCGCTCCGCCGTCGAAGGCTTCTTTCGTGACAACGCCGCGATCAACGTGGTCGAGCGGCTGCGCACGATCGACGTGCCGACGGAGATCCTGGTCGCCGACTCCGAGTTCGGCAGCATCTGGAAGATCGAGCATCTGGCGCTGGTCAGGGAGCTTGTGCCGTCATCTGTCGGCGTCGAAGTCATCCAGGGCAGCAGCCATAACATCCATCGCGATTCGTTCGCGCCGTTTAGCATGGCGCTGGGCGTGTTCGTGCGGCAGTTTCTCAAGCCGCGACATTAAGCCCTCGCCGAGTCGCTAGATCGTCGCCGATAAGGAGAAGGAGAATCTATGACAGCTTTTGGTCAACTGCCGAGCACTGAGCAAGCCTGGACCACGCTAGGCCCGCTGCAAGCCGTGGAGCGCACCGAGCGCGGCGTTCGCTGCGATTGTGGTGGCCCGGCGCTCGCGGTCTCGATCCTGACACCCACAATGATTCGCGTTCGCGTCGCGCCGACCGGCGAGTTCGCGCCGCGCCGCTCCTGGGCCGTAACGCGCGACGATCACGAGTGGCCGGCGGCGTCCTTTGAGCTACGTGAGCAGGACGCGGCGATCGAGATCGAGACCGAGGCAATGCTGGTGCGCATCGAGCGCGAGCCCTGTCGCGTAGCCTGCTTCGACAAGCAGGGACGACCGTTCGCACAGGATGCGGTGCTGGGCAGCGGCTGGCGGCTGGGCGGCGTCGGCGGCTGGAAGCAGATCGAGGAGGGCGAGCATTTCTACGGCTTTGGAGAGCGCACGCGGCTGCTGGATCACCAGTCCGAGCGGCTGACCAACTGGACAATGGATTCGGTCAATTACGGCTCCCAAACCGACAACATGTATATCGCGATTCCGTTCGGCATGGTGCTGCGGCCCGAGGTCGGCTATGGCCTGTTCCTCAACACGACGCACTGGAGCCGCTTCGAGATCGATACCGAGCGGCCCGGCGAGTGGGGCATGGAGTCGCGTGACTCAGAGCTGGATTATTACATTATCTACGGCCCGGAGCCGGCCGCGATCGTCGGCAGCTTCTCGGCGCTCACCGGACGCATGCCGCTGCCGCCGCGCTGGGCGCTCGGCTATCACCAGTGCCGCTGGAGCTACGAGTCCGAGACGATCGTGCGCGAGCTGGCGCAGGAGTTTCGCAGCCGTCGCATTCCCTGCGATGTGATCCATCTCGACATCGATTATATGCGCGGCTATCGCGTGTTCACCTGGAGCCCGAAGCGCTTTCCCGAGCCCGAGAAGTTGGTGCGCGATCTGGCTGAGATCGGCTTCAAAACCGTTACAATCATCGATCCGGGCGTGAAGTATGAGCTTGAGGCCGACTACGAGCCGTTCGACGAGGGCATGGCCAAAGATTATTTTGTGCGCACCGTCGACGGCAAGCTTTTTCACGGCTACGTCTGGCCGGATCGCGCGGTCTTTCCCGATTTTCTGCGGCCCCAGGTGCGTGAGTGGTGGGGCGATCTTCACCGCTCGCTGACCGAGATCGGCGTGGCGGGCATCTGGAACGACATGAACGAGCCCGCGATCAAGGATCAGCCGTTTGGCGAGCCTGGCGCCAGTCATATCACGCTGCCGCTCGACGCGCCGCAGGGACCTGAGGATGAGCGCACGACTCACGCCGAGACGCGCAATCTGTACGGCTCGATGATGTCGCGCGCGACGCGTGAGGGCTTGAGCCGGCTGCGGCCCAACGAGCGCTCGTTTATGCTTTCGCGCTCGGGCTTCGCCGGTATTCAGCGCTGGACGGCCTCCTGGATGGGAGATAACCGCTCGGTCTGGGATCATCTCGAAACATCGCTGCCGATGCTTGCCAACATGGGCCTGTCGGGCGTGCCCTTCGTCGGCTGCGACATCGGTGGCTTTTTCGGCAACGCCACGCCGGAGATGTTCGCGCGCTGGATGCAGGCCGGCGTGCTTTATCCGTTTATGCGCGGCCACTCCGAGCTGGGCAGCAAGGCTCACGAGCCGTGGATCTTCGGCGAGCGCGTCGAGCGGATCTGCCGCGAGTATATCGAGCTGCGCTACCGGCTGCTGCCCTACATCTACTCGCTGTTCTGGGAGGCCGCCACTACGGGAGCGCCGATCCTGCGGCCATTGCTCTACCACTTCCCCAACGATCCGCGCACCTACAATCTCCACGATCAGATGATGCTCGGCCCGTCATTGATGGCCGCGCCGATCGTGAAGCCGGGCGTCGAGTGTCGCAGCGTGTATCTGCCCGCCGGAACCTGGTACGACTGGTGGACAGGTGAGCGCTTCACGGGTGGAAACGATATTCTGGCCGCCGCGCCGCTTGAGCGCATGCCGCTCTATGTGCGGGCCGGCGCGATCATTCCGCTGGCGCCGGTGATGCAGTACACCGACGAGCGCCCGGTCGATGAGCTAACTGTGCTGGTCTGGCCCGGCGACGGCGAGTGGACGCTCTACGAGGATGATGGTCATACGTTTGAGCACGAGCAGGGCGTGTGGTCCGCAACAACCTTCCGCGTCGGCGGCGAGAGCGGCGCGACCATAGTGGAGATCGCGGCGCGTGAGGGCGGCTACATACCACCGCAGCGCGACGTGATCGTCCAGGTGCTGGACGCCGAGCCGCAGCGCTTCACCGACGACGGCAGCGCGCGAACGCTAAGGTTTTAGAACTGGGCTGGCCTTCACCCCAAACCCCTCTCCCATTGCGATAGGAGAGGGGCTTTTTGGTACTTCTCTCTTGTTCTTTTGCAGGCCCTCACCCCCGTCGCTTCGCTCCTTCCCCTTCTCCCGTTGCCTTCGGCACAGGCGAGGGGGTTTTTGGTACTTCTTTTTGGTTCTAGGTTCTTCCGTTTTGTTCTTGGTTCCTTTGTTCTTTTGTTCCCTTGTTCTCAGTTATTCGGCCTTTGGAGCAGTCCTTCAAGATTGCCGCTGAGGATCTGGCTCAGCGGCCCGCCCTCCGGGAGATCGCTCTCCTGGATCGACGCGCCGGTGACCCACTTGTCATAGAATGGGCGCATATCTTTGCCCGCGACCTGACTCAGCGTTTGCAGCCACTCGCCGCCGTCCGCGCGATCGAACTGCTGCTCCTGATAGTAGCGCCGCAAAAACTCGAAGAACTTTTTGTCGCCTAGCTCCTGCCGCAACACATCGTACATCAGCGCGCCCTTGCCATAGACCACGCTGCCGTACTGCACGTCGTTGAAGCTTTCGACATCCTGGTCCAGCCGCGTGTCGCCGTTCTCCAGAGTCATCCGGTAGGGAAAACTGATAAACATATCGCGCGCCATCAGCCCCGCTTCCTTGCCCAGCGTCTCGTCGACATAGAAAGCCGACGACCAGTTGGTAAGCGACTCGTCAAGCCACGGCTGCTGATACGCATCGCTGCCGACGACGCCGTACCACCACTGGTGCGCGACCTCGTGCGCCGTCGTGAAGGCCAGAATGTTCGCGCCCTCGGCGCCTCCCAGCGCGCCGCCAAGATTGCCGAACGGCGAGGCTGTTTCTGGATCGTAGTACTCGCTGCCGATCATGATCAGCCCGGTCGACTCCATGCCCGCCGCGCCGCCGCCCAGCTCAACCTGGGCTACATCCAGCTCGGTGTAGGGATACGCGCCGAACTCCCGGCTAAAAACCTCGATCGACTTGGCTGCTGTGTCCAGCGCCGCCTGTCCGCCCTCCTCGCTACCGGGCAGATAGTACGAGCTGACGTTGACCTCGCCGACCTTCTGGCTCACGCTCTCGAACCGATCGCTGGCGACAACCACGAAGTTGCGGGCCAGCGCCGCGACGCTCGTGTGCGCCGTGTTGCCGTCCTGCTCCTGCGCGCCGGTCTCCACGCCGCTGGTGACAATCTGCATATCGCTCGGCGCGGCAAACGTGACCTCGTAGTTCGATGCGTCGGTGTTGGTCGGATCGCCCTGCGCGCTGACCGGATTAAGCAGCCAGTCCTCTTTTTCGTAGACTGCCAGCTCGGGATGCCAGTTATACAGTGTCCAAACGCCGTTGGACTCGTTGAAAATCCCGTAGCCGCCACCGGAGCTGGGAACCATCGTCGTGAAGCGCAGGCTGATCTCGGCCGACTGGTTGGGCGCGAGCGGCTGCGGCAGCGCGATCTTGAGCGCCGTGTCGTCGATCTCCAGGCTGGACTGTGCCGCCGCGCCGTTCACCTGCACATCCTCGACGCTGATCTCGCCCTCGTTGTAGTGCGCCGCGTTCACGTAGAGCCGCAGATAGATCTCGTTGAGCGCCGTGTCTTCGGTGTTGGTCAGCTGGATCGACTGCGCGCCGGTGATGCGATGCTGATCTGGATCGAGCGTTGCGCTGATCTGGTAGCGTGTGGCGTCTTCGCGCTGGCCCAGCGCCGCCTGGCTGCCCGAAACCAGCGATGCTGCGACATCCAATCCTGAGGGCAAAACCTGATCGCCGGGATTGTCGGCTGGCCGCGCGGTCCTTGTCGTCGGTGACTCGGATGTTGGGCTGGTCGGCTCCGTGGGCTGCTCGCTCGATCTGCGGGGCGTAACCGTGGCTCTGCTGGTAGGCTCCTCCGCGACCGGCGTCTGCTCAAGCCCGGCGCTGATCGTCGCAAACACGTCAGCGACCTGTCGCTGCTGAAAATCGCGAACCAGCAGATAGCCGATGCCCACGCCAGCTACGCACATTACCAGCAGCGCTGCCGTGACTATTCCCACCACGATCCAGATCGTTCGTCGTTGCATGCTCGTCCTTTCAACCATACCGGCGCTTGGTTGTATAGTGTACACCAAGCGCCTGCGATCCGCTCCTATATGCTACTATACGCCCTACCCAGAAGCTATCAAGGAAGGAAGCGATGGCGCATCAAGCCCCATTCATGCAGCGTTTAGCGGAGCAGGCCAAACAGGTGATGCTCCTGGCTCAAGAAGAAGCCAATACCTATCGCCAGCCGCTGGTCGGCACCGAGCATGTGCTGCTCGCTCTGATTCGTGCTCCTGAGTCGGTTGCCGCTCAGGTGCTGCTCGGCTGCGGCGTGACGCTGGCTCGGGCGCGTGAGGCCGTGGAGCTGCTGGCTGGCTACGGCTCGCGGCGCCATCCTGAGGCTGGCTCGGCCATGAAGTGGACCAAGCGCACCCAGGAGATTTTCGAGGTTGCGGATCGGCTGAGCCGCAGCGCCGGACAGGACACGCTTGATACCGAGTATCTGCTGCTGGCGCTGCTGGAGATCCAGGGCAGCGCCGCGCTGGGCGTGCTGCAAACGCTGGGCGTCGAGCGTGGCATGTTGTACGCGATGCTGCGCTCGGCCATGAGCGGACAGATCGATCCGCCAGCCGCTCCGATAACCCAGCCGCTCAATCCCAATCAGGCGCAGCTGACTCATCTTGACGAGCAGGGCCAGGCGCGCATGGTCGACGTCGGGTCCAAAGCCGAGACGGTGCGCGAGGCGATCGCGCGCGGCTCCGTGGTGATGCGTCCAGAAACGCTGCGGCTGATCCTCGACGGCGCGATTCCCAAAGGCGACGTGCTGGCAACCGCGCGCATCGCCGGAATCATGGCCGCCAAAAAGACCAGCGATCTGATTCCGCTCTGCCATCCGCTGATGCTCAGCTACGCCAACGTCACGATCACGCCCGCCGTCGCCGAGCACACGCTGCATATCGAGGCCACCGTGCGCGTCAGCGGCAAGACCGGCGTCGAGATGGAAGCGCTGACCGCCGTATCCGTCGCGGCGCTCACGATCTATGATATGTGCAAGGCCGTCGATCGCACCATGCGCATGACCGACATTCGGCTGGCGGAGAAGCGCGGCGGCAAAAGCGGTGAGCTGGTGCTGGAATAATCGCCGCAGCCCGCTCTCAGATCCACGCTTATTCAACCACGGACCACGATCGATCATTTCACGTCAGCACCAGGGAACCAAACATCAGCGATCAGTGTATCTAGATTAACGAACTTCTCGCGAGGGGTTCTTGTGGATCAATCTGACCTGATCGTCCGGGCGCAGCAGGGCGACGGGACCGCCTGGGAGCAGCTGGTTCGCCAGCATCAGGATGCCGTTTTCCGGCTGGCCTATCTGCTCCTGGGTGACGCCGACGATGCCGAAGATGTGGCGCAAGAAACGTTTATTCGGGCGTTAGGCGCGCTCGATCGCTTCGATACGTCACGACCGCTCCGGCCCTGGCTGCTCCGCATTGCCACCAATCTTGCTCACAACCGCCGACGCGCGATCGGACGGTATTTTGCGGCTGCCCGCCGGATGTTTCAGCTCACGCCCGAGGCTGTGGTCAATATCGAAGGCCGCAGCTCCGAGCGCTGGGAGTCGCAGACGCTCTGGCAGGCGGTGCGGCGCTTGAGCGCGGTCGATCAGCAGGTGATCTATTTGCGCTATTTCTTAGATCTTTCCGAGGCCGAGATGGCGGCGACGCTGAATGTCGCGTCTGGAACCGTCAAGTCACGTCTGCACCGAGCACTGAGCCGGCTGCGGGCGGTGGTAGAGCGCGAATTTCCCGGCTTGCGCGAGGTGCCCGACGTATGAGTGAGTTTGAGCGCTGGGAGGCGCAGCTTCAAGAAACCGCGCGCTCGTTCAGCTACCCGCCGACTCCCGACATCGCGGGCGCGATCACGCGTCGTCGGGCCGGGCCGGCACCACGTCGTCGGGCAAGTCTGGCGCTGGCGGCGATCGGGGTGCTGATCGGCGCGCTGCTGCTGGTGCCGCCGGTTCGCGCCGGAATTCTGGAGGTGCTGCGCATCGGCGCGGTGCGCATCAACCTGGTCGATCCCACGGTCACGCCGCCGCCTACCGCCGAGCCGACTCGCGGACAGCCTACGGTCACGCCGCGCCCGACTCCGCTCAGCTCGATTCTGGATCTTGAGGGCGAGACCACGCTGGACGCCGCGCAGACCCGCGTCGATTTCCCGATCCGCCTGCCGAGCTATCCCGCCGATCTTGGCGCGCCCGACAAAGTCTTTGTACAGGACTTCGGCGGCCCGGTGCTGATCTTCGTCTGGCTCGACGACCAGCAGCCCGATCGTGTTCGGCTCAGCATGTATCAGTTTTCGCCGGGACCGTACGCCGAGAAGAGTCGCCCGGAGACGATCAAGCAAGTCACGGTCAATGGCCGGCCCGCGATTTGGGGCACGGGCGAGCATCTGCTGATCACACGCTCGGGCCGCGACGTGATGCGCCGGCTGGTCGACGGCAATGTGCTGGTCTGGACCGAGGGCGAGGTCACCTACCGCATCGAAACCGATCTCACCGAGGCTGAAGCGATCCGCGTGGCCGAGTCGCTGCGCTGAACGTTCGCCTCAACACCGGGAACCTGAATCTCGGCCACGGTGTATCTAGGGAAAGCACAGAACCTGACCCGGCGCACAGTCGGGCGCGGCACCAAGGAGGTTTGTTATGGTACGGCGATCGTTTTGGCAACTCTGCGCGGCGCTGATTGCGCTGCTGGCGCTGGCCACACCAGCTCTCGCCGGCGGCTGGGCGGTTGTCACGCTCGATGCGCTGCCCTCCGAGATCCAGGCCGGGCAAGCGATCAGTCTCGGCTTTATGGTCCGGCAGCATGGCGTAACGCCGGTCGACACGAATCAATGGGGCGGTGGGCTGCCGAATCTCTTTGCCCGAAACAGTGAGACGGGCGAGACGCTTCAGGTGGAGGCTCGCAAAGATGGGCCGGTCGGTCATTACATCGTGGATGTGACATTCCCTGCGTCTGGCTCATGGGACATCGAGATCATCCCGCCGCCGTTCGAGGGCACCAAGCTCGGCGCTTTCACAGTCGCTGCCGCAGCGGCCAAATCTTCCGCAAATGAGGCCACGGCGGGCGTTCAAACGCAGCCTGCCGCTGTTCCTGCGCTCACCGATCGACCGGCGCGCGTGTGGTGGATCACAGGGCTGGTGCTGGTGATCGCGCTGGCGTTGACGGCGCTGGTCCAGCGCGAATCGCTGGTGCGGCTGCTGGCTGGCCGCGATCGCGCTCCCAAGGAGCCGCAGCCGGTTCATGGCCGCGTATCCTGATCGCTTCTGGCGCGCCTATGTTCATGCTTGTCGGCGCTGACGTGTCGAGACAAAAGGAGTCCCGCCGATGCGCAAACATCTGATCACGCTTGGTATTTGGATGGTCGCGGCGCTGGTCGTGATCGCGGTGCATTGGTCGTCCACGCCCGATACGTCTGCTGCGCGAGTCGCCGCCTCGCCATCGCCCGCAACCGTGTCGGCCGATCCCGCCTATGGCAAAGCGCTGTTTATGGCCAAGGGCTGCGCGACCTGTCATCTCCACGCCCAGGCGAATGTCGGATCGCACTTTGCCGAGTTTGGCCCGAATCTCACCTACTATCGCGCCGACCCGGTGTTTTTGCAAAGCTGGCTCAAAGATCCTCAGTCGATCCGGCCCAACACGCAGATGCCGAATCTTGAGCTGAAAAAGACCGAAATCGACGCGCTGATCGCGTTTTTGCAGACGAATCCGCCACAGCCGTAGCGCGAACAGCTTACGCCTAAACGCAGAGCATACAAAAGCAGGCACCAGTGATGCCTGCTTTTGCTCTATGTGTACAAGTGAATTGGGAATGCTGAGAACAAAGATTCGCAGAGGAGCAGAGGCTGCGATGTAGCTGCGAAGAAGTGCGATGTAAGTGCAATGTGCTAAGATGAAGGTTCTACCGCGTGGCTGCGATGTAAGCTATGAGACGCTGTAAAACCCTATGCAACAATGTAGTAAGACGTGAGTGCGAAGAAGTGCGATGTAGCTAGGTGCTGCTCCTCTACAACACTTGGTACGTGATGTAGGATACCTAATTGCTCGGCGCTCGGCAATAAACCATCAGTACTGAATGCACACTATGACCTATCGTTCTCCGTCTTTATAGAAGATTGACTTTTGCCCGCCACATCGGCCTGTCATGCGGATCTGCCCTGACCGGTCGTATAGCCCTGTGAAAAGCTGCCGGATCGGCTGCTAATCTTGTTGGGCAAGTATGATTTTAAACGGCGTTAGTGTGGCGTCTTGCCACCAGCCGATCACCTGGACCTTGCCCCAGCGTACCTCGCCCGAGCTGTTCAGCTTGTCAAACACCGCGCGATCGATCGTTGTGGGGCTCAGCTTGATCTGATGTTGGCCTGTGGGCACGCCGCCCTCCGAAACCTCATCCGTGAGCAGCGCCGAGTTTTGCTGTGCGAGCAGCGTTCCCTCCACGCTCAGGAGTATCTGATCCAGCGCCTGTGGATTCTGCGCCAGATTCGCCAGAGTTGTGCGCTCCGGCGCCAGCACGTCGATCTGCTCGGCGCTGATCTGGTAGGGAAATTGCTGATCGCGGCCATACGCTCCCGGCGGGCTGAGCCGGCCCCGAATCTTGACGATGTTATCGCCCGCTTGTATCTGGCTACGGATCTCGGCGGCTGGTGGCTCGGCGAGCCAGATCGCCTGATTTGGCTGTACTGCTGCCAGATCGTCGCTTCCCGAGCTAGCGACCAAAACCTGCTCTTCTGCTTGTATCCCCATCTGCGCGACCAGAACGATTTGCTGTCCGCTCCAGCGCTGTGGCTCCACCAGCACATCGCCGATCGACAAAACGGGAGCTGGCGGAAGGGGCGTTGGTGTCGGTAGCGCCGGAGGTGGTCCGCTGGCACACCCCGCAAAAAGCGTTGCGAGAGAGGCCAGCATCAGCACACGGAACAAGCGGTAGATCTGCATGTGGCGCATCCTACCACGCTCCGAAGGAGGCTGCAACTGCCTCTGAGAGAGCTTCCTGCGCCTCTTTGAGAGGTTTTGACAGCTTTTTTGGGCGGTGTGGAAACCTCTCACTGGTACAATGAATCCAGATTTACGTGTGCATTTGTTCACAAAGGAAATGTTATGGG
>DASWTQ010000709.1:0-3661 GCA_036402055.1 Herpetosiphonaceae bacterium
CCTGATCCGCGACGGCAATTATCCCGATTGCCTCGTTACCTCGCCCAAGGAGCAGCGCCGTTTTGCCTGCTTCCTGAAACGCGGTAAGCTGTGCCTGAATGTGATCACTGAGGCTAGGAAATAGTGCCGCGCTGCCGATCACGATCGGAAGGCCAGCGATGGTCGCTTGCGCGCCTCGCCCCGTGAGGGCCTCGAACTGCTCCGGCTGTACGTAGGTTAACCCGCGCTCCTGCGCCGATCGCAAAATGGCGCCGGCCAGCGGATGCTCCGAACGGCTTTCAACCGCCGCCGCCAGTGCGAGTACCTCGTCCGGATTCAACGCAGCCAGCGGCACGATGTCGGTAACAGTCGGCTGTCCATGCGTCAACGTGCCGGTCTTATCGAAGGCAATCGCCCGGATGCCCCCCATCGCTTCCAGGTACGCGCCACCCTTGATCAGCACGCCGCTCCGGGATGCCCGACCGATACCTGCCACAATCGCGACCGGCGTTGAGATCACGAGCGCGCATGGACAGGCGATCACCAGCAGCACCAGGGCACGCTCCAGCCAGGGCAGGAACGGCTCGCCCAGCAGCGGCGGCAGTGCGGCGACCAGCACCGCCAGCACGATCACGGCCGGCGTGTAGGAGGTCGCGAACTGATCGACGAAGCGTTGGGCGGGAGCCTTCGTGCCCTGCGCCTCTTCCACGAGATGGATAATTTTGGAGAGGGTGGTATCTTCCGCTCGCTTCGTGACTGCGACCTCAACAAAGCCACGCTCATTCAGCGTACCCGCAAACACGTCGTCGCCGACACGCTTGGTCACCGGCAGGCTTTCGCCGGTAATCGCCGCCTGGTTGATCGTCGTGCTGCCGCGCACCACGTGACCGTCGGCCGACACCTGCTCGCCAGGCCGAATCACGACAACATCGCCGGGCATCAGCGCTTCCACGGGCACGCGCTGCTCGCCGTCGGGTGTCTTGATCGTCGCCTCGCGGGGCGACAAATCCATCAGGGCGCGAATCGCATGGCGTGCTTTGTCAGTCGTCAAGCTTTCGAGCAAATTGCCGAGCGCAAACAACACCACCACCGCCGCGCCTTCCGACCATTCGCCGATCGCCCCCGCACCGATCACGGCGATTGTCATCAGCAGATCGATACCGATCGTTCGACCACGCACCAGGGCGTAGTAGCCGCTGCGAGCGATGCGATAGCCGCCGATGACAATCGCCGCCGCATACAATGCATTAACCAGCAGCGGCGATACGTCCCCGAAGCCCAAGCTAAACGCGAGCGCCCACAGCGCGGCGGCAATGACTGTCGGCAGCAGCTTCGCGTACCGCTGCCACCGGCCTTGCGGCTCCATAGCAGTTGACTTGTCTGTTACCGGGGTTGCGCGATAGCCGGCATCGTGTACCGCTTGCTGAATACGAGTCGCAAATGCTGATGATGGATCGTCGGCTTCCACCGTAAGCTTGGTCGCCATAAAATTGACTGTGACCCGGCGCGCGCCGGGGAGATACGCCACCTGCCGCTCGATATTGGCGGCGCAGTCGGCGCAATCCATGCCTGAGACAGTAAACACGAGCACGTTGCTTTGTGCTCTTCCGCCCCCGTGCTCTGCTACACCGTAACCAAGCTCTTCCACGCGCTGGATGATCGCCGTACGATCGAGCTGTGCGGTGTCGTATGACACGCTCAGCTTCGAGGTCGCAAAGCTGGCGCTGACCTGTGTTACTCCTGGCAGCCGTCCCACGCCCCGCTCAATCGTGATTGCGCAATCGGCACAGTCAAGGCTGGTGAGGAGCAGCGACTCGCTCCGCAGATCAGGACGAGAATCAGGCCGTTTGTCTCCATCTGGAGCCAGCGCGCTAAGTTCCTGCCCCATCACGGGCGCACAGCAGCCAGATGAACAGGTAGCTTGTTGTTTCGCACTGAGCGGTATGTCACTGTTTCGGTTTGTCATCAGTCATTCCCTGAAACACTAGATCGATGAACGAGGTCGTGCGGTTGAGCGGAGCCCCCACGGTCCGATGCCCTGTCGTGGCTCCACCATGATCGATGGGAGAAGGTCAGTAGGCTGATTGGCATACTCCCCAGGAGGAGATGGCCTTTGGGTTCGGGCAATCGACGTTGCGCGTGCAACCCAATCATGCCGTTGCCTCACGCGCCGTTCGCTGTAGCGATGCCTGTGTTCGTGGCCCATTGTACGCAAGCAGCCGCAGCGCATTAGCGATCACCACGAGTGTACTTCCCTCATGCATGAACACTGCAGGCCCGATACCAAAGTAGCCGGAGGTGGTTGCGAAGATTAATCCTGCGATCACGAAGAGCGATATGTACAGGTTTTGGCGGATCACGCTGCGCGCTTGCCGCGACAATCCGACCACAAACGGAAGCTTGCTCAGGTCATCGCCCATCAGGGCTACATCGGCGGTCTCCAGCGCGGTAGCCGTCCCTGCGCCACCCATCGCAATCCCGACCGTCGCATGTGCGAGCGCCGGAGCATCGTTCACGCCGTCGCCAATCATCGCCACCTGGCCGTGCTGGTTGAGCAGCTCCTTGACCGATGTGACCTTATCTTCGGGCAGGAGATCGGCTCGAACCTCGTCCATGCCGACTTGGCGCCCAACTGCCTGGCCGACCCCGTTGTTATCGCCCGTCAGCATGATAATCGTACGAATACCTAGCGCGCGCAGCTCATTCAGCACCTGTTGGACCCCCATGCGTGGCTGATCCGCGACACCGAGCACGCCCAGGAAACGTTCGCCGTGGCGCACCGCCATGATGCTCCGACCATTCGCCTGCAGCTGCTCGATCGCCGTACGAATCTCCTGCGGCACCGCCACGCCGTCCGTCTCCCACAGGCGGAGGCTCCCGATTTCAACCGTCTTACCAGCGACTGAGGATCGCACGCCCCGCGCGGTCAGGCTTTGAAGCTCGCCTGCGTCCGGCAGTCGCAGATTCGCTGCTTCCGCACGGCGGACAACGGCGAGCGCCAGAGGATGCTGCGAACGGCGCTCTACTGCCGCGGCAACCGTAAGCAGCTCCTGTTCACTCACCTGCTGCATTGGCACAAGATCGGTCACTTCCGGCTTGCCAACGGTGATCGTTCCCGTCTTGTCCATCGCAATCGCTTGCAGCGTGCCCAGGTTCTCCAGATGCTCGCCGCCTTTGATCAGCACGCCTTTCCGTGCCGCCTGCGCGATACCTGCCAGTACGGCGGAAGGTGTACCAAGCGCCAAGGCGCACGGCGAGGCCGCCACCAGCAGCGCCATGCCACGATACACGCTTTCCTCCCATGGAAGCCAACCGATCAACGGCGGCACAACCATTAACAGCACATCCGCGATCAGCACCGCCGGCACGAACAGGCGCTCGAAGCGGTCGGTGAACCGTTGGGTGGGGGCTTTCTGCGTCTGCGCCTCTTCCACCAGCTGCACCACCCGGTCAAGCGTACGGTCGCCAGCGGCACGGGTCGTCTCAATTTCCAGCGCACCCTCGCCGTTGACGGTTCCGGCGAATACGTCGTCGCCCGGCCCTTTTTCAACCGGTACGGACTCGCCGGTGATAGGTGCTTGATCGATCGCCGAACGACCGGTACGAATGGTGCCGTCAGTTGAGATGCGGTCGCCGGGTCGTACGACCACCATCTCACCAATAGCGACCTGCTCGACCGGCA
>DASWTQ010000710.1:0-17028 GCA_036402055.1 Herpetosiphonaceae bacterium
ATCCTCTGCTATACTCGTGCCAATTCAACTACCTGGAGGACCACATGCGCTTATTCGCCGGATTGCTCCTCGCCGCGACCGTGTTTACTGCCCGCCCCGCTACCGCCGCGCAATTCATCCCGACCTGCTACAACCTGCCGAAACATGCGTACGCCGATCCGACGTGGCGCTACAGCCACCAGTGCCGCGAGGGAACCACGATCTGGAACGTGTATATCGACACGTTGGAGCGCTGGCATCTGGTTAGCTCGAATATTCAGCCGTAGATTAAGTACAGACTAATTGAAGGACAAGGATTAATGCGCATCTTTATCTCTGTAGATATGGAAGGCATCGCCGGGATTGTGCACGCCGAGCAGACCCGACCGCACGCGCCGGAGTACGAGCGCAGCTGCCGACTGATGACGGCGGAGGCCAACGCCGCGATCGAAGGGGCGCTCATGGCGGGCGCAAAAGAGATCATCGTCAGCGACTCGCACTGGGACATGCGCAACATCATCGCCGAGGAGCTGAACCCGGCCGCCGAGCTGATCCAGGGCTCGCCGCGTCCCTGGTCGATGATGGAAGGGATCGACGAGCGCTTCGACGCGGTTTGCTTCGTGGGCTACCACGCGATGGCCGGCACCACAGCGGCGGTGATCGATCACACCTACACCGGCAGCATCCTCAACGCGCGGCTCAACGGCCGGCTGGTGGGCGAGATCGGGCTGAACGCGGCGCTGGCCGGACACTTTGGGGTTCCGGTCGCGCTGGTCACGGGTGATCAGCAGGCGGTGGCCGAGGCGCAGGAGCTGCTGGGCGCGGATCTGACAACCGTCGCCGTCAAGCAGAGCGTTGCCCGCTACGCCGCTCGCTCTGTGGCGCCGAGCGTTGCGCGCGATCGTATTCGCGAGGCGATGACCGAGGCGCTGCGCACGCGCCGGCAGCCGTGGCGCGTAGACAGCCCGACCACGCTGGCCGTCGATTTTATGAAGACCGAGCAGGCCGACATGGCGGCGGTCATGCCTGGCGCCGAGCGCACAGGGCCGCGCACCGTCGAGTTCACCCACGACGACTACCTGACCGTCTTCCGCGCCTGGCGGGTCTTGATCACGCTGGGAGCGCTCAACTAGCCGCGCGACACGCAAAAGCGGAGGCGTTACACCTCCGCTTTTACCAGATTTCACTGATCCTCAGCAGCATATGCGCAGCCAGCGAGAGCGCTAGTGCCGCACGTGGTGCTCCTCACCCTCGAGTTGCGGCCCGGCGTGTGACTGAAGATCGCCCGTCACACCGCCCTCGCCTTCGAGCCGCTCCTCATGCACATCATGCGATGATCCATGCGACCCGTGGTGGTGCGACGCGCCGGTCGGATCGTAGTGCTTGACCAGGCTGGCCGTGCGAACCCGGCGATCGTACTCGCCGTCGACGGCGTTTGTGAAAGATTTAAGGGCATCGAACAGGCCCATATCCAACACCTCTTGAGATGATTTTCACATAATTGCAGGGCAAGTATAATGCCAACACTGCGGCTTTGCAAGTAGCCTGAGGCGCGAAATGGCTGATTCTATTGCGATCACGGTGTACACTATCTAACAGAAACGTTTGCGAAAGGAGCCTGTATGTCCGCCCCGTTCGGCTGCCTGATCTTACATGGTTTCACCTCCAGCCTCGACACTGTTCGCGCGCTGGTGCCGATGGTGGAGCGGCTGGAGATGCCCTACCGCATGCCGGTGCTGCGTGGTCACTGCACAAAGCCTGAGGATCTGTGCGGCGTCACCTGGCGCGACTGGTATGAGGATGCCGCCGTCGCGCTGCGTGAGCTGCGCACCGAAGCCGATCAGGTCTTTATCTGCGGCCTATCGATGGGTGGCCTGGTTGCGCTGCATCTGGCCGCCGATCATCCCGAGGACATCGCGGGCGTAGCCACGATCGCGGCCGCCGTGCAGATCGCCGATCCGCTGATTCGCTTTAGCCCGGCGATGGCACGCTTCGTGAAAATGTGGAAGGGTAATCCGGGCGGCGGCTACGCGGATGCGAGCCTGGCGACCAAAAACACCAACTACAACCGCATCGCGATGGACTCGCTGGTCTCGCTCTACCGCTACGGCAAGATTGTGACGCATCTGCTGCCGCGCGTGCAGGCACCGCTGCTGGTGATCCACAGCCGCAAAGACCGCGTGATCAAGCCGATCTCGGCCGAAATTGTCTACGAGCAGGCCGGATCGCGTGAGAAACAGCTGCGCTGGTTTGAGGTTTCGGGACACGAAATGCTGCAAGATTGCGAAGCGGAAGCGGTTGTAGCGGAGATCGAACAGTTTATTCTGGCGCTTCAGACAGCTAACAGGTCCGTCGCGGCATAAATCTGCTATACTGTGTATGCTAGGGCGCAGATGCTGCGCCCTTTTGGTGTAATCAACAGGCAAGCTATAAGGATATTTGCAGCATGGCTCAACCGCAACGCCCATATCGCACGCCCAATCGTGTCCCACCTCGGCGACCAACGCCGCAAGGAGCGCGGGGCTATGCAACCAGAGCGCGGCGCAGCAGTGGTTGTAGCTTGATCATTGCCGCCCTGCTCGCAGTGCTGTGCGTCGGCGGAGCGTACATGTATAAACGAGTCTCTAGCGCGATGAATGTAATCAGCAGCGGCCAGGATGTGCGACCGACGCAGGTTGCCTCGGGGCCGCCGCCCGCGATCTTGCAGGAGCCGTTCAACGTCCTGATGATCGGCGTGGACCTGCGCTCCAATCAGGCCGACGAGGGCGCGCGCTCCGATACGCTGATCGTGGTGCATGTCGATCCGCTGGAGAAGTGGGCCTCCATGCTCTCGATCCCGCGCGATACCTTTGTGCAGATCCCGAACAGCGCGTGTAACGGCGCGGGCGGCGCGAAGATCAATGCGGCCTACTCGTGCGGCTACAGCAATCCCGAGATCTACGGCCCGAAAGCCACGCCCGAAGACTCCGGCGCCGCACTGGCAGCCGATACCGTCGAGGAGTTCCTGGGCATCACGATCGACTACACGGCGCAGATCGATTTCAACGGCTTCCAGCAGCTGATCGACGCGCTGGGCGGCATTACGGTGGATGTGCCGCGCGCGATCCTGGACGCCGAGTATCCCACCGAGGATAACGGCTACATGCGGCTGTATATTCCGGCCGGACTTCAGCGCATGGACGGCACCACCGCGCTGCGCTACGCCCGCACGCGCCACGCCGACAACGATTTCGGCCGCGCTCAGCGCCAGCAGCAGGTTGTGCAGGCCGTTCTCGACGAGCTGAAACGCCAGGGCGTACTGAATCAGATCGAGGCCGCGCCCAAGCTGCTGGATGTTGCCAGCCAGTCGGTGCGCACGACGCTCAAGCTGAATGATATTGGCACGCTGCGTGGTCTGGCGGAGCTGGCGCAGGAGATCAAGCCCGAAGAGATCCAGCGCATCGTGATGAAGCCCGAGACCAATCCCGACGGCACCAGCAACCTGATGAGCGATCTCAGCTCGGCAATCCAGTGGGACCCTGAGTATGTCCAGCGCATCGCGCAGCAGTTCCAGGTCCCGCCCGGCGAGCAAGCGCCGTCGCCGGCGGTGGTGCAGGTGCAGAACGGCACGGTGATTCGCGGCCTGGCCGGCCAGGTGACGACGGATCTCGAAGTGCGCGGCTATAAAACAACCGCGCCGACCGACGCACCGGAGAAGATCCCGCACACGCTGATCCTTGACTACACCGGCAAGCCGGAGGTCACGCAGCGGCTGGCGAAGCTACTGAACATCGATGCGCAATATATTCAGGATGCGTCTCAAGAAAGCGCGCCGCCTAGCGTGGATGTGGTGGTACGACTGGGAGAAGACTACGAGGCACCGACCGAGTCGAGCAGCGTCACCGAGTAACGATTGGGCAGGTTTAGCACCTGCCCTTTGTGTTTCTTCCGGTCTGTCTGCATTATCTATCCAATCCGTCGAATCTTAAGGCCCCTAAGCTCCTCAGTTGACAGCTTCATTGAATAGGAGTACATTCAATACATACCGTCCAGACGGTATGTATTGGAGGCTTGATGTCGAAACAAGAACAAGCTTTAGAAACTCGTCAGCGCCTACTCACTGCTGCCATTACGACGATGCAGGAACATGGTATAGCCGCGCTGACGTTAGACGCGGTTGCAAAAGAAGCCAAAATTAGCAAGGGTGGCCTGCTACACCATTTTGCTTCCAAAAACGCCTTGATTGAAGCAATCTTGCGGCATCTCTTCGCCGATTTTGAGTCGCGCGTCCAAGCATATTACGACGCTGAGCCGGACCAACCCGGGCGCTGGCTGCGTGCCTATGTGCGCGCTACATACGACGACGCCCCACTGCCACTGGAAGTCGCGTCGATGCTGATGAGTGCCATGAGCGAGAACCGCGCGCTGCTGACACTCATTCAAACAGATTTCGAGCAATGGCAGCGGCGACTGGTTGATGACGGCCTATCGACGGCCCGCGCAACCGTCATTCGTCAAGCGGCAGACGCATATTGGACCGAGCGATTGCTTGGCGTTGCTCCCGATCGGCAGGCTGATCGCCTGCAAGTAAGGGATGAATTGCTGCGTCTAACCTATGAGGAAACGCGATGAGTGCCGCATTGCTTGTATCACTGATCGGTATCGCCGTAGTGGATAGTCTGAATCCGACGTTATTCATTGCACAGTTGTATCTGCTGGCGACTCCCCGGCCCATACCCCGCTTGTTAAGCTACATAGCAGGAGTGATGCTGGTAAACGTTAGTGGCGGCGTGGTACTTCTCGCCGGTGTGCAAACAGTCATCGTCAATTTTCTGAGTAACATCGACGTAGATGCACTGTATATTGGACAACTGGTGCTGGGACTTGCGATCTTCGGATTTGGACTCTGGCTCAAACCAACGATGCCGAGGAATGATGAGGTCAAGAAGCCGCGATCACTCCATCCACGCCACACGTTTATGCTCGGGATGGTCGTCATGCTGAACGAGATTACAACCGCGCTTCCCTACTTTGTGGCTATCGAACGGATCGTGCAAGCACAACTGGGAGCTATAGGTAATAGCCTTGCGCTGATTATATACAACGCCGTCTTTAGCGCGCCACTGCTGGCATTCGTCGCACTCTTCGTAGCATATCGGCAGCGCTTTGCAGCGCAACTAGGCCGTATTACGCAGGCAATCCAGCACTGGACGCCGCGAGTCATCAAGTACGGATCGTTGGTGTTCGGTGGAGGGCTGGCGCTCAACTCGCTGTTGTTTCTTACAACGGGAGATCTGCTTGTTGGCTAAACCTGGGGCGAGCTGCGGTGCGGCTGGCAGTTTAGATGACCGAACATATGATTGGGCAGGTCTAGCACCTGCCCTTTGTGTTCCTACTCGGCGGGCGATGCCGCCGTCTGACTCTGGCTGCCGGGATGCTGAAAGCGCAGCGCCGCCGCCAGCTCAGGATGCGTGACGAACTGCCCATCCATCAGAATCTCGCGATCCCACGGATTCAAGATCAGCGCATCCGAGGTCAGGGCGACATAGTCGGGCCGTGGATGCGCCCAAGTATGCGCGTAGAGCACGGCCGTGCGCACATGCGACGCGCCCATCTGATGCACTTCCTCGGCTGCCATCGCCAGGGTCTGGCCGCTATCGGCGATCTCGTCGATGATCAGCACGCGCCGCCCTCGGACCTTATCCGGTGGCCGAATGATCCACGTCGGCTGCTGGCGCACCACGGCGTCGTTGAAGCGGCGCGTCAGGCGCACCGGGTACAGCTCCCGGCGCAGAATACACGACAGCATCGTCGCGGGAAACAGGCCACCACGGGCAATGCCCAGCACAATTTGCGGCTCGTCGGGCTCGATCTGAACCGCCAGCTGACGTACCAGGGCCTCAAACCGCTCCCAGGAGATCGGCTCGACCCCGACACGGTGAGAATAGTCATACGGCTGCATAGAGGCTCCTAGCACACACTCTTTAGACCTATTGTAGCAAGAAAACGTTGCACGCTGCCTGTTAGATACGCCAGAGGCGCAGGTTTCCCGGAAGGATACCCGCGCCTCTGCATCATCGCCAACGCGCGACTCTACACGCTCGGATCGACAACCTCGATATTGTCTTTGCCGCCGTAGAAGTCCCACCACGGCTTGGCGCCCTTAGCCAGCACCTGATTCAGCGCCTCGATGTTCTGCACGCCGCGATCTTGCAGCCACGCGCGCAGCCCATCCGCGCCGTTCTTGCCGTACTCAGGAATGCCATCTTGCCAGGTCGCGCGGCCACATAGCACGCCCGCGAACGGCGTTCCGGCCTCCGCCGCCAGCTCCAGCGTTTCGCGGAAGATCTCGTCGGTCACGCCCGCGCTGAGGTAGATGAAGGGCACGGCTGATGCCGCAGCGGCTGTGCGGAAATGCTCTTTGGCCTCTTCGCGGCTGTAGGCTACCTGGCCGTCGTGATTGGCCTTCGAGCCTTCCACGTAGCGCACGTTGACCGGCACCTCCACCTTGAGAATATCCACGCCGTACTCGGGCTTGGAAAATTCCTGCATATACTTAGTAACTTTTTCGGGCTTAACCCGCGCAAACTCGATGCTCTTGTCGTCGCCGATCTCGTCGCTGTAGCAGATCGGCTCAAGGAAGAAGGGCACATCGTTGGCGCGGCACTCGGCGCCGATGCGCTCGATAAACGCGTGCTTGATCGTGTTGACCTGCTGATCGTCGTCTGGATCGTAGTAGAGCAGAATCTTGATCGCGTCGGCTCCGGCCTCGACCAAACGCCGCACCGACCACTCGGGCAGCAGATCCGGCAGACGACCTTTGACCGACACGTCGTAGCCGGTCTTCTCGTAGGCCAGCAGCACGCCCGCGTTCTTCGCGCGATGCGTGATCGCCTCCAGGCCGTACTCCGGGTCCATCAAGATCGCGCTGGCGTGCGGCGTGAGCACCTCGGTAACGATTGCCTTGAAATCGCTCAGCTCGGCGTCGCTGGATTCGCCGCCCTTGGCCTTGGCGATCGCCTTTTTGAGCGAGCCGCGCTGGTCCATCGCCGCCGCCGCGATAATGCCGTTCTCGTCGGCGACCGCATTGATCCCCTCGAACTTGCCACGGGTCATGCGGACTTTGGATTGTGTCTGTGCCATACAACTATCCTCCCGTAATCGCTCGCTGCTTGCGCACGAAGCGTAGAAGTCCGTCTGTACTGACAGACGAGTATAGCATAGGGCGGCGGGGAGAACAAAAGGACGGAGAACAAACGAACCAAGGAACAAAAGAACAAAATGGAAGAACCAAGAACAGAGAACAGAGAACAAGGCAGTACCGTAATTCCCCCTCGCCTGTGCCGAAGGCGACGGGAGAGGGGATGGCGAACGGAGTGAGCCGGGGGTGAGGGCCAATCCAAAGAACAAAAGAACTGGGTGCCCTCTGGGCGAACAAAAGAACAAACGATGAGGATTCTTTTTGTTCCCTTGTTCCTTTGTTTCCTTGTTCCCTTGTTCGCGCTTGGCGTCACGGTTGACCGCAGGAGTCACTGACCGTACACTGTGATCATGCACATCCATCGCTACATTGAAATCTCCGCGCCGCTGGAAGTCACCCGCGATCTGCTGATCGAGCAGCCGCCCCTTGATGTCGAGCGACTCGGCGAGCTTTGGCGCTGGCAGGATGAGCTGTGGACGATCGAGCGGTCGAGCTTCGACGATGGCCGCAGCTTGTGGCACGGCACCTGTCTCGGACTACCCGAGGCCAGCTTTCTGCTCTCGGCCACGCTGCACGACGCGGCGATCGCCACGCATGTCGAGGTTCATCTCGCGGTGACGCTGCCACGTAGCCTTTGGCACCCGCTAGGGGCGCGTCGTCGGGCGCGGGCGATTGCCGCAGGTCTCGACGCCGCACTCGCCGCTCTGTGTCGTGGTTCCCGACAACATGCACCCACTGCGATCATGCCCTGCGAGCTTCCCGACGATCCGCAGCAGCTCGCCGAAGCCTTGATCGCCACACATCCTGAGACCGTGGCGGCGTTCAGGCAGATGCAGGCGCTGCCCAGCCTTCAGGCGATCGCTCAGCTCGATCGGCGCTGGCAAGCGACCGAGGCGGGAGCGTTCGCGGAAGATGTGTATCAGCCAGTGGAATCGCTGCCATCCACGCTGGCAAACTTCGATTTGATCTATGCCGGCGGCGGTCTGGGCGTGCTTCATGCGGCCGTGATGGCCTGCCGCTACAGTTATCGCATCTTGCTCTTCGATCGCGGCGATGTAGGCTGCGCGCATCGTGAGTGGAATATTTCGGATCGCGAGCTACAGGCGCTGGTGACGATCGGGCTCTTCAAGCAGGCCGAGCTGGAACAGGTGATCATGCGGCGCTACAGTGATGGCATCGTGCGCTTCTACCCCGAGCAGAGCGCGATCCGTCCCGCCGAGCTGCATCTGCCGGATGTGCTGAACGTCGCGCTGGATGCAGCCGGGCTGCTCAAGCTGGCGCGATCTAAGATCGAGGCAGCCGGCGGAGTTGTGCTGGATCGCCGCTCGTTCAAGCGCACCAGCGTCGAGGCGCCCGGCCGGATCGCGGTGGAGGTCACGCGCGAGGATGGTCGGCGTGAGTGCTACGGCGGACGCGTGCTGCTCGACGGCATGGGCGCGACCTCACCGCTTGCGCTGCGCCGATTCGCCGGACAGCCCTTCGCCGGAGTCTGTCCCACTGTCGGAACCGTCGTCGAGGGTCTTGAGCAGGGCCCTGAGCTGGATCAGCATCATCCCGAGGTCGGCGACATCCTGGTCTCGATCGCCGATACCCAGCGCGATCGGCAGCTGATCTGGGAAGGCTTCGGCGGTCGCGGCGACGAGCTGACAGTGTATGTGTTTTACTACGATCTTTTAAAGAACCAAGAACCAAGAACCAGGAACCTGACGAAAGAACAAAGAACAAAGAACAAAGAACAAGGGAACAAAAGAGCAAAGGAACAAAGCAGTACCGAAACCTCCCCCTCGCCTGTCGCAACCGAGGCTGAAGCCAGCCGAGGTTCGGGGAAGGGGGGCCCGGGGGGTGAGAGCCAAGACAAAGAACAAACGAACAAAGAAACAAATGAACAAAGCGGCTCTGATCTTCCCCCTCGCCTGCCGCAACCGAGGTCGAAGCCGACCGAGGTTCGGGGAAGGGGGAGTCGCCGTAGCGACGGGGGTGAGGGCCAACCGCCTCGCTCGTTGCTCGATCTATTCGAGGATTATTTTCGCCTGCTGCCGACCTACAAGCGGCCCGGCCCTGACTTTCGGCACATCAAGCCGGTGTATGGCTTTATCCCGGCACGACACACCCAGCGCCGCCAAACCGTGCCGCTGCTGCCGGGCGTCCTGCCGATCGGCGACTCGTCGGCGCAGCAGTCGCCGCTGACGTTCTGCGGCTTCGGCTCGCATGTGCGTAACCTCCAGCGCACGACGACGCTGCTGGACCACGCGCTGCGCCGCGATCTGCTGGCGCCGGAATATCTGAGCCAGATCAGCGCCTACCAGGCCAACGTCGCGCTCAACTGGGTCTTCAGCCGCTTTATGCAGCCCTGGGGCGCGCCCAACGATGTCAATCGGCTGCAAAATATCTTTGCCCGCGTGCTCAACGAGGTTGGCGTGGATGTCGCGGTGCGCTTTTTCCAGGATCAGATGACCTGGCGCGACTACGGCCGGATCGTCAACCACACGCTGGCGATCTACAAGCCGATCATTCCCACGGCGCTCACGGTGCTCGGCCCGCGCGATACTGCCCGCTGGATTGTCGACTGGCTGCGCTTCTCGGTCGCCGCCGCCGAGGCCGCGCTGGGACGGCAGATCGGCGATTCTGCGCTCGACGCGCTGACCGCGCGGATCGATCGCGTTGTGCCGGGCTGGGCATTTCGCATCGCCGCCAGACGTGCGGAGTGGCAGGTTATGGGCTGGACGGATCACGCGTCGATCACCGCAATATAGCTTTCTGGCATGTGCAATGCTACAATACCGCTAGCATGATGGTTTGATAAGGGTTCCATATTGAAACCTATGGCAGCACAGCCTCGCGAATTACCGCCGCGCCCGCAGCCCACACCGACACATCTTCCCACGGCGCGGCCACTCACACCGAGCGAGTTCAATACCGCCCTGGTTCATCTTTACCGGGGCGAAATTGCACGGGCCAACACCTGGCGCACGCGCCTGGACGGCACCACCAACTGGGCCGTGCTCACCACCGGCGCGACGCTCTCGTTCGCGTTCAGCAGCCCCGGCAACACCCACGTCATGATTCTGCTCAACTCGCTGCTGATCGGCTTTTTCCTCTACATCGAGGCGCGGCGCTACCGCTACTACGATCTGTGGCGCGCGCGCGTGCGGCTGATGGAGACCGAGTTCTTCGCCGATCTGCTGGTCGCCAATGAGGCCGACGACGATGCGACGCACTGGCGTGAGCTGCTGGCCGCCGATCTGCTACAGCCTCAGTTCACGATCACAATGTGGGAGGCGATGGGCCGCCGTCTGCGCCGCAACTATAGCTGGATCTTCACTGTGCTGGTCCTGAGCTGGATCATCAAGGTCGCGATTCATCCAATTCGGACGACTGACATAGCCATAATTCTGGATCGCGCAGCGATCGGGCCGTTTCCCGGCGTCGTCGTGATCGGCGTGGGCGTGCTCTTCAATGCCCTGCTGATCCTGCTGGCCCTGGCCACAAGCGGCCGCTTCAGCCGCTTCACGTCTAACGAAGAAGTTCGAACGCGCGAAGAAACCCGGCAGAGCATGGGCGCGACCGAGCGCAACTGGTGGGAATAAGTGCCTTTGCGCGTCGCTGCCCCGCGCTCTCGTCGAGGCTAAGGAATCCATGAAACGTTCACTCCTCGTTTTGCTCGGGCTGATCGTTACGACGATCGGCCTGTCTGTGCCTGCCGCTAACGCCCAGCCGCCACGTCAGGTCACGCCACACGATGCGCGTCCAGCTCTCGATCGGCTGCGGCGTGAGCACGGCGCGATCGATGTGCTGCTCGACGCCGAGTCGAGCACGCCCGCCTACCTCGATGGGATGCTCGCGCTGGGAGCCGATCGCGACCCGCTGGCAGCTACGCTGGACTTTTTCAGCCGCTACGGCGACGCCTGGGGCATCGGCGATCCCAGGCAGATGCTGCGGCTGACCGCCCGCAACACCGATCCGCTGGGCTACACCGGACTGCGCTTCGAGCAACAGATCGCGGGGTATCCCGTGCTCGACACCGATCTGCGCGTACACATCGATCGCGAGGGCGTGCTGCAAACCGTCAACGGGCGGCTACTGCCCAATGTCCAGCTTCCGGCGCTACGGCCAAATCTCACCCACGACCAGGCGATCGCGCGTGCCCGGCAGCAGGTCGGCGGGCAGCTTCAGGGCACGCCTCGGCTGGGCCTGCTGCGCATCAACGACCGCGATCATCTGGCCTGGGAGCTGTGGCTGCTGGATCTTAATCAGCCCGCGCGCTGGCGGGTGCGACTGGATGCGCTGGATGGCACGATCCTGGATCGGATCGATGTGCTGGCAGAAGCGCGTGACCGCCGCACCTACGACGCGGCGCAGATGACGTTTGTACCGGGAACGCTCGTGCGCTCCGAGGACACGCCGCCGGTCGAAGACGATGTCGTCAATGCCGCGCACGACCATGCCGGCACCGTGTACGACTACTTCTACCGCTCGTTTGGCCGCGACAGCATCGACGGCGCGGGCATGCCGATCACCTCGACAGTGCACTTCGCCGAGGGCTACAACAACGCGATCTGGGTCAACGATCAGATGATCTACGGCGACGGCGATGCGGCGATGTTCGCGCCGCTGGCCTACGCGCTGGACGTGGTCGGGCATGAGCTGACGCACGGCATCACCGAGCGCACAGCGCAGCTCTACTACAGCCAGGAGCCCGGCGCGCTCAACGAGTCGTTTTCCGATATTTTCGGCATGCTGATCGACAGCGCCAACTGGCATATCGGCGAGACTGTGTACACGCCTGATGTTCCCGGCGACTCGCTGCGCACTGCGGTCGATCCCACAGTCAACGGCGATCCGGCCGTGTGGGGCGAGTACCTGCGCACAGCCGTCAGCAACGATAACGGCGCGATCCACTCCAACAGCGGCATTCTCAACCACACAGCCTACGAGATCGGCAGCACGATCGGCCGCGCCAAGACCGCACAGATCTTCTACCGCGCGCTGACGCAAAAGCTGACTGCCGACTCCAACTTTGTTGTGACGCGCAACCTGACGATCCAGTCCTGCCAGGAGCTGATCGGCACGGCGGAGATTACGCCGCGAGACTGTGAGGACGTACGCGCCGCCTTTATTCGATCCGGCATCGGCCAGTCCAGCGCCGCTGCCCAGCCGCGCAGCGCCCGGTATCGCGTGCGGCTGCCGCTGATGATTCAGCGCAGCACCGGCCTTTCGTCGCGACTGACTGTGCCGGAGCTGCCGCGCTGTGGCACTGAGCTGGTGCGCAACGGCGACTTCGAGCAGGGCCACGTCGCCTGGCCCACCGACTCGCCGAATCCGGCTGTGGTCGGCGGAAACTCGATGACGGACGGCAGCCAGAGCGTGCGGCTCACGATCGGCTACCAGGTGCTCCAGTGGCTGCGTCTGCCGCCCGGCGCGACGACCGCGACGTTCCGCTTCAGCCTGTACCGAGCCGGACCGGTTGCTCCCGAGGATCAGGAAACCTTCTACGTGTACACCGAGACCGCCGACGGCGAAACCCGCGACGAGCTGGTAACGCTCACCGCCGCCGATCCGATCAATCAGTGGCTGAGCTACACCAAAACGCTGGACGTGCGCAACATCCGCGACATCCGGCTGATCTTCCAGAATCGCTACGGCTTTCAGCACGTGGACAATGTGAGCCTGATCGCGCAGTGCGGATCGTAGAGCGGGCAGCGGTACTGGCGACCATGTCCTAGCGGACGTGATCGCGCGCGCTGCGCTTGTATAATACGCCCACAACGCTTAGCCACACATGAAAGGCTGCTTCGATGCGCCCCTACCACACACTCTTGCTGGCCCTGCTGTGTGCGATTCTCCTGAGCCATAGCCCGGCCAAAAGTCAAAGCGCGACAACAACACCCCGGCGCGTAACCCCAGCCGCCGAGCCGACGATCGAGCATATTGGGCAGGCTGCGGCCCCACAGCTCGACTGGCTGGTTAGTGCAGGAACTCACGCGTACGGAATCAATACATCGCACAAGATCGAGATCACGGATCTGACACAGCCGGATCAGCCGCGACATCTGGGCACCTATACAAGTGTCTGGAATGCCTACAGCATGAAGCTGTCCGGCCGGCTATTGTTTGTCGTCAGTAACGCGGGCTGTGACACTTGTTATGAGGCAAACATCCTCCGCGTGCTCGACATTAGCAATCCTACGCAGCCGATCGAGATCGGCGCATACACTGCTGTGTCAGGCATCCAGGGATTGGTGGCGACGACCAGCCATGTTTATCTGGCGACATATTCAGAGCTGACTGTGGTGGATATCAGCAATCCCGCAGCGCCGCAGCGCGTTGGCGGCGCCCCCGCGTTCAGTCTCGGCTGGGCGGCTGAAACAAGCGAAGGCTATGTGTATGTCATGAGCCAGGAAGATAAGCTCGACGTATTCGATGTGCGCAATCCTGCTCAGCCGGTTCGAATCGTGGAGGGATTCACCTTCTATGTCGCAGAGGTGCTTGATACAGCAATTGTCGGCAACCGCTTCTATGCAGCGGGTGGATCGTGTCCGAGCCAGGTTTGCTCAGGCTATGTACGGTTTGTAGATATATCCAATCCTGCACAGCCAGCGCTCGTCGGCTCATACGCGACTGATTGGGCGATCCCCAGCGTCGAGGCTGTCGGGCCGTATCTGCACCTGATACATTCCCGCACATTTCATCGAGAGCTTGCAATTGTGGATGCACGTACTCCCAGCCAGCCACAGGTACTTGCATCGACACCGCTTGAGTCGTCGGCGTGGCAGCGGGCGATCGCGGTGAGCAACAGCTATATCTATATCGCTGCTTATAACACTTTCTTCGTCAAACGCTACCGGCTCTTGTCGACGCCGTATGGGGATGCACCCACCGTGCCGGGCGTTATCCAGGCTGAGGACTTCGATCGTGGTGGGCCGGGCGCCGCCTACGCCGACAGCGACTCCACGAATCGTGGCCAGAGCTATCGTCCAGCCGACGCCGTCGATCTGGAGCCCACCACCGACCTCGGCGGCGGCACCAACGTCGGCTGGACGGCCGGCGGCGAGTGGCTCCAGTACACGATCAATGTCAGCGCCACCGACCACTACCGGCTCCAACTGCGCCTGGCTTCCAACGGCGGCGGTGGCGATCTCCACATCGAGATCGACGGCGCGACCGTGGCCACGCTCACCAACCTGCCCGACACCGGCGGCTATCAAGCCTGGTGCACCCTCAACCTCGGCACCATACCGCTCGAAGCCGGCGAGCACACGCTGCGTCTGGTCCTGGATCGCAACGGCCTGAACTACACCGTCGCCAATCTCAACTTCCTGCAATTTCTCCCACCACCACGCGAGATCGTCTACGTCCCTGTCTTGACCAACTCCTGGTCATAATCACACAAAATCCCCGCTCTGCCGTTCCACAAACAAACACCCCTCTCCTGCCGTTCACAAACAAAAGCCCCTCTCCTGCCGTCCCGCAGGGAAAGGCACCCTGCGGGAGTGGGAAAGGGGTTTGGGGTGAGGGCCAATTCCCTGGCCAGCTACACCGACGCGACAGGCTCGCCCTTGGCCAGCTGGCGCAGCACGTACTGCAAAATACCGCCGTGCTCGTAGTAGGCCAGCTCGCCCGCCGAGTCGATGCGCGCGCGGGCCTGGAAGGTAATCTGCACACCGTCCTCGCCCTCGGCGTGAACCGTCAAGATCTTGCCGGGCGACAGATCTTCCATGCCCTCGATCGTGTAGGTCTCGTTGCCGGTCAGGCTCAGCTCTTCCCAGCCGTCGCCCTCCTGGAACTCAAGCGGCAGCACGCCCATGCCGATCAGGTTGGAGCGATGGATGCGCTCGAAGCTCTCGGCGATCACCGCCCGTACGCCGAGCAGGAACGTGCCCTTGGCCGCCCAGTCGCGCGACGAGCCGGTGCCGTACTCTTTGCCCGCCATCACGATCAGCGGCGTTTGATCCTGAGCATAGCGCATGGCCGCCTCATAGATCGATGTCTGCTCGCCTGTCGGCAGGTAGATCGTCACGCCGCCCTCGGTGCCGGGCGCAAGCTGGTTGCGCAGGCGGATGTTGGCGAACGTGCCGCGCAGCATCACCTCATGATTGCCGCGCCGCGCGCCGTACGAGTTGAAGTCGCGCGGCTCCACACCATGCTCGATCAGATAGCGGCCAGCCGGGCTATCCTTGGGAATGCTGCCCGCCGGCGAGATATGATCCGTGGTCACGCTATCGCCAAGCAGCGCCAGCACCCGCGCGCCCTGGATCGTCCGCAGCGGCGGCACGTCCAGCGTCATGCCCTCGAAGTAGGGCGGATTCTGGATATAGGTCGAGCTGTCGTCCCAGGCGTACACATCGCCGCTCGGGATGCGGATCTTGTTCCACTGCTCGTTGCCGGTGTAGACCTGGCCGTACTGCTCACGGAACAGATCCGCGCTCAGCGACGAGTTCAGCACGTCCTGAATCTCCTGCTCGGTCGGCCAGATGTCGGCCAGAAAGACCGGATTCCCGTTCTTGTCGTTGCCGAGCGGCTCCTGATCCAGATCGATGTCCACGGTACCAGCGATCGCGAAGGCCACAACCAGCGGCGGCGAGGCCAGGTAGTTGGCGCGCACGACCGGGTTGATGCGGCCCTCGAAGTTGCGGTTGCCGCTCAAGACCGCCGCCACGACCAGATCGCTGTCCTTGACCGCCGACGCGATCTCGTCAGCCACCGGGCCGCTGTTGCCGATGCAGGTAGTGCAGCCGTAGCCGACGACGTTGAAGCCCATCTGCTCAAGATACGGCAGCAGACCGCCCTTCTTGAGATACTCGGTCACCACGCGCGAGCCGGGCGCGAGGCTGGTCTTGACATAGGCCGGAATCTCCAGGCCCAGCTCGGCGGCCTTCTTGGCCACAAGTCCCGCGCCCACCATCACCGATGGATTCGAGGTGTTGGTGCAGGAGGTGATCGCCGCGATCACGACTGAGCCGTGGGTCAGCTGCGTTTCTTTGCCGTCGAGTGCGACAGGTGCCTGGTAGCCTTTGTAGAGATTTTCACGATGCTGCTGGCGCGGCGCGTCGTCGTCGATCTCAAGCGTGTTGCCGCTCTCGCCAACCCAGCGGATATAGCCGCGTCCGGGCAACTCCTCGGCCTTGACCTCGCGGTTGAAGGTGGTTTTCATGGACTGCCAGAACGAGCGCTTGAGATCGTCCAGCACCACGCGATCCTGCGGGCGGCGCGGACCTGCCACGCTCGGCTCGACGGCGCCGAGATCCAGCTCCAGCAGCTTGCTGAAGGTCGGCTCGGGCGTCTCGTCGGTGCGGAAAAGGCCCTGCTCCCTGGAGTACGCTTCCACCAGCTCGATCTGCTCCTCGTCGCGGCCCGTCACGCGCAGATAGCGCAGCGTCTCGTCGTCCACGGGGAAGAAGCCGCAGGTCGCGCCATACTCGGGCGACATGTTGGCGATCGTCGCGCGATCGGCCAGGCTCAGGTTGCTCAGGCCAGGGCCACAGTACTCCACGAACTTACCGACCACACCCTCGCGGCGCAGCATCTCGGTCACCGCCAGCACCAGGTCGGTCGCCGTTGCGCCGGCCCGCAGCGCGCCCGTGAGCCGCACGCCGATCACAGCCGGCGTGAGCATCGCCCGCGGCTGGCCCAGCAGCACCGCCTCGGCCTCGATACCGCCGACGCCCCAGCCGAGCACGCCCAGACCGTTGACCATCGTGGTATGGCTGTCGGTACCGACAAGCGTATCCGGCATCGCAGTCGTCTCGCCCTCGCTCTCCTTGATCTGGACAACCGTCGCCAGAAACTCAAGGTTGACCTGGTGGCAGATGCCGGTCGCGGGCGGCACGACGGTGAAGTTATCGAAGGCCTGCTGGCCCCAGCGCAGGAAC
>DASWTQ010000711.1:0-1952 GCA_036402055.1 Herpetosiphonaceae bacterium
CGGATGAACAACAGGCCATCCTCCACGATTGGAACCAGTCTGCGGCGGACTATCCACGCGATGCCGCCGTGCACCAGCTGATCGAAGCGCAGGCCGCACGCACGCCTGACGTTCCCGCGATCGTCTACGAGGGCGCGAGCCTGACGTATGCGGAGCTGAACGCGCGGGCCAATCAGCTGGCGCATCATCTGCGAGATCACGGCGTGGGGCCGGATGTGCTGGTCGCGCTGATGGTCGAGCGCGGCCTGGAGATGATGGTCGGCATGCTGGCGATCCTCAAAGCCGGCGGCGCGTATGTTCCGCTCGATCCCAGCTATCCCGCCGAGCGGCTTCAGTATATGCTTGGTCACAGCCGCACACCGGTGATCCTGACGCAGGATCGCTTGGTCGGGAACCTACCCAGCCACTCCGCGCAAATCTTCCGCCTCGACGCCGACTGGCACACGCTCGCCGCGCAGCCGACGACGAATCCGCCGCGCACGGTGCGGCCTATCACATCGCCTACATCATCTACACGTCGGGCTCGACGGGACGGCCCAAAGGCGTGATGGTCAAGCAGCAAGGGCTGGTCAACCTGGTCTATGGCCTGCGCGCCTACTTCGACGATCCCGTCGTGCGGCAGGTCGGCCTGATCACGTCGATCAGCTTCGACATCTCGGTGAATCAGATCTTCCCGACGCTGATCTTTGGCCGCACGCTGCATATCATCTCCGATCCGGTCAAATTCGATAGCCGCGCGCTGCTGCGCTATCTCCATGCGGAATCGATCCAGTTGCTGGACGCGGTGCCGTCGTACATGCAGGCGGTGCTGAACGAGGTTGCTCCACAGCAGCCGGCCAACGCGCTGCGCTACCTGCTGATCGGCGGCGAGAAGATCGAGCAGCGGCTCCTGGAGTCCGTCTTCGGGCAGCTGGGGTCAGCGGTCGAGATCGTCAACATCTACGGGCTGACCGAGATCAGCGACATCAACATCCTGGGCGTGATTCGCGCCGCCGACGTGGGCCAGCCGATCACGGTGGGCCGGCCGCTGCAAAATAATCGGATCTACATCCTCGACACGTTCGATCAGCCGCAGCCGGTGGGCATCGCGGGCGAGGTGTGCGTTTCAGGCGAGAGCGTGTCGCGCGGCTATCTCTTCCGCCCGGAGCTGACGGCCGAGCGTTTCGTGGTCTGTCCGTTCGAGGATGGCGAGATCATGGTGCGCACGGGCGACCTCGGCCGCTGGCGACCCGACGGCACGGTTGAGATCCTCGGCCGCATCGATCACCAGGTTAAGGTACGTGGCTTCCGCATCGAGATCGGTGAGATCGAACATGCGCTGGCTGCTCATCCTGCGGTTGCAGATGCCTGCGTGGCGCTCCACAGCAACGCTCATACCGGCGATCAGCTGCTCGTCGGCTATGTGGTCGCGCACGCCGAGCAAGAGTCCGCCGCACAGGGCGCTGATCTGCGGGCATTTCTCAGAGGCACGCTGCCCGAGTATATGATCCCAGGGACGTTTGTATTCCTGGAAAGCTTACCGCTGACGCCCAACGGCAAGCTCGATCGCCGCGCCCTACCGCTGCCGGACGAGACGACACTCGCGCTTGACCAGGCGTTTGTTGCGCCGAGCACCGAAACTGAGCGCGTGATCGCCGGGATCTGGTCCGCAGTGCTCAAGATCGAGCGTGTCGGCATCCACACAAGTTTCTTTGCTCTGGGTGGCCACTCACTACTGGCAACTCAGATTATGTCGCGTCTTCGCGATGCCTTCGCGATCGAATTGCCGCTCGGTGTACTGTTCGATACGCCGACTGTCGCCGGTCTGGCTCAACGTATCGAAAGTGCGCGCCCTGCACACCGCACTTCAGCGCCGGCGATCACACGTGTTCCACGCGATCAGCGGCAGCCGCTGTCGTTTGCACAGCAGCGCCTGTGGTTTCTGGATCAACTGGAGCCTGGTAGCGCGGTCT
>DASWTQ010000712.1:0-14335 GCA_036402055.1 Herpetosiphonaceae bacterium
TCGCGGCGAGCGCGTGACAATGCCTGTAGCTCGGTCGCATCGCCGACGCTGGTGCCGGTGCCATGACCTTCAAAATAGGCAACCGTGTCGATGCCAAAACCGGCGCGTTTGTACGCCCGTTGAATGGCAAGCATCTGCCCGTCGACCTCGGGGCGGGTGATGCCGCCGCTGCCATCAGATGAGATACCCCAGCCGCGAATAACGCCATACACCCGTCGTCTCTCAGCCAGCGCATCTTCGTAGCGCATCAAGACAACAAAGCCGCAGCCTTCGCCCGGCCAGAACCCGGCGGAGCGGGCGTCATAGATCCGCATCTTTTCACGCGCAAGAGCGCCGGCTTTGGCAAAGCCCACCAGCTCGAATGGATCGAGGCTCAAGTCCACGCCGCCTGCCAGCGCCACATCCAGATCGCCTGTCGTGAGCGCGGCACAGGCGGTTGTCACCGCCAGCAGCGAGGAGGCGCACGCGCCGTCCACCGTGTAGCCGCCGCCTTTAAGGTCAAAGTAGTTGCAGATTCGGCCCGCGATCGTATTCGATAAGCCGCCGGCCAGCGTTTCTTCTCCAACCGGAGCGAACGGCTGTTTATAGCGCTGCTCCAGCTGCTCCAGAAACGTCTCGCGCTGTACGGTATTCCAGCCTTCCTCGATCAGCGCTGCATCGACAACCCGGCTCATATATGGCCAGCGCAGCCGCAGTCCTTGAGCGCGCGAGAATTCGCCAGTCAGTGTGTTGCCCAGCAGCGTGCCGGTCGTCAGACGCGGCAGGCCCACGCCCTCGGGAAATCCGGCATCCGCCAGCGCCTGCGCCGCGACGTCCAGCGCCAGCCAGTGCGCGAGATCAGCCGAGAGATAGGTGCTTCTGGCAATCCGAAACACAACCCGATCGAAAGCATAGCCTTCGATCAGCGCTGCTTCGGCAACATACGTGTGATCGGGCGTGTAAGGATCGGCGGCGACATAATCCTCGTAGCGAAGACGCTCGCTCGGCATGCGCCGAAATGCCTGGCGCTGTGTCAGCACATTTTCCCACAGCTGGCCCGGCGACCGAGCATCAGGATAGCAGCAGGCCATGCCGACAATCGCGATCGCAGCATTCATCGCTAGGCCTCCCTACTTACCGCCCGTGGAGTTGCTACCATAATCTCAGGCTGGGCGCGGCGCGCGCTCAACGAGCGCAGATACAGCTGGAGCCCGCGAAGCGTACAAACGATCGTGAGCGCGAAAAACAGCCCAAACACGATGTTGAAGATCAGCAATATGCCATACACCAGCGCGACTGACAGCCCGAAGCCGATCTGGCCGCGCCGATCGAACGGTGTTGTGCCAGGGTCGGTGATCATGTAGAACGTGAACAAAATGAACGCCACGCCGGTCATCGGCACGAGCCCGGCGACCACCGGTGTACCGAAGAACAGGTTTCGGATCAGCGCCTGGGCGGCAAAGCCGCCGAGCCATGCCAGGATCAGGGGTAGCTTGCGCGTGAGGCGAATATTGAGGAACGAGCCGGAGACAATGATCACTGTCGGCAGTAGCCAGTCTCCGATGCCGGTCAGATTTTCCGTGAAATGGTAGGGCGGAGCGATGCCGACCCAGGGAAAGGCCAGCAGGGTGATGGTGATCCCGAAGTTGGACGGATTGAAAAAGTGACGCGTACTTTCTCCGACCCGGACGCGGAACACCACCTTCGAGCCGATCGCGACAGCTGTTGCAAAGACCGTCGGCCAGATACGAGCGTTGGTATAGATCAACATGGCGACGGCCAGCGCGGTGATGTGTGCCGACAGCAGAAAATCGACGAGCGTACGCGGCCCGCCAAGAAAGCGCGGTGCTCGTCGATTGAGCCGCGCGTCGAGCCACTCGAATAGAATCTCCAGAGTATAGGCGGTTGCAAGCGCGCTGATCGGCTGCGCCACGGACTGCTCAAAGCCAAAGAAGGTATGGCCCAAAATATTTAGCACCGTGATGGCGATCGCGAAACGTCGCAGCGCTGTCAGGCGCGGATCTTGGCTGCCTTGTGACATGAGTCAATGCTCCTTTCGCTTTAGCTACCAAGTAGCACAGTATGCCAGCCGGGCATCATCGAGAAACGTTGCTGCTGGATCTGTCCATCGGCAGCTCGCCAGCGCAGCTCGACCTCCACAGGTGTCGTCGGCGACAGGTTTCCCAGGCCAAAGTGCAGATCCTGGCTCCGCTTCCCGGAATGGCCATTTCCCCCATCAACCTGAGCTACCAGCATCCGCCCATCCGGCAGGTGGACAGTCGCCGTTGCACCGATCGCGGCACGGCCAGGCGTAGCAGGCTGTGGATGTCCGTCGCGTACCATGGTCGCCGCTGCCGGCTGCGCATCGATCGGCAGCAGCAGATTCAGCCCTAAAAATGCGCCAGCGGCAGGACTTTGATTGTGGTAAAAGCTGGACGTCTCCCATTGATTCCCCACGGCGAAGTCGAGCCGGCCATCGCCATCTACATCGGCAGTGGCGATCGCCCGACTGACCTGAATATCGCCGACGCCGACATCCTGAGCGATGTCGTAGTAGCGGTCGCTGCTGCTGCGCACAAAGAAGGACACATGTTGATGGCCGCTCAGGTCGTCGCCTTGCTGGAAGCGCGGCCACGATTCAGGGTAGCGCAGCACCAGATCGTTGCCCATCGCCAGCTCGTGAAGCTCCGGCCAGCGTGAAAACTGGCCTTTCAAAAAGCCTGACGCCTGGAGCGCTTCCAGGATTCCATCGTTGTCGAAGTCGTTTAGGCGTGAATCCCAGCCCCAGGTATTGCTGCGCGAAAGGCCCATCGGCTCGCTGTGATCGACGTAGGGCGCGACGCCATCCGCCATGCGCTCGGTCTCACCAGTGCTGATAAACGCAAAATTGCTTTCTTCCAGCGCATATTGGGCGGTGATATTGGAGACAAAAAAGTCCTGATAGCCGTCGAGGTTAAGATCGCCACAGTCCACGCCCATGCCTTTATACGAGTCGTGGCCCAGCACTTTGGACGAGGGCGTCGTAAACGAGTCTTGGCCCTCAAGCCGCGCAAAGCGAATCTGCCCGGCAACCGAGCGATTATGCAGCAGCCGATCCGGCCCGAAATCGTTACTAAAATACAGCTCGGGCAGCAGATCCCCGTCGAGATCACAGGCCGCGATCGCTAAGGTCCAGCTGCTGTTGACAGCGCTGTCGAGGACATTCCGGGCTTCCTCAAAGCTCACCGTCGGCGCGGCTCCGGCTGTCGCGGCGGTCCAGCGCAGCAGGCGTTTACTTCCGCCGTTATATGCGCGCGACATCGAAGCCTGCATATGCTCGCCACTCATCCCGGTTGAGTCCAAAATATTGGCGTTGTCCGGGAAATAATTACCGATCACCAGATCGACATGCCCGTCGCCGTCAAGATCGGCGAATGTCGCGGCGTTGCTAAACCAGCGCTCACCGGAGCCGACAATATCGTGCGGCAGGTAGGAATCGGCCGCCAAGCCAATGGCCGCAGCGCTGCGTAAAAAAGCGATCGGTGTGCGGCCCCAGTAGTAGACCAGCACATCGCGCAGGCCGTCCTCATTCATATCTCCCGGCAGGCAGCCCATCGGCGCAGTTGTTTCTGCGGCATAGCTGAGCGGCGCGGGATTCAAAGCAAATGGTTGATAGCGCTGCGGCGTGCCCGGCGCGGGAGTGATCACGACGCGATCGATGCGTGTGTCGACATAGCAGATGTCGTTGGGCAGCCCGTCGCCGTCAAGATCGTTGAGCGCAACCGCCGCGCCGACCGACGAGATCCAGGCTGAAATCCGCTCCAGACTGGGATGAACTGCTCGGATCGAGCGGAAGGGCTGATCGGTCAGCTCGGGGATTGGCGCGTGCTCGAAGCGAAAGCGACCGGCAAGCTGCGTCTGCTCAGTTGCAGAGAGAGTTGGGAGGCGCGCCAGCTGATAGAGGGGGATAATCAGTATGAGCGCAGTAATACGTACAAGGTGCTGCTGAAAAACCCTGCTGACCTGTCTCATCGTGCAACCCTTTCCTCTAGAAATGCTGACTGAATGCGCTGCCGCCAGATCTCGTAGGCGGGCACGTCGGTGTCGGGCGGCAGCTCCTCCAGCGCAATGTCGGTGATCTGTGCGGCCTCGTCTGCCGACATGCCGCAGAAGATCTCGCAGGCATCGTCGGTATGCGTGGCTGGATTTCCCGCGCGCTGGCGAGCCTTGGCTGCAAAAGCGGCTCCTTGTGCCAGCTGTGGACGGCAATCGCCGGCGGCTCCGGCTAATACGCCGAGTGTTGCTCGGCTGACACCACCGCTGTAGGCACAGGCAAGACCGACGCCGCTCCAAAGATCCTGGTAGCGAGACGGCTCGAAACGAGCGATCGTCGTCGCGATATGCGCAACATCGGCACACTTCACAAACCAGAGGCTGCGGCCCAGCCCCTGGTCAAACGCACGGCGCATGTATCCTGTTAAGCCGCCGGGGATCTGGTGCTGTTGAACGGAGCGCTGCCAGGAGAAATAGCCCTCGTGAAAGCCGTAACCGTCGAGGATCAGCCAGCGCAACAGGGGATCGTAGCGCTGGATCGTCCGTGGAACCGATCGATGGAGCCGCGCCAGCGCCCAGCCGACTCCCACGTATACCATGTAGTGATGCGCCGCGCCGGGACCCATAACAAACGCCTGGACCCGACACCGCCACGGAGCAACGCCATCCAGGATTGCCAGGCCCATTGCCGCGCCTTCAAACGCGAACCCACGGTACTCTGCCTCGACGGCGTTTAATCGCCGCCCAAGCGACTCGGGCGTGCTATCGTCGAGCGCGGCATGGTAGCCGTAGACGAACGTGCGGCCGACACGCTCCAGCCGGTGACGCACCATAGCATCACCGGGATAAAAGCCACGGTAGCTGAAGCTGGTTTCTTTCGGCGCAATCCCAAACGCAAGTCTACGGAGCGAAGCGAACAAGTGTGTCATATCACACCTACACTGCTTTGATCACTCTCAGTATTCAGACCCGCATAGCGCAAGAAGGACGTTGTGTTACGGCGATGTCGCAGAGCATCCCTTCTACTACAAAACGTAGTAGCAACTCGAAAAGCACGACGCTTGTAAGGCAGTAGAGCAGGTGTGACGCCGCCAGGCCAACAGGGGGTGTGGCACAGAAAGAAGGAGTGTGACGTTTGGACAGGCTAAAGGGTTTGCCAGGCTCTTACATGAGCATACCCTTCTACGTACGCGGCACCCGCACGAACGACTGTGCGGATTATTGAAAGCTGCTCAGGAGTTTAATCTACTCTAACATAGATCGGGTATCATTTCAAAAAGGATGTTCATTCCATGCAATGGGTGGCAATTCCTGCTGCACAGCCAGGAAGCTGTGTGGCTCAGCCAGGCAAGATCGCACAGGAATTGCTTAGCTAGTGCTGCTCACGCTTATTGTTTCGATCCCCTGGGCTTCCGTATCCTGGTGGGTGAGAGCATGCCTTTTTTGGCTGGTACGAAGTGCCCGGCAAGGAATGCATGGGTCCACTCTTGTTTAGCGCGCTCGTCCAGCAAGGTCAAGAGCATCAGCCAGATCCGCTCCCAGGTTCCAGTAGACTCCCAGGCACGCCAACGACGCCAGCAGGTTCCAGCACTCCCGTACTCTCGTGGGATGTCCTCCCAGCGAGAACCTGTACGCAAAACATACAAGATCCCACTCAGCGCAAGCCTATCATCTGCTCGTGGTCGTCCGCGTGTTTGCGACCCTGGCGGGAGCAGCAGCTTCAAGCGTTGCCATTGTTCGTCGGTAACTTCAACTTCTGGGGTGTGCATCGCTCTCGATGTTTCGGGCCGGGATGGCTCGAAATATCGCCTCGACTGTGCTGCACGCTTTCTTGCCGAGATAGGCTCTATCAATAACATATATTAATATTGATAGCAGAGTAATGACCTCAGAACTTCTTCTATTTTGCTCTTTTAAATAAATATGAATCCTGGCGATCGTTGCATGAAAAGCATAGCATCGCGCAGAACCATGCCGTCAAACGCGGCTGCTGGGATGGGCAGCCACAAGATGCGCAATCTAAAAGAAGAATCAACCTGCGTTTTCTGTTATCACTGCACTAGCCGTGATTAGCGCTTTTCAAAGGAAAGGAAGGACCACAATGGCTATCGACCTTTTAGCGTATGACACAGCTTTGAAGCAGGTTGATCCAGGGCACATCACCGGAGATCCGGCGGCATGGGAAAGTGACTTTGGATATGCTTTAGACCGTGTGGCTATGCGGCTCGACTCGCGATCCAGGGAGGAGCTACGGCACCAGGCGTTGAATCACGCTGACCCGGTGATGCGCGAGCAGGCGCTCTATGAGTATGTTGATCGCAACGAGCCAGACGCGATCGAGCTATTGTTGCAGGCCGTCCGGCAGGACACCGATCGCCAGGTGCGCTGGGATGCCCTCTGGGCAATCGAGAAGCTCGGCGGCTATGATGCCATCCAGGCGATGTACGAGTTCCAGGACGACGCCGATCCCGAGATCGCGGAGTGGGCAACGCTCTTCCTGAGCGAGCTACAGACCGGACATCCCGCCTTCGACGATCGGGCCTGCCGCTCCACGCCGGGCCGGACCTTTGACGAGACGATTTTCCTGCTGATTCACTGCGATCTCTACATCCGGCTTAACCCATCCAACCATCACTGGGGCAAAATCTCTCTGGCGCCGCAGGGATTGGCGCGGATCTACGGCCAGGCGCATTCCTGCCCCAACGTAGAAACGCGCGAGCGCCAGCTGGTGATCGCGAAGACCATCTCGGGGCTACATCCCAACGGCGCGCTGCACGTCGACAACTACCTCTTCCGTGGCTTCACCGAGCGCACTCGCCCCGATCGCGGCAATTTCTTCTTTGAGTCGCACGTTAAGCGCCCGTTCTACATGTCGGGCATAACCGACGACGAGTCCGAGGGCGTGCGCGAGTCGCATATCGGCTTTATGCGCTCGGGCTGCTGGTATCTCGACAACAGGTTCAAGATCCGCAACGCCGACGCTATTCGCTACGTGCGTGGCCGCTTCCAGGGCTGGGGCTACACCAACCTTGAGCAGCTCGCCGGCAAGAGCCTGGAAGAGATCATCGTACCCGGTAACGGCATCCTGTCGACCCTGCATGATCCCGTCACCGGCCCGATGACCAACGTCTTTATCGCGGGAACGTTCAAGGGTAAGCTCAACGACTGGGATGAGGACGGCTACATCGATCTCAACTCGCGCAATGTGTACTCCACCACCGAAGGCGAGGTAGACAGCAATATGGACGGCATCGCAGACCAGCCCGGCGTCGCGTGCGCTGTTGTGCATGTCTAGACTAGCTCGGCAATGCCTGCTCGGCTCGTCTTCAGTCCTTTGCAAAGAAGCTGCTCAGGCCGCTTTGGAAAGGGCTGAAGCACGACTCATATGCTGTTCTGACAGTTGTTGAAAAGGAGATGATTCCATGAGCCTTGAAGCGAACAAAACGATCATCCGCCGTTTTATAGAAACCTGGAACGCCGGAGATCTGCAAGGCATCACCGCGTTCTGGTCGCCGGATATCATCCACCACACGCGCGCCGATCATGATCTCGACGACATCTCGGCCAGCTATCAAGTGGTTATGCAGGCGTTCCCCGATCTCCAGTGGCAGATCGACGACATTATTGCCGAGGGCGACAAGGTCGTGACTCGGCTCACCGGCTACGCCACCCATCAAGGCAGCTTTATGGGCGTTCCCCCGACCGGAAAACGCGTGAAATGCAAGTCGGTCGATATCTCGCGGATCGCTGACGGCAAGATCGTCGAGCACTGGGGCATGCTCGATGAGCTTTACCTGATGGAGCAGCTTGACCTTATTCCGTCGGAGTACTTGTCGGCAATGTAGCGAGTCGTCGCCGAGCTGGTCATGCATCCAGCCCTGAAGATCCGACAGAATCGTGTCGTGCATGGACTGGAATCAAGCGCTTCGCACGGTAAACCTGAGGCCGAATAAAGGTTTCAGGTTTACCTTTGTCTGTTGATTGCTGATCGTTCCAGAAAGCTCTGCTGAGACGACTGGTATCCACGATAGCGGTACGAGGCTCAGCCGACACGCTAAGATGCACATGGGAGGAACCTATGAGTCAGCCTAACCCACCCACCCGCGTTCCGATCGGGGATGTCACGCGCAGCGTTGGCGCAGAGGTCATCGAAGCCCGTGGCATCAATGTCGAGGAGCTGCGCGAAAAGCTGATCGACGCGGCCGCCGCTGAGTTTACCACCTACTACTACTACACCATCCTGCGCATGTACCTGGCCGGCAGCGAAGATTATAAGGAGATCTGTGAAGACGCGCGGCTGGAAGATCGGTCTCACTTCGAGCTGATCACGCCACGGATCTATGAGCTGGGCGGCACACTGCCGTATGACATCCGGCGCTTCGCAGATCGCGCAGGCTGCCCTGATGCATATTTACCGGGCACCAATCATGGAACCCGCGCCATCTACAACGGCAAAGGACCGAGCGCCACGCAGATTCTTGAGGTGCTGCTTGAGGCCGAGCGCTGTGCTATTCGTTCGTGGTCGCACATCTGCGATATTACGCTGGGCAAAGATCCACGAACCTATGATATGGCCGCGCGAATCTTGAACGAGGAGATCGAGCACGAGGCATGGTTTATCGAGCTGCTCGCGATGGAGCGCGACGGCGAGGTACGGCCATCAGGTCACTTCCGCCGTGGACCAGCAGGCGATGCGCCATACAGCAAAAACAAAGCGTTCTACAATCCATAAGCGCGGCGTGAGCCTGTGGCGGGTACATATTGCGCTGCCCGACGGCTCGACTGCTACCGTCATGGTGGGCGCCGACGAGTATATTCTTGACGCTGCCGCGCGCGCCGGCCTGGTGCTGCCCAGCCTTTGCCGGCAGGGCTGGTGTATCGCCTGCGCTGCTCGGCTGTGTAGCGGCGAGGTCGATCAGACCGACGCACTGCGGTACTATCCCCAGGATCGAGCGGCCGGCTTTGTGCTGCTCTGCACAGCCAGGCCGCGCTCAGATCTTTCAATTGTCTCGCATCAAAGCGAGGCACTGCGCCGGCATCGTGATGCATGCGGCCTACCCGCTCCGCGAGGAACTTGAGGGAAGCACTGCGCACAGCAAGGCCAGACGCATGCCTTACTGTGCGCCGAGTGCCAGGCGTTTTCAGCTATGTCCAGCTATGGGGCGCAACGGCCATCTGAGGATTGCCGCACAGCAACATGGCACGGCGCATCGCGCCTGCCCAGAAGCTCGCGACGATGCGCCGCTCCGACAGCTGTAGCTCAGGCGGCAGATTCTCCCAGTTGTAGTGCACAACCTGGCAGATACTGCGTCCCCAGCCGGCCGGCTCGATCCAGATTCTGCCGCCCAGCTCGGTATTCCAAACCGGCCGCGTGAGCGAGAAGTTGATGTACGGCAGGAATGACGGCGCAACCTGGCCGGGCGGCACGATCTCACGCGGAATCATCTCGATCTTGCCGCTGGCATCGCCCATCAAGATCGTGATTGAGTGGTCGGGCAGCAAATCGCCCTGCATCACCTGGAGCCAGAAGCGCAGCCCGGATGGGCTGGAAAGCTGATCCCAGGCTTCATAGATCGAGACCGGCAGCTCGACCTGCGCATACGGTCCCATACGTCGCCACGGCCAGCGCCAGCTGGTGCCGGTTCTGAGAAACGAGGCCAGCTGCTCTAAAATACCTGGCCAGCCGCCGCCGTTCCAGGTTTGCCAATCCCAGGGCGGGTTGATCGCCTCCTCGGTCACCGTTACCTGGCTGCCGCCGGGCGTGCCATCGATGCGCCAGGTTACTGACGTTGCCTGCCCGATCCCGAGCCAGCGCCACAAATACTGGAGCTGAGCGCCAGGTTCCACGACCGTAGAGCGGCCCAGGAAAAACTCGCCGTCTTCAAAATCCAGCATCCAATCGGCCTCGCGCTGCTCAAGCGAGCCGTGACACACAGCCAGCCAGAGCTTAAGCGCCTGTGGATCGATTAAGGCGCGCCAGATGTCCTCGGGAGTGGCGGGTATATGAATCGTCGTCACCAGTCGCTCCCAACGATCCCGAGCTACCGGCCATGCACCCGGCATATGCAGGAGCGGAAGCGTTTGATCGGGATGCTCTAAGCTGGTAAAGTTCGGCCAGTCGTGCTGGCCGAGGAGCGGTTTTCCATTGGTCCGCTCTGACACCTCACTGGAGCCGGCTGCAAACTCAGACATAGCTCATCCTCTCGCCTTGTGCCAAGGCTGTCGAAAACGGTCGCCGAGGCTCGGCACACGCTGCTCGCCGCACACAAAATCGTGCAGCAGGCGATCTCAGGCTCCGCCCAGGCAAATCCACGCTTGCCACACAAGCAATGACCACACTGCGTCCCATCATAGCGGGAACCGCGCGCCAATTCTTCTTTAGATTTGCCCACTTTGTCACTGAGCAGCAAATGCAGGCTGTTCAATTGCTGGAGGAGTGCCCACCTGGTAGGGACAAAGATCGAGATTGTTTGAGAGCATGCGCACGAACGCGACGATCAGCTTTATCGTATAGGTCAGATCGTCCAGATCGACCATCGTGTTGGGAGAATGCATATACCGGCTTGGAATGCCGATCAGCGCCGTCGCGACGCCACTGCGCGACAGGTATGTCACATCCGCGTCGGTGCCTGTATCGTGGGGAGTTACCTGAACGCTGTAGGGAATCCCTTGCTGCTCGGCCGCCGCAACCAGCAGATCGTAGATCACCGGACTATTCGCTCCTCCGCGCGACAGAACCGGACCACCACCAAGCTGGACATTGCCCAGCATCTTCTTGTCGGCTCCGGGCGAGTCCGAGGAGAAGGTCACATCCACCACGAGCGAGATGTGCGGCTCCACGTGAAACGTCGCCATGGAAGCACCGGCGTGCGTCGTTTCTTCCTGGCTTGTAGCCACGGCGGCAACTGTCACGTCGGCGCGCTCGCGGGCAAGCAGCCGCAGCGCTTCCAGCACCACGAACGCACCAACGCGATTGTCGCTGCTGCGCGCAACGATTCGCCGGGCCAGCAGCTCATGCAGCGGCGCATCGATCACCGCAACATCGCCGATCCGAACAAGCGCCTCGGCCTCCTCACGGCTGCGCGCCCCGATGTCAAGCCATAATTCTTCCAGCGTACTGGCCCGGCCGCGATCTTCAGGTCGCAGTAGTTGAATCGGCGGCTTGCCGACCACACCAACCAGCTCACCTTGCCGCCCAAGGATACGCACGCGCTGCCCAACCAGCACCTGCGCATCCCACCTGCCGATGCTATCAACCGCGATATAGCCTGCATCGTCGATGTAGCTGATCATCAGCCCGATCTCGTCGATATGTCCGCTGAGCAACACCCGCAGCGATCCACCTTGCAGCCATGCGTACGCGCTACCATACACATCGACGTGCACACGATCCGCAAACGATTGCGCGGCGGCAAGCCAGACCTGAGCCGCAGCCGACTCGTGGCCAGAGGGCGCGGCCGCCGTAAGCAAGCGCTGGAGCAGATGCAGTGACTGATCTTCCATCTCAGATCTCCCTCCCAGGAGCGATGCTCAGCAGCCCATCGGCTCCACGATCGCGGTTTCTCACAACAAATCATGAGCACCAGCGCTGGTGCTCATGATCGACTGAGCAGAAACGGTTCGAGTGGGTCCAGGATTTATGCGGGATGATAGCCATCCTTGATCGCCTGGATTTCCTCTTCGGTGATGTAGGTACCCATCGCGAACTTCAGCGCAGTCAGGTAGGCAACGGCTGTGCCCTCTGGATCTTCCCGATCGAACAGCGGCAGCATGCGGTGGATGAGCCCCGCGCCGGGATTACCTGCCGGCGGAATGGTCTTGACATCGTCGATTGTCAGAATCAGCGGCTCTTTGTTGAACAGAACTTTTCCGAGCCGGGGTACGCTGAAAAACGCGCCGACCGCCATGCGGCATGCCTTGGACGGGTTCTCCAGCTCCTCATCACCGAAGGGAGTGTTGAGCTGTCCGGTGGATAAGAAATCTGGGTTCAACGTGACGATAACCTCGCCAATCTCCTCCGACTGACCGCGCATACACATCTCGAACATATTGGTATACACACAGGAGGTGTTCCAATCGGTGCTGGTTGGTTCGGAGCGAGCGACCCGCACAAAGCCCTTGAAATTGACGACAACTTCGCCAACTCCAACGATCACAAACGTATCGGTTGACTTGATCCCGAGGTTGTCGATGCCGGTCGGCGGCGGGGTGTACGGCTTGAGTGTCTGAGGCGGATACAGGCTTGGTATGCTTGAACGATCGACACGAGGGCCATACGCATACTGTGTTGATTGGTTACTTACAGCCATTGTGCTGCTCCCTTCAATACTACGGACGGATTCCTTGATTGATCTGGATCATAGGGATAAACGCGATCCAGGTCTTCTTAGAATTTGCTCATTTTCCACACAATCTCTCCCCTGTATCAGCTTCGGGCTCGAATGCCGGCTTGTATGTGCTGGAAGCTGGGCCAATCCCGAGACGCAGCTATGATTAACCCGCTTAAAACCGCAATCTAAAAGAAGCCTGGGACTGCATTTTCTGCTATAGCAATACTATCCGGCACTTACATAGGAAACCTATTGCTGCTCCATTGAGGCTTTCAGGCTCCAACAAGCAAAAGGGTGGTGTAGGTGACGGCTGCTTCTATGCAGTAAGCCGGATGAAAGGGAATAGTTACTATGACGGTATCGAATACGCAATCCATGGCAGAGCTGAAAGCGCCGCGTAGTACGGTTGCGATCGTCAGAGCGTTTGGCGTACCGGCGGATAGCGTGTGGCAAGCTATTACCGAACCGGCGTCAGTTGGCTGCTGGTTCGGCGATCTAACTCCGGCTCTTACGCCTGGCAGCACAGCGCGCCTCGATTTTGGCGATGGCGATTTTTTTTCGATCGCGGATATTCAGGTTGAAGCACCACATCAAGTGTCCTATACCTGGCGCTTTCTTGGCATCGGGCCGATCAATCACATCACCTGGCGTGTTGTTCCCCGCGAGGGAGAGCTAGGTTGTGTGCTCACCATCACCGACATTGAGCCTGGCCGAACCTACGAGGAAGCTGTCAACTTGCGCGAAGGCTGGGGCGATTTCGCGTATCGCCTGGAGCAGTATGTCCACCACAAGCAGTATGCCCGCTACGATTGGCGGCGCGACATCGATGCGAGCATCGAGCTTGCCGATCAGCCTGAACAGCTAGCGCAGACGCTCTTTAGGTCTGATCAGCAGGCGGCCTGGCTTGCGTTCGTCGATCTCAATGCAGCAGCAGGTGATACAGCTACTCTGCGCGACCCTGACCACGAGGATGCAATCGAAACAACAGATCTCGACTGGCTGTCGCCAACCCGGGTGCGCTTCAATCTGCGCCGGCCTACCTGGCTCCAGGCGACAACATGTGAGCTGGAGATTAAGTCTTACCGCGACGGCTCGCTGCTGACGGTGAGTCATGGGGGCTGGGAGCATATCAGCGAAAACGGCGATGTCCAGCGCATGGAGCGAAAGCGCTTCTGTACAGCCTGGATCAATGCCTTGCAGCAGGCGCGAGAGCTTGTCGCCGCACAATATGCGCAGGCATAAACGATAACAACCATAGATCGCGTTGGTGGAAACTGGACGGATTGTAACTGCTACAACCGGCATGTAAGCGCTAGCTGCATCAGGAGAAAACGATGATTGATCGCCTGGGAAGCGTACCAATTTTTGTTACGGATCAAGAGCGTGCCCTGGCCTTTTACCGTGATACCCTTGGCTTCGAGGTGGTCATGGATATTCCCATCGGCCGGTCGCTGCGCTGGATCGCGGTGGCTCCCCACAAGGGAGGAACAGAGCTGATCCTTTTTCATCCAGACATCGGCGGCGAGCGCGCGGAAGAGCTAGCCCAACGAGTTGGCGCGTTCACCGGGATCGTGCTGTTGACAAACGACATTCACAAAACCTACGCTGAGCTGTGCGCGCATGGCGTGGAATGCGAGTCCGAGCCGGTTCAACAGGCATGGGGCGGTCTAGAAACCTGGTTTTCTGATCCTGATGGTAACCGTTTCCATCTCGCTCAACGCCCGGCCTGGATGTACGAAGAGCACTCCCCGGCATCGCTGGATGCGATGAGCCAATGATTTCATGGTGCGGGAGGTCACGGTGTGGTGGTCGTTAGCTTGGCGTATGCTATACTTAAACTGCATTTGACCATCACATTGTTAGGCATTAGCTCTGACCAGAACAGGAAGAAGGAACACGTATGAGCGATGGATTTAATGAAATTCTGGAAGGCTGCACCCCGGAAGTACGCGATCTGGCAATCCGTACACGGGCGCTCATCCAGGAAGTGATGC
>DASWTQ010000713.1:0-12959 GCA_036402055.1 Herpetosiphonaceae bacterium
AACAATGCTACACTCTGAGCGCAATCAAGCCAACCAAGGAGCAGGCATGGAGATTAAGTGGACGCCGTGGCGCAGTCAATACATCAAGAGCAGCAGCGGCGACGAGCACGAGGGCTGCGTGCTGTGTGTGGCGCATCAGGCCAACAGCGACGCCGAGAAGCTGGTGCTGTATCGCGGCGAGCACGCGTATGTGCTGATGAATCTATACCCGTACAATCCGGGCCATCTAATGGTCGCGCCATACGCGCACACCGCAGATTTTGCGAATCTCGAAGCTGCGGTCGCGACGGAGATAATGGCGCTCAGCCAGCGCTGCACGGCGGTGTTACAGGCTGAGATGCAGCCGCACGGCTTTAATCTGGGCATGAACCTGGGCCGAGTCAGCGGCGCTGGCGTGGATCAGCATCTGCATCTGCATATCGTGCCGCGCTGGAACGGCGACACCAACTTTATGCCGCTGATCGGCGGCGTGAAGCTGATCCCGGAGGCGATCGACGACACCTACGCCGCGCTCAAGCCACGCTTCGACGCGTTCAAGTAGGTTACAAAAGAACACAGGGCGTGATACATCACGCCCTGCCATGGGATGCAAGAACAGCTACAATAAGCCTAATCGGCGACGTACATATCGATCAGCGAGACCAAGCGCTCGACGTTGAACGGCTTGTGTACAATGACGGCGCCTTCGGCCTCAAGATCCGCAAACCAGGGCTTGCGACTTAAGGCCGTCATGATAATGATCGGCACGCCCGTGTAGCTCAGGCGCTCCTGAATCTGGCGAAAAAACTGCACGCCGTCGACGTGGGGCATCATCACATCGGAGATGACCACATCGGGCTGAATGCTATCAAGCCGCTCAAGACCTTCCTCGCCGTCCGAGGCTAATTCCACGTGGTAGCCTGCCTGCTTCAACGTAATCTCCAGCACCGTCTGAAGGCTTACGTCGTCGTCAATGATAAATATCGTCTTGGGCATGAGGCACCTTTATGCAGCACAGCCGGGGGATGCAATGCCCGACATTATAGCAGACATTCTACCGACCCTCGTAGGCTAGAGCTTGACCATCACGCGGCCCTGCGACGGCCCCAGATGCAGCACGTAGCCGCCGTCAATGTCGAACTCCTGGCCGGAGAGCACGTCGCGCCAGCGGCCAGAGCCGGGAAACTCCACCTCGATCTGCTGGTCGGCGGGGCAGAAATTCAGCCCGACCACCACCACATCGCCCTCGTCGTTCCAGCGATGAAAGACCAGCGTTTTGTGCTCCGCCGAACAGTGATCGATCGCGATGTTGGGGCCGCGCAGCGCCGGGTGATCACGCCGCGTGCCGATCACCGCCTGATAGAGCGTTTTCAGCCCCAGCCCGCCGTCGGTGTCGAGCAGCTCCCAGTGCAGCGGATTGTGGCTCGATGTTTTTTCGGTATTTTCGCCCCACTCCTGGCCGTGCAGCAGCATCGGCACGCCGGGCACGGTCATGAGCAGCGTCGCGCCGAGCGCCGACTTGTAGCGCGCGGCCTCCTCGGTCTGGCCCTCGACGGTGAGCACCTCGAAGATCGCCCGCGACTCGTCGTGGCTTTCGAAGTAGTTGACCATCTGCGACGGATCGCTGTAGCCCTGCTGTTTAGCATCCCACAGCGCGGGCCACTGATCGGCGTTGTCCCAGTCCCAATCCAGGTACTGGCCTTCGCGCAGCAGCGCCTTGGCGATGTAGTTGAAACGCACGTGCCACGCGCCGTTCAGATTGTTGTCGCGCACAATCTCGGGCTTTTCCGGGCTTTCCTCGGCGATCAGGTACAGATTGGGCATCGCCTGACGCGCGCTGAAGGCCAGATAGCTGACGCCATCCTGCATGTTGTAGCCGATGCCGCGCGTGTAATCGTAGCGGAAGCCGTCGATGTGATACTCGTTGATCCAGTAATTTTGAACATCGCGCATAAAATCTTTGGTCGCCGGCCGCGTGTGATCGAACTTGGGAAAGCCAAACTGGTTCTGCTCCGACATGTTATTTTCGCCGTACCACGGGCTTTGATCGTAGGGATACAGCTTGTTGAAGGCGTGATCCTGCGAGGTATGCGCGAAAACTACATCCAGGATCACCGCGATGCCGTGCTGGTGTGCCTGGTCGATCAGCTCCTTGAGATCCTCGGGCGAGCCGTAGGTCTGCTCGGGGGCGAAGAAAAAGAGCGGATCGTAGCCCCAGCCGGGTTTGCCGCCGAAGCCAAAGACCGGCAGCAGCTCGATCGCGTTGATGCCCAGGTCGCGCAGGTAGGGCAGCTTGTCGGTCACGCTGCGGTAGGTGTAGGGCGCGCTGAAGTCGCCGATATGCAGCTCGTAGATCACCAGATCGCTGAAGGGCGGCCGATCCCAGCCGCTATCGCCCCAGCTGTAGGGCTCGCCGCCGACCACGACCAGCGGCGTGCCGTCCTCAGACAAGCGCCGGGCGTAGGGATCGGCGATCTCGGTGCTGCCGTCCACGACGAATTTATAGTGATACTGGCCCGGCTCAAGCTGCCTGGCGATCCACCAGAGGCCGGCCTCGGTCACGTTGAGCGGATCGGCGTCCGGTTGCCAATCGTTGAAGTCGCCGATCAGATGGATCGACTGCTTGCCGGGAGCGTACAGGGCGAAGATCGTTGAGCCGTCGCCGCGATCGAACGCACCAGGAGTGGTACCGTCCGGCGCATCCTCGACGGCAGGAGTAGATTGTTGGGTCATACTAGATTGTGCCTTTGTTACAAATACGAAGCGCTATCGCTATAGCACAATCTGTGCCGCGTCATGCCCACGATCTATCGATCTACTTGCGGCTCAGCGATGATTGTAGAACTCGACCGACCAGCGCCACTCCTGGCCGTCGTCGGCGTTCCACCAGGCCGTTAGTCGCCCGACCTCGCCACCGGGCAAGATCACCAGGGAGCCGACATCGTCCTGCGTCGGCCAGCGATCTTCGCGCCGGATCGAGTCGTCGTGACGCGAGAGGCGCGTCATCGGAAATTCGCCGGTGGCCTTGAGCTGATCGCCGAACGCGCGCCGCTCGCCGTCCATGGTGCGCACCTCGGCCCGCAGCGCATCGGGCGCGGCATGCAGCCAGAGCACCTCGGTCGGGTCGAGCTTGCCCCGCGCGATCAGCAGGCCATCGGCGGCGGCGTTCGGATACCAGATTTCCCATATTTCCATCGATCTGCTCCTTGCGTCTGCCGGTAAGCAGCAACATGCAGGCCAGGCAGGCAAATAAAAGAACAAGGAAACAAGGGTTCTTGGCCAGGCCCTCACCCCCTGGCCCCCTCTCCCATTGCCATAGGAGAGGGGGAAGATTCTGTCGAAAAAGATTGTCGAAATCACTAAAATATGTCTGGTAAACCTGAGCCCAGGGCGTGATAAATCACGCCCCTACGCGGATTCGGCTGTTCCAGCTGTAAAAATTTATTTCAGGTACATCGTCCTTTGGTTCTGGCTTCGCCGAGTACTCTCTGCGCCTGGTACCCGGTCTGGGTTCGCCCGCTGTTCTTTGTTCTGTTGTTCTTTCGTTTGGTTCTTGGTTCTAGGTTCTTGGTTCTCCCTTCTCGTCCTTCCTAGACAAAGCCGGATCGACTCAGTATCATTAGTAGCCTCGCGACGTATAATCCAAGCAAGCAGAGCATTTACAAGGAGCGGAAGAGCGATGCAGTGTACCCAATGTGGCGCGACCGTGGTCGCATCAGCCCGGTTTTGCCCGATTTGTGGCCAGGCGCTCGCAACAACGCGTCCTACCCCGGTCGCCATTGATCCTACTCGTCTGCCGGCCGGCGGCGTGCCCTCGATCCACGACGCGCCGACCGTGGTAATCGATCGCCGCACGATCATGCCGACCGTCGAGCCGTCGCTGTCGGCGGCGGAGGTCGCGGCGCTGGTCGCCAACATGGGCAAATCGATGGTCGTCTCGCAGTGGCAGCGCTGGTGGTGGAAGATCCTGCTGATCGGCGTCGCGCTGTACCTGGCGCTGAACACGGTCACGATCAGCACGCAGAACGCGATTCTGCTGCCGCAGCTGCTGATGATCGGCACGTTTCTGATCCCGATCGTCTATATCGCCTATCTGTACGAGGACGGCACGCTCTACGATGTGCCGCTGTCGAAGATCGCGCTGATCTTCTTCTTCGGCGGCGTGGTCGGCTCGATGACGGCGACGCTGCTTGAGGCGCGGCTGATCACGTCGAACGGCGAGGGCATCTTCGGGCAGTTGACCTTTTTGAACGCCAGCATCGTCAGCCTGAGCGAGGAGCTGGCCAAGCTGATGGTCTGCGTGCCGTTTCTGCTCCAGGCACGGCAGCGCTACCCCACGATGATGCACGGTATCGTGCTGGGCGCGGCGGCCGGAATGGGCTTTGCGGCGTTCGAGAGCATGGGCTACGCCTTCAATACGCTGGTCGGCGACGGCGGCCTGGCGGCGATGCATGACATCATCCGGCTACGGGCGCTGCTGGCTCCGCTGGGCCACGGCACCTGGACCGCGATCATCGCTGCTGCCATGTGGCGCGAGTACGCCAAGGGCTACTTTCCGCTCAACAGCAACGTCCTGATCGCCTTTGTCTGCTCGGTCGTGCTGCATCTGCTGTGGGATTATCTGCCGCCGCTGCTGTTCATGGACCTGCCGATCCTGCACCTGATGCTCGGCGCGATCGGTATTTTGCTGCTGCGATTCTTCCTGGTGGATGCCAAGGGCGGTCAGGGCGCGGCCTACAGCGAGCGCAATCTGGCTCTGGCGCTGCGGCTCTACCTTGGCGAGCTGCGCGACGACATGCGCGGCATGTTTCGCCACAAGCAGCGCTCACAGCGATCCTCGAAGTAAGCACGCTATACATGGAAGCCTTGCAATGAGCCAGGGCCGCAGGGAAACGTTCAGCGGTCCAGGGGTACAGCTCGTGGGGTACAAAAACATTAAGAAAATTTTACAGATAAACACCTCTTTTATTCAGGAGGTGTTTAGCGTCTCCGTATAAAGTACACCTCGGATGAAGAAACCGCCTAAAACAACCGGAGGTTTTCGTAATCATCTAAGGAGGTACAACCATGCGGAAGACTCGCGTTCTTACCGTGCTCTTCGTTCTGCTGGCACTCGGAGCGACACTTGCTCCGGGCGAGACAGCGCGTGCCGTCGAGACGCCGCTGCAAACCAGCCCGATGGTCGGCCGAACCTGGAAAACCGGCGCCAGCATCTGGGCGGGAACAAACGCAACCTTTGGCGACGATGCGAGCGAAACGTTGACAGTGCGGGTCAGACTCGCCAGCGCCTGTGGCACGTGCTGGCTGTCGTCGGTCGAGATGACCAAGAGCGGAACGGGCGGCGGTTATCGCTCGTGGAAGGCGGAGATTGGAGGATTGGCGCCGGCTACCCAGTACGACTATCGGATCTTTGCTTCCGGCCTGACAGGCGAGCGCGGCGGCAGCTCGTTTATGACCGAGCCGGACGCGCCGGCACGCTTCAAAGTCGGCGTTTCTTCCTGCATGAATGGCGAGAAGCAGCCCAGCCAGCCTTCGTTCAGCATCATGCGTGAGCAGCTTGATAATGGACAGCCTAATCTGCATGTGCTGCTGGGCGACAACATGTACACCACGCAGAATCCGCCGACCAAGGAGCACTACTGGTTCAAGTATATGCAGCAGCGCCAGGTGCCGGAGTTTGCCTCGGTCTACCGCCGCTTCCCGACCTACTCCATCTGGGACGATCACGACTACGGGCCAAACGACGAAGATACGACCTTCGCTCAAAAAGACGTGGCGCGCGCAGCCTTCGACGATCTGTGGGCGCATCCTCCGTTTGCCGGCGACGGAATCTACCACACGTTCAACTGGGGCGCCGCCAATGGCACCGGCGGCGTCGACTTCTTTATGATGGATGATCGCTGGGGCCGCGACTGCCCCCAAAACATGCCGCCCGGCTACGCGCCGCACATGTACGGCAATCCGCAGTTCGAGTGGCTGAAGAGCCAGCTGCTGGCCTCGCGGGCAACGTTTAAAGTGATCGCGAACGGCTCGACGCTGAACAGCGAGTGCTGGGGAGCCCAGCGACAGCAGCTCTTCAACTTCATCGTCAACAATAACATCAAAGGCGTGCTGTTCATCACCGGCGACATCCATCGCAGCCAGCTTACGCAGCGGACGCTGTCGAGCGGCTATCCGCTGTGGGAAGTAACATCCTCCGGAATCGGAGTGGCAGGCGAGCAAGAAGAGTTTGGCTTTGCCATTCTCAACTTCGACCTGACGCTGGCCGATCCGAGCGTCACGTTCCAGATCATCAAGAATCCGCAGAAAAGCTCAAGCATCAATGGCCCTGGCGTGACCGTCACGTCGCGTACCGTGCGACGCTCACAGCTACAGAACTAGACCGGCGCATCGATTTACCGGGCGCGGCAATGAGTCAGCGAGGCATCATAACGACGCCTCGCTGGTCTTTTGGATTCAGATGCGGCTTGTAGATTAAGCTTCTTCGGCATCCAGCTCGATCAGGGTCGCGCCGCCGCTCACCAGCTGCCCTGCGGCAAACGGCACCTCGCCCACCACGCCCGCATACGGCGCGACGATCGTATGCTCCATCTTCATCGCTTCCATGACGAGCAGCGGCTGATTGGCCGTGACGTGATCGCCGGCCTTGACCAGCACCTTGATGATCGTGCCTGGCATCGGCGCCTCAAGACTGGTATGGCCGGCCACGCCCGACTGGATGCTGCTCAGCGCGTCGACGCTCAGCGCCTGAACCTTTTGCAGCCGGTAGCTCCTGCCGCGCCAGCCGACCAGCACCGCGTCGTCCACGGGCGCGACATGCAGCCGCGACTGCGTGTTGTCGAAGGCCAGTGTAAGCGCATGATCGCGCGCCGCGACAACTGTTACCTCACGCGCCGTGCCATCCACAGCCAGCCGCCACGTCCGATCGCCGCGCTGCGCGGCCAGCATCACATGCTGCTGCTCGCCGAAACGATAGACCAGCCGCCGGTCTGCGCCACCCGCCCGCCACGCAACAGCCCAGGGATCGCTTTCTGCGCCCGAGCGATGGAGCAGATCGCCTATAGCCGCCGCGTACAGCACTTCTTGAGGCAGCGCATCGGGCTGTCGCAGTGCCTCGCCGACCGCGTGCGTCTGCAAGAAATCGGTAGTCGTCGCGCCCTCGGCAAAGGCCGGATGCTCGGCGATCGCCTGGAGCAGCGGAATATTCGAGGTAATGCCCAGCACCGCGAAGTCGTCCAGGGCGCGGCTCAACCGCTGGATCGCGGCGGCACGCGTGGGCGCGCTCACGATCAGCTTGGCCAGCATCGGATCGTAGTTGACGCTGACCTCGTCGCCGGTCGCCAGCCCGGCATCGTTGCGAATGCCCGGTCCTTCTGGTGGAGCGAAGAGCGCGACCCGACCCACCGAGGGCAGCATCGTGACCGGATCTTCGGCGTAGATGCGCACCTCGATCGCATGGCCGCGCAACGAAACATCGCTCTGCGTGAGCGGCAGCGGCTCTCCGGCGGCGACTGCCAGCTGAAGATGCACGAGATCCAGCCCGGTGACCAGCTCCGTGACCGGATGCTCGACCTGAAGCCGCGTGTTCATCTCCAGAAAATAAAACTGCCCGTCTTCGTCGAGCATAAACTCGACAGTGCCCGCGTTGCGGTAGCCGACCGCCTCGGCCACACGCACCGCCGCCGCGCCCATGCGCGCCCGCAGCTCAGGCGTGAGCGCCACCGATGGGCTTTCCTCGACGATCTTCTGGTGCCGTCGCTGGATCGAACACTCGCGCTCGCCGAGATAGATCGTGTTGCCGTGCGCGTCGGCCAGCACCTGGATCTCGACGTGACGCGGCCGCAGGATCAGCTTTTCGAGCAGCACCGCGTCGTCGCCGAAGGCCGCCTTGGCCTCGCGCTTGGCGCCTTCCAGCGCCGCGACAAACTCTGCCGCCTCGTGCACCGAGCGCATACCTTTGCCGCCGCCGCCCGCGCTGGCCTTGATCAGCAGCGGATAGCCGATGCGCTCGGCCTCGGCCTGAAGCGTCGCGCTCGCCTGATCTGCGCCGTCGTAGCCGGGAACTACCGGCACATCATGCGCGATCGCCAGCCGCTTGGACTCGATCTTAGAGCCCATGCGCTCGATCGCGTCGACGGGCGGGCCGATAAAGACGACGCCGGCCTCGGCACAAGCCTGCGCGAAATGCGCCCGCTCCGACAAAAAGCCGTAGCCGGGATGAACCGCCTCAGCGCCGCACTCCCTGGCGACGGCGACGATCTTGTCGGCGCGCAGGTAGCTCTCGGCGGCGGGCGCGGGACCGATCAGATACGCCTCGTCGGCCAGCCGCACATGCAGCGCCTGGCGATCGGCCTCGGAGTAGACCGCGACGGTACGAATGCCCAGCTCCTGGCAGGCGCGAATCAGACGAACGGCGATCTCGCCGCGATTGGCGATCAAAATTTTGTTGAAATATGGCATAGATGCAGACTCAAACAACCTTTGTCAGAGATCGAAGCATGTTTGGGGGACGCCCCCAAACCTCCGGCCTTGCGGCGCTAGTATGCAGGCTCAAACATCTTTTGCGAGAAACCGAAAGAGTTTGGGGGACGCCCCCAAACCCCCGGCCTTGCGGCGCATTACTTCGATGTATCCTGCTCAATCCAGCTAGGCTTGCGCTTCTCCAAAAAGGCGCGCAGCCCTTCCTGGCCCTCGGCGCTGATGCGGGCGTTGGCGATCGCCTCGACGGTGGCGCGCAGCATCTCCTCGTAGGGCAGCGTGGCGACCGCATGCACCAGCTGCTTGGCACGTCCGATCGCCTCGGGGCCGCTGGTCAGCAGATCCGCGATCGTTTTGTGCACGGCCGCGTCGAGTTGCTCCGCTGGCACCAGCTCATGGATCAGGCCGATCCGCTGCGCGTGAGCCGCGTCGAAGCGCTGCCCGGAGACAAAGAGCGCTCGCGCATGGCTCGCGCCGATCTTGGGCACCACGTAGCGCGCGATCACGCCGGGCACGATGCCGAGCTTGACCTCGCTGAAGCCGAACTTCGCGCTCTCGACGGCGATCGCAATGTCGCAGCAGGCGACCAGCCCCACGCCCCCGCCGACCGCCGCGCCGTTGATGCGCCCGATCACGGGCTTGGGCAGCGTGTTGATCGTCTCGTACATCGCGGCCATGCGCGCTGCATCGGAAATATTGTCGGGCCGCGTGTAGTCCAGCGTGGCGCGCATCCAGCTCAGATCGGCACCCGCGCAAAACGACTGGCCCGCGCCGGTCAGCACCACCACGCGCACGCCGTCGTCGGTCGCCAGCTGCTCGAAACAGCCGTGCAGCTCGGAGATCATCTGCGGATCGAAAGCGTTATGAATCTCGGGCCGGCTCAGCGTGACCGTCGCGACCGGGCCGTCGTGTGTCAGAGAAAGATATGTGTACATCATTGTCTCGGATTATCGATCCAGCCGATGACCCAGGCCGGATCGCAGGGACAGGTCTCGACGCGCATACCGACGCGGCGCATTACATTGATTGAACGCTGGTTGCCGCTGTCCGCGCTGGACATGATCCGCTTGAGCTTATGCTCTTCGAAGCCATAGCCGATCAGCGCCTGGCCGGCCTCGGTGATGATGCCCTGGCCCCAGTGGCTGCGTGATAGCCCATAAAAAAACTCGATCTCGGGCGTGTTCAACGTGTAGCAGTCTTCGAGCAGGCAGAGCTGTAGCCCGCAGTAGCCGATCAGCTGGCCCGTAGCTTTGAGCACCACCGCCAGCCGCCCGATCCCGCGCCGCTCGTACTCCATCATGCGCCAGACCAGCAGCGCCCGCGACTCCTCGATTGTGCGCTGATGACCAGGATCGAACTGCCACACATCGGGATGACTGGTCAGCGTGTGCAGCGCGTCGAGATCCGCCATCGAATGTGTGCGCAGGATCAGCCGCTCGGTTTCTACCACAACCTGCATCGCTCAACCTCCGATCTGCCTCGGCTACATGCGGAACACACCGTACTGCGTCGGCTCGCTCGGCGCGTTGGCCACCATCGACAGACCCAGCGCCAGCGCCATGCGTGTATCGACCGGATCGAGAATGCCGTCGTCCCACAGCCGCGCCGTGGAGTAGTACGGATTGCCCTCAGCCTCGTACTTGTCGAGGATCGGCTGCATAAACTGCTGCTGCTCCTCGGATGTCATATCCTTACCCCTGGCGCGCAGCCCGTCGCGGCGAACCGTGAGCAGCACATTGGCCGCCTGTGCGCCGCCCATCACCGAGATCCGGCTGTTAGGCCACATCCACAGCAGACGCGGGCTGAACGCGCGGCCCGCCATGCCATAGTTGCCAGCGCCAAACGAGCCGCCGATCATCACCGTGAACTTGGGCACCTGCGCGTTGGAGACCGCCATCACCAGCTTGGCGCCATCCTTGGCAATGCCGCCGTTCTCATACTCCTTGCCAACCATAAAGCCGGTGATGTTTTGCAGAAAGAGCAGCGGAATGCCCCGGCTGGCGCACAGCTCGATAAAGTGCGTGCCTTTGAGCGCGCTCTCGGAGAAGAGAATACCGTTGTTGGCCAGAATGCCGATCGGCATGCCCATGATGTGCGCAAAGCCGCAGACCAGCGTCGTGCCGTAGCGCGCTTTGAACTCGTCCAGCCGCGAGCCGTCCACGATGCGGGCGATCACCTCGCGCACATCGTACTGCTTGCGCGTATCGAGGGGCAGGATGCCGTACAGCTCACGCGGATCGTAGCGCGGCTCCTCGGGCGTCGTGAGTGTCCACGGCTGCGGCTTGCGGCGATTGAGATTCGAGACGATCTGCCGGACCAGCGCCAGCGCGTGCTCGTCGTTCTCGGCGAAGTAGTCGGCCACACCCGACAGCCGCGTGTGAACATCCGCGCCGCCAAGCTCCTCGGCGGTCACTTCCTCGCCGGTGGCGGCTTTGACCAGCGGCGGCCCGCCCAGAAAGATCGTGCCGTTGCCCTTGACGATCACGACCTCGTCGCTCATGGCGGGAACGTACGCGCCGCCGGCGGTACACGAGCCCATCACCGCCGCGATCTGCGGAATCTTGAGCGCCGACATCTGCGCCTGATTGAAGAAGATCCGCCCGAAGTGCTCGCGATCCGGGAACACGTCGGCCTGCATCGGCAGGAAAGCGCCGCCGCTGTCCACGAGATAAACGCAGGGTAGAAAGTTCTGCTGCGCGATCTCCTGCGCCCGCAGATGCTTCTTGACCGTCAGCGGATAGTAGGTGCCGCCCTTGACGGTCGCGTCGTTGGCGACGATCATGACCTCCTGGCCCGTGACACGGCCAACGCCCGTCACGATGCCGGCGGCCGGAACGTCGTCCTCGTACACGTCGTCAGCGGCCAGCGGCGACAGCTCCAGAAACGCGGTGTCGGGATCGATCAGCCGCTCGATGCGCTCGCGCACAAAGAGCTTGCCCCGCGACTCGTGCTTGGCGCGGGCCTCGGCCTTGCCGCCCTCGCGCGCCTCCGCCAGCCGCTCACGTAGCTCACGCGCCAGGCCCTCGTTATGTTCGGCGTTGCGCTTAAACTCTTCGCCGCGTGTATCGATGTGCGATTGGATGATTGGCATATATGCAAGAACCTAGAACTAAGAACCTAGAACCAAAAAGGACGAACAAGGGAACAAGAGAACAAAGGAACAAACAAAGAACAAAGAACAGAGAACAAAAGGACGAATATCAAGGCTTCACCGTTTCCCCCTCGCCTACGGCAGTGGGAGAGGGGGACGAGCGATAGCGAAGGGGGTGAGGGCCTGCCTAAGAACCAACCAGCTCTCTAGAATCAATCCTAGGTTCTTGGTTCTTGGTTCTTGGTTCTCCCGTCTCCCCAAGATGCCCGCAGATGCCGGCCTTGATCGTCTGGCCGGGCACCTCATGGCCGAGCAGCTGCTCCAGGCTGCGCGCGCAGGCGATCACATTCGGCAGCTTGATGCCGGTCGCGACGCCCATCTCGTGGAACATATGCACCATATCCTCGGTGCACACGTTGCCGGGCGCTCCCGGCGCGAATGGGCAGCCGCCGATGCCGCCGATGCTGGCGTCGAAGCGATCCACGCCGACCTGAAGCGCCGCCAGCACATTCGCCAGACCGGCGCCGCGCGCGCTGTGCGGATGCAGCCGGATCGGCACGTCGGGCAGGCGCTCGGCAAAGGCCAGGCAGACCTCCTGCACCAGCCGAGGATGCGCCATGCCGGTTGTGTCGCCCAGCGTGATCTGCTGCGCGCCCATCGCGACCAGCTGCTCGGCCAGATCGAGCACGCGCGCGATCGGCACCTCGCCCTCGAAGGGACAGCCGAAAACCACAGACAGCACGGCGTCGAACATTTTGCCGGCGCCGCGCACAAGCTGCGCAATCTCGGCAGCCTGCGCCAGCGACTGAGCGATGCTCATATTGACGTTGCTCTGGTTATGGCTTTCGGAGGCGCTCAGAAAAACCTGGATCGCGTCGGCGTCGGCCTCGATCGCGCGCTGGGCTCCGCGAACGTTCGGCGCGATCGCGCTGTAGACGATGTTGGGATGGCGCTCGATCCGCGCGAAGACCTCGGCGGTATCGGCCATCTGCGGCACGGCGCGGGGATGCACGAACGAGCCGACTTCAATATATTGCAGGCCGGAGTCCGACAGGCAGTTAATCAGGGCGATCTTCTGCTCCGTCGTCAGCAGCACATCTTCGTTTTGCAGCCCGTCGCGTGGCCCGACCTCACGGATCGAGACGCGCTGTGGCAACGTAGCCAGTGGTAATCGATCAGCACTTCGCATCATTGCGATTTCCTCGCTCACTCCGCCGACCGCTTCGTCGGCGCAACGCCTGGTATCCTAGCATACAGCCCTAACTTTGTCGAAGCATGAAAACGAAAGAACAAAGGGTGGTCATGAAGGAGTAGTGATGGTATCCTTCCGGCTCCTGGTGCAGCGGATGAGCGGGAGGTTGAATGTATGCAGTGTCCACGATGCAACGGCACGCGGATCGTGAAAAATGGC
>DASWTQ010000714.1:0-25991 GCA_036402055.1 Herpetosiphonaceae bacterium
AGCAGATGCAGCAGTCCATGCGTCACCAGGTAGCTCAGCTCGCGCTGCAACGAGTGGTTGTACTCCTCGGCCTGCCGCACCGCGTGTGGATACGAGACCGCCAGATCGCCGATGTAGCGCGGCTGGTCGGGAGCCGACACAAAAAACGTGTCGTCGTCCTCCTCCTGACCGAACGACAGCACATCGGTCGAAGAGTCCACATTGCGATAGGTACGATTCAGCGTGTGCAGCTCGTCCTCGTTGGTGATCCAGATGCTGACCTCGACCGGCCCGGCCACGCTCTCGCCGCGCAGCACATGATTGGCCAGCTGCTCCAGCGCCGCTGTATCGACCGCGTCGGCGTAGGGCTCGTCAACCTCGATCGTAACTGTAGCGTACTCCTGCTCCATGTTCCACCCTGGCAGCCGGCTAGCGCGCGCCGACATGCTGTTCCGGCTGCTGAGGATAATCTACGCGCGGATGGTAGATGCCTTGCAGCGTATTGATAAACGATTCTTTGATGATCGCGATGTCGCGCATCGTCAGCGGGCACTCGTCGAGCTGTCCCGACTGCAAGCGCTCGTTGACGATCTGCTCGACAACCTCGGCGATCGACTGGGTGCCGCGCTGGCTGCGCTCGTCGTCGGTGGGGCGGCCCGCGCGCAGCTTGCCGCTCTGAACCCGCGCGCGCACGGTCGCCTCGACGCCGTCGGCCAGCATCATGATCCCGGCCTCGCGAGTCTGCGGCTTCGGCCCAGGATAGCGAAACTCCTCGATGTCGGTATCGCCGTCTTCTTGCAGCGCGCGCTGGTAGAAGAACGAGACCAGATTCGTGCCGTGATGCTGCGGGATGAAATCGACAACCTGCTCGGGCAGGCCGTGCTCGCGCGCCAGCTTCGCGCCCTCGCGCACATGATCGATAATGATCGTGGCGCTGGTCTTGGGATCGAGCACCTCGTGCACGTTGGCGCGCTCATGCTGGTTATCGGTAAAGAAATACGGCCGTAGAATCTTGCCGACATCGTGATAGTACGCGCCGACACGGGCCAGCAGCGGATCGGCTCCGATATTCTCGGCGGCAACCTCGGCCAGATTCGAGACCACGATGCTGTGATGATAGGTGCCGGGCGCCTCCCGCATCAGGCGATGCAGCAGCGGATGATTCGGATGCGCCAGCTCCATCAGCTGGAGTGGCGTGACTACATTCGCCAGCCGGCCCAGAATATGGTACGTACCGAGCGCCAGCACCGACGCCTGCGCGCCGTTGAGCACACTAAAAAGCACAATATTCAGCGCGCCGGGCCACTCGGCCAGCGGATCGAGCCAGAAGACGATCGCGCCGAGCATCGTGAAGAACGCCACCGCCAGGCCAACCCACACAAACGAGATGCTGCGCATGGCGCGCTGCGCGACATACACACCGGCGGCGCTGCCCAGCATCAGCGTCAGCGTGAGCCCAATGCTCTGCTCGGTCTGCAAGCCGATCAGCGGCGCGACCGTGAGCATCGCCAGCAGGCCGATGCTGCCGTTGAACAGCACCGTCAGCAGGATCGCCAGCGTCGCCAGCGGAAACGCGTAGGGCGCGCCCTCCCACAGCGGCACTACCAGCCGCCCGGCCAGCACCGTCGCCGCGATCACCGCGCCGATCACGATCAGCCCGCGATGATTGCGCCACAGATCGATCTGATAGCGGTACAGATACATCGCGAAAAGCCAGGCGACCAGCAGGCCCAGCAAAAACTGCTGGAGCAGCGCGCCGGTTCCGCCCGCGCCGAAGACCAGGCCAAACTCTTGTAGCTTCTCGTAGGTTTCGTCAGAAACCACGTCGCCTTCACGAACGATGTTCTCGCCTTTGATCACCGTGACCATCACCGGCTCGACCGCAGCGCGGGCGGAGTCGCGGCGCAGATCGGTCGCCTCCTGATCGATGGTGCGATTCGGCTTGAGAAACGCGTTGACGAAGTAGAGCACCAGGCTGCGCTGCTCGGCATTGAGCGTCGGTGCGACCTGGACGTAGGGCAGCTCGCGCTCACGAATCGCTTGCAGATCGGTGGTCGTGATCGCGCTGTCGTGATTCTGCCAGATCTCGTCATAGACCCGCCGCGTCTCGTCGGTGATGATCTGCCAGCGCTCGTCGTCAAGGCCGTTCAGCTGAAGCGCCAGCGTGTCGGTCAGCGCCAGCGTTGGCAGCGTGCCGAGCGCTTCCAGCCGCTCTTCCGGCCTGAGCGTCGTGTTGTTGCGCACACGGGTGATCGCTTCGAGCGCCTGCGACATCTGGGTGCGCTGCTGCTCAAGCACGTTGGGGTCCGAGCGGAACTGGATGTTGGCTGGATTATTCGCCGCCTCGTCTCGCGCGGAGCGGGTTCGCACATCGCTCTCATAGGTCAGCGCGCGCGGCGCGTGCAGCGTGACCGGGCTGGGCGCGCCCGGGACCAGGCCGGCAGTTTCTGAGATCGGCATCGCGAGAATCACGCCCAGCACGACGCCCAGCGCCAGACCAAAGGTGGTCATGGTGATGAACGGCTTACGCTGGCGCTCTTCGCGGCGGTTCGTCGTGCCGCGCCACGGCCGAATCGCATGGGACGGCAGCCAGCGCTGCAACCAGCGTTGCAGACGTTGGCTGCGGAGCGAGCCATTTACATAGCGCCACGGTTGACGGTTGGACACAGCTCTTTAGCCTTGTGTTAGCTCAACAGCTCTTGAACTAACTGATTGAGCGTCCGTCCATCGGCACGATCTTTATACCGCTGCATCACAACCGGCATCACTTTCTTCATGTCCGCCTTGCTGGTTGCGCCGACCTCGCCGATCACCTCCTGGATCAGTGGCCGCAGCTCGTCCGCGCTCATCTGCTGCGGCAGATACGCCTTGAGCACCGCGATCTCGGCCTCTTCCGCCGCCTGCTGCTCCGCCCGACCTGCGTTGCGGAACGCTTCGGCGGCATCCTGGCGCTGCTTGACCTCCCGATTGACGATCTTGAGCATCTCCTCGTCGGTCAGCGGCTGGCCCTCGGGCAGATCGCTTGAGGGAATCTCCTCTGTGGTGACGCCGCGCTCCTTGGCGAGCTGGTTGAGCACGGCGGTGCGTTCCCGCGCGCGCTTGGCGCTCTCCTCGTTTTTGATCGATGCGATCAGGGAGCGAATCGTGGTGAGGCGCGGCTCTTCCTTAGAGCGCATGGCCTCTTTGAGATCTTGCTGAAGCTGTTGAAGCAACGTCATAGGTCATCCTCGGTATAGAAAAAGAAGCGCCGTCGCCGCTGCGCCGACGCTTGTACGCTATCGAGTCTTAATTGTGCGCCTGTATATTATAGAACATCGGCTCACGGCGTCAACGCGGAGCCTGGATGGCGGCGCTAGCTATGCGGGAGTAGAGCATGGATACGCTATTCTACATCTATGCCAAACATATGATCTGAGGTACACTATACGCTCGAACAGATAACATCAATAAAGATCGAGGATGCTATGAACGCGGCAGAAGTAACACTTGATCAGGTTTTGGCTTTAGCGCGACGATTGCGTCCCGTAGATCAAGCCCGATTGGTTATGCGTCTCGCACCAGCAATTGAGCAAACGCTTTCTCACCCTACATCTGACGTGTCTAATCGAACGCCGCTCCGGGGCTTGCTGTCTGACTTAGGCCGCGCTCCTTCTGATGCTGAGATCACCGAAGCTCAGCACGAGATGTGGTCAACCTTTCCGAGCAACGCTGTATGACCATTCGTGTCGTTGTAGATACTCATACCATTCTTTGGTATCTTTATAACGATCCCCGCCTGTCCAACACTGAGCAGTCGCTCTTAGATGAGATCGATGCCAGCGGAGATCAGATCGCGATGTCCTCGATGGTGCTGGCTGAGGTCGTTTATCTGATCGAAAAAGGCAGAATCAGTACCGACGCTTTCGAGCGAATTCTGATAGCACTCAATCGAGTAGATGCGACACTTGTTGAAATACCGCTTGACCAATTTGTTGTGTAAGCGATGCGACAAATCGAGCGGGCGCAGGTACCAGAGCTGCCTGATCGGATTGTAGCAGCAACAGCACTCCACCTTGGAGTTCCAGTCGTCAGCCGCGACCAGAAGATTCGCTCGTCGATCGTGACAACCATCTGGTAGTGCTTGCTCTATACTTTGCACAAACACAAACGGGACGCCGCCCTGGCGTCCCGTTCGCTTTGGCTTAACCGTTCTATGCTTTATCCAAAGAAAGCGGCGTTCTTGGCAGTATAGCTCTGCCACTGTTCCGGCACAGCATCCTCGGCGAAGATCGCCGAGACGGGGCATTCCGGCTCGCACGCGCCACAGTCGATGCACTCGTCAGGGTTGATGTAGTACTGGTCTTCGCCCTCGTAGATACAATCAACCGGACAAACCTTCACGCACGCTGCGTCTTTGGTTCCAATGCAGGGTTCCGCAATTACGTATGGCATGAGAACGCGCTCCTTTCCATGTACCTTGTTAGGATCATGTTGTTATGCGCTAACCATAGCACGCTCCGTACCAACTGTCTGTGACTCTAGTTCCACTTCTGAGAACAATTATCAAACTCATTTTCAGGGAGCGCTCAGATCTCGGCCGCACGCTGAAGCTGCTCAGCATCCAGCACGATCACCTGGCCACGCTTGAGCGCAACCAGGCCCTCATCGGCCATCTGGCGCAGCGTCCGCCCGACGATCTCACGCACCGTGCCGGCGCGAGCTGCCAGCTCCGCCTGAGTCAGCATCGCGGTGCCGCTCGCCGCCTCGCTCAGCAGCAGCCGTGCCAGCCGCGCCCGCACCGAGCGAAAGCCCAGGTCTTCGATCAGCGCGGCCTGCTCACGTAGCTGCTCGGCCATCTGGCGCATGAGCACCAGCGCGAGATCGGGAAACTGGCGGATCAGCGGCACCAGCGCGGCATCCGGCAGCAGCAGACAGGTGACGGCGCTCATCGCGCGGGCCGTGGCCGACGTGAGACCGCCATCCAGCAGCGGCTCCATGTTGAAGACCTCGCCGCTGCCGACGACCGCCAGCACCTGCTCGCGGCCATCGTTGGCGGTGCGCGCCAGGCGAACACGGCCGCTCAGCACGACGAAGAGCGCCTCGGCCGGCTGGCCTTCAAAGGTCAGATATTGGCCGGCTCGATAGTGACGCTCGCACATGCAGCGCGACAGCGCCTGCCGCGCCTGCTCATCCAGATCGACAAAGAGCGGGATCGCGCTGAGCGTCTTTTGCAGTGGCCTATCCTCTTGCATCAGCATGGCGGTTCCTATCCACAGCGGGTCGGTTCGAGCGCCTGCTGGTAGACACGGCCGAACTCTTCTTTGTAGCGCGCTGCCAGGCTGGCGTCGTCGACGATCAGCACGTTCTCGTCGTTCTGCTCCTGGGCCGAGCGCGTGAAATTGAACGATCCGGTGATCACCAGATGATCGTCGATGATGATCACTTTATGATGCATGATGTAGCAGTTGCCGTCGCTGTGAATATCGACGCCGGCGTCACGCAGCTTGGCCATCTCGGAGCCGGTGCCTTTCGCGTTGCGGCTTTCCATCACCACACGCACGGCCAGGCCGCGATCTTTGGCCGCGATCAGCTGGTCGGCAACCGGATCGGAGGTGAACGCAAAGGCCATCACTTCGATCGACTGCTGGGCCGCTTCCAGACGCTGCACAATCTCATCGGTGATCGGCTCGTCGGGCGAGAACGCGTTGACGACGCTGGAGCCGCCCAGCGTGAGCGTCGGATTAACCAGCACGCTGCCGCCGGCGGTCCCGCCCTCGCCGCTGAACAGATCTTGTGACTTCGCCGTGTAGTTGGCGGCCAGACCCTGATCGACGATGCGCACCATATTATTGTTGTTGCGGAACACATCGTTGGCCGTGAGATTCATGGAGCCGGTCCAGACGATCGAATCGTCGACCACGATGAATTTGTTGTGCATGAACGCCTGCCGCTCATCGTAAAAAACCGGAATACCGGCGTTCTCCAGTTTGCCGGTCAGCTCGGCAACTTCGGCGGCCTCCAGGTTTTCCCCGTCGATTGAGACGTGCACTTCCACACCGCGCTGCTTGGCGCGAATGAGCGCGTCGGCGATCGACAGGACATCGAAATCGAACGATGCCAGCTCAACCCGGCGCTGAGCCGCGTCGATGTCGGCTACGATCGTCTCGTCGATGCCGCCCACACGATTGGCCGCGCGCTCAGGATACTGCGGCTTCGTGAAGTACACCTGATACCAGCTGCCGCTGAAGCCGCGCATGGTATTGGTCTCGACATCCTCGATCGGCGGCGGCGCGGGCTCAGCCGCGACCGAGGGCTGCGGCACGACCGGCTCGGGCGATCCGGCCGCCTCGGGCTCGGAGCCGTCGTCAAGCTCGGGCGCGGTAGCGCCGGGAATTGGGGCATCAGGAAGCTCCTGTAGCCAGCGATTAAAGTAGCCGTTCTGATACAGCCAGATCAGGCCCAGGATCAGCAGCAGTGGAATCAGATTGCGCAGCGGCAGATTATTGGCCCGGGAGCGCCGAACTGGCCGGGAGCGACGACGTGACATAGTTCAAACCTTTCGATGAGTCCATCGGCGCAAGCGACGCCGCAGCGAATTCCACAGCGAGCCGGAGCGCGCAGCTTGAGCGCGCTGGCTATCGGCGATAACCGCAGCATCAGGAGCTTGTGCTTCAACAGCCGGAGCGCTGGCGGCTGGCGCGGCGGGAGCTGGTACCTCAGCAGCCGGAGTGCTTGCCGCTGCCGTCACGGGATCACGCGACTCAGCCGGCTGTGGCTGCGCGGCTGCCTCCTGAGCGGCTGGCGCACTCGACTCAGCAGCAGCTGGCGGAGCGCTGCTCTTCAGCGCAGCCTGCGCGCGCTCGACGACCTGCGCGGCGGTCACGTCCTCATCGGCGGCAGTCCTGGCGGCGCTCTTAGCCGCCGAGCGGATCGCTTTTACCTGCTGCTGAAATGCCGCATCGTCCGGCGCTGCATCGGCCGCCTGTACCTGCTGCGTGATCCATTCAAGGAGCGCGGTTGCCGCTGGATCGGTCAGATCGGTGGTGAGCGTCTCGTCCTCGCCGATCTGTTCGAGCGCCAGCTGGACGCGCGTTGAAACTTCTTGTGCCATGTGTTCTCGCTTCGTTGTGCGCTTGATATTATACCTGCTTCTCTGCCGGGTTCTCGCAATCCAGGCGACAATCGCGAGAAGTCTTAGCCGTAGATTCCTCCCATTCAATCAAGCATGAGACACAATGAATCAAGTTATTAGATCAACTAAATAAATACTTAAATCAGCGAATACATTACGATGGCAAGGTTCTTGATGTATTCAACTCGAATACATATTTTGACAAACATTTACTAGTATGGTATTCTGATTGTAGAAAGGAGATGTTTGCTATTCTATTCAGGGGAATCAATATTCTTTCCTGAATCAAATCAGCATATCGTCTTTGCCAGCGTATTACCAACTGTTCACGCGCTATCCTCGAAGTTGAATAGCGTGTCGAGAAAAGGAAACGAGGAGAACATATGAACAGCAAAGTAATAAGCCAATCACGGATATTCAAATTCTTGATTGCAATATTCGTCAGCGTGATCGCGCTTTCGAGCGCAACGCCGACGCACGCATACGCCAACGCGTTCTTCCATACGCATAGCATCGGCAATCGTGGCACCGATGTTCGCACGATTCAGTATCTATTGAATCTTTCGCCGGTCGATGGTATCTTCGGCTCCGGGACCGACGCCGCCGTGCGCAGCTTCCAGTCATCGCGCGGCCTCAATCCTGACGGCATTGTCGGGCCGGATACCTGGGGCGCGCTGGTCCCGACGATTCGGCTTGGCAACACCGGCAACGCCGTAAGCGCCTTGCAGAATCAGCTCAACGAGAAGCGCAATGCGGGGCTTGCCGTCACGGGCACCTTCGACAGCGCGACGGACGCGGCAGTGCGCAGCTTCCAAACCCATGCAGGCATCGGCAGCGATGGTATTGTCGGGCCGACAACCTGGCGCAACCTGATCTGGCACTACGATCTGCCGAACTTCGGGATCAACGGCGTCTGCGACTATAGCACCAGCAACGGCACAGCCGCCAACTGGGGCATCGCGCAGGCAGTCGGGCAGATCGAGGCGGCGGGCGTGCGACTTGCAGCCACCGGCAATGGCGAGATTCCGATCGGCGATATTAGTCTGGAGCACGGCGGCGACATCGCGGGTCACGACAGCCACGAGCAGGGCGTCGACGTGGACGTGCGGCCGGTCAACATCAATAACGGCCAGTGCTCAGCGCCTCAGAGCTGGAACACCGCCGGCTACGACCGCGCCGGCACTCAGGCGATGATCGACGCGATTCTGGATACCGCGCCTGGTCAGGTGAGCGTGATCTACTTCAACGATCCGAATCTCAACGGCTATCGCGGCGTGGTGCGACCGCTCAGCGGCCACGACAACCACTTACACATCCGCTATTCCTAAGCGATGTGATCAATAAGCGCCGACAGCTCAGACGGCAACCAACACACGGCCAGGAGGCAGGAGTATATTCCTGCCTCTTGTGTTTTTGGCTGAGCAGATGATGAGATCAAGCGTAGCGGAATCAGGATGTTGCCACCGACTGGCGCTTCCACAGGTTACGTACACTCGCCAGAACCAGGCTCCAGGACAGCCTGCGCAGCAAAATAATCGCGACCCAGCCGCCGATGAGCAGCCACAGCCTGGCGGCAGGCATGGTTTCCCAAAAATACGCGCGCTCGATCTCCCAGGAGGTGCGCCACTCGATCAACGACGGCCAGCGCATGGTGTAGCCACCGTCTGGCTGCTGCGCTGCGATCGCCACGGCAGTATTCTCCATCGCGTTCTCTTGCTTGCCGGGATAGTCCACCCAGAGATGATCGAAGGAGCCGACCAGACGGGCGGGAATGCCTTTTGCGCGCAGGATGCTGGCGAAGACCACAGCTCTGGCCTGGCAGTCACCCTCGCCGCGCTCCAGCGCCTCGGCTGGCGTTGGAAAATACCAGGGCACGCCGTGCGTCTCCCAGGGAACAGCATAGCGCACCAGCTCGTTGTTGACGACGGCTTCGATCGCGTGAGGATCTTCGGGGAGCATGGGCATGAGGTGGCGGACAGCTTCGGGATCGATGACGGGGTTTACGGCGCGGGCGGACGAAACGGCAAGGCGGGCAGGATTCGGATACAGGACGAACAGGGTCCAGAGTAGAACCAGACATGTGGTTCGACGGGGCATCGATGCCTCCTTGAGCGGATTGTGGAGAATACTGGGATAGGGATCGGTGGCAAACGAGAGTACGACGCTGTAGCTCTATTATGCAGTATCCTGATCAAATTTGCTATCAAAAAACCATTAACTTTCATCTTATGTCGCGCTGAACGAACGGGCTAGGAGAACAAAGAACAAAAGAACAAAGAACAAAGGAACAAACAAAAACCGGCAACCCAACACAAGAACAAACAAGTACCAAAAACCCCCTCGCCTGCCGCAGCGGGAGAGGGGAAGCCGAGTGCAACGAGGCAGGGGTGAGGGCCTGATCAAGAACAAAGGAACAAAGAAACAAAAGAACAAAAACATAGTATTGCAACCCTTTGTTCGCTTGTTCGCTTGTTCGCTTATTCTTTTTTATCAGGTATGCTTAATTGGCTATATCAGGAAATCACGGTACAATGCTGCCGACCGAACAGGTAGCTATGCAACGAACTCAACTCCGTCACCGCGTCCGAGGGGTCGTTCAAACCATCAGCACACCTCCCAGCGCTCTTTCCTTGTACGAACGCAACGCTCGCTATGTCATGATCGACGGGCTGGGCGTTGGGCTGGTCGCCGGTGTCGCCACGTTCCTCTCGGTGTTTCTGGCACGGCTGGGCGCTTCCAACGTGCTGGTTGGGCTGCTCACCGCCATGCCCGCCGTCACGGGCGCGATCCTGGCGATTCCGCTGGGCCAGTTCCTTGGTCGCCAGAGCAACATCGTGCCCTGGTACGCCCGCGCTCGTCTCTGGGTGCTCTCGTCGTACGCGCTGACCGGCCTGGTACCGTTTGCCTTTGACGAGTACGCGCCGATCATTACGATCGTGATCTGGGCGATCGCGACGATTCCACAGACGATGGTCAATATCAGCTTCACGCTCGTCATGAGCAGCGTGGCCGGGCCGAATAAGCGCATGGAGCTGATGAGCCGCCGCTGGACGACGCTGGGCATCAGCAACGCGCTATCGGTGGCGACGGTAGGCTGGGTGCTGACGCAGATCTATTTTCCGCTCAACTACCAGGTCGTCTTTCTGTGCTCGTTCGTCGGCGGACTGATCAGCTACTATTTTTCCACCAACATTGTGCTACCCGCCAGCGAGCCGCAGCCGGTCGAACATGTGCCGTGGCGCACCTCATGGAGCCGCATGATCCAGCTTTTCCAGGCGCAGCGGCCGTTCACCCATTTCATCCTGAGCCACTTCGTTTTTCGCTGCGGCATGGCGATGGCGATCCCGCTTTTTCCGCTCTACTGGGTGCGTGTCGTGCAGGCGTCGGACTCGTCGATCGGCCTGATCAACACAGTACAAAGCGGCGTACTTCTGGTAGCATATGGACTATGGATCTATTTCTCCCGGCGCTGGGGCGCGGGTAAAGCGCTGACACTCTGCGCATTTGGCCTGGCGCTCTATCCGCTGCTCACGGCAGCCTCGACCAGCGTGTGGCAACTGCTGCTCTACGCGGGCATCGCCGGAATCTTTGTGGCCGGAACAGATCTTGTGATCTTTGACGTGCTGCTGGGAACCGCGCCCACGACCGCACGCGGCACCGCCGTAGGGCTGTATCACACCACGAACTACCTGGCCACCTTTGGCGCACCGCTGATCGGCACCGCGCTGGCAAACTATGTCGGGATCGGCACGATGCTGCTGGTGGCGGCGGGACTGCGGCTGCTGGGAGGATTACTGTTTCTCGGTCTGGGCGTAGGACGCAGCATGAAAGCAACGCCTTGATCATCAGCCACTTTATCAGGAGGAATCATGTCTGAAGCTCTACAAACCTTGAAAGATCGCCTGGCGGTCGCGATCGACCTCGGGCACGCGGCCGGCCTGCTGAGCTGGGATCAGCGCACCTACATGCCGCCAGGCGGCGCCGAGCAGCGGGCCTCGCAGCTGGCCACGCTGCGGCGGCTGGCGCACGAGCACGCGACCGCCGACGAGATCGGGCGGCTGCTGGAAGAGCTGGCACCACTGGCCGCCGACGAAAGCGACGAGAGCGACGAGGCGTGTCTGATCCGCAGGGCGCGGCGCAACTATGAGCTGGATCGCAAGCTGCCCGCCGAGTTTGTGCGCGAGCAGGCGCAGGCAGCCTCGCTGGCAGGCTCAGTCTGGGAAGAAGCCCGGCGCAACTCCGACTTTGCGCTTTTCCAGCCGCACCTTGAGAAGATGTTCGATTTCGCCAAGCGCGAGGCCGACTACATCGGCTACGACGAGCATCCCTACGATGCGCTGCTGGATCAGTACGAGCCCGGCATGACCACCGCCCAGGTCCGCGCGATCTTCGACGAGCTGAAGGCCGGGACCGTGCCGCTGCTCAAGGCGATCGTCGCCAGCGGCAACGAGATCGACGACAGCATTCTGCACCAGCAGTTCGACGAGGCCAAGCAGGAGCAGTTCGGCGTCGAGGTCACGAAGGCGTTTGGCTACGACTGGAACCGTGGCCGCCAGGATCGCACGGCGCATCCGTTCTGTACTAACTTCGGACGCGGCGACGTGCGCATCACGACGCGCTTCTATCCTGATTTCTTGAATCCCTCGCTCTTCGGCACGATGCACGAGTCGGGACACGCGATGTACGAGCAGGGCATCGATCCGGCGCTGAACCGCACGGTGCTGGGCGGCGGCGCGTCGCTGGGCGTGCACGAGTCGCAGTCGCGCATGTGGGAAAACCTGGTCGGACGCAGCCGCCCGTTCTGGAACGCCAACTACGCCCGGCTTCAGGAGCTGTTCCCAGAGCAGCTCGGCAACGTCGACATCGACGCGTTCTACCGCGCGATCAACAAAGTCCAGCCCTCGTTCATCCGCGTGGAGGCCGACGAGCTGACTTATAACCTGCACATCATGCTGCGCTTCGAGATGGAGACCGCCATCCTGGAAGGCAAGCTCAAGGTCGCGGATCTGGCCGAGGAGTGGCAGAGCCAGATGGAGGCGATGCTGGGTGTCACGCCGCCCAACGATGCGCAGGGCGTGCTTCAGGATATGCACTGGAGCAGCGGCTTGATCGGCTACTTCCCGACCTACACGCTGGGCAACGTGCTGTCGGTGCAGCTCTGGGAGCGCGCGCAGGCGGATCACCCGTCGATCGTCGACGACATGGGCCGCAACGAGTACGGCCAGCTGCTGGGCTGGATGCGTGAGCATATTCATCGGCATGGGCGCAAGTTCCGGCCCAACGCGCTGATCCACAAGGCGACCGGCGGCCCGCTCGACGCCAAGCCGTATCTGAAGTATCTGCACGCGAAATTCGGCGAGATCTACGGGGTGTCAGCATAAGAGGAACAAAGGAACAAGGAAACAAAGGAACAAAGAAAGGGCAAGAGTCTTCTTTAGCCCGCTCCAGTTCTACTTTTCCGTGATCCAAAACAAGCTGCTAACAACAATTAAAAAATAAAGAACAAGGGAGCGAAGGATTAAACCTTTGTTCCCTTGTTCTTTTGATCTTTTGTTCCTTACTGCGGCGCAGTATGCCTTTGCAGCCACTCCACCACGCCCTGCGCGTCCACACGTCCGGCGGCGATGCCCGTCGTAAACGGCGCGGCCTCCTTCAGGGGCAGATCGAGATCCCAGCCGTTGCGCCGCAAAAACTCCTGGACTGCGATAAAGGCGATGCGCTTGTTGCCGTCGTAGAAGGGATGATTCTTGATCAGCTTGGTCAGCAGAATCGCGGCTTTATCCCAGATCGTCGGCTGAAGCTCCTCGCCGAACATCGACTGGCGCGGCGCGGCAAGTGCGGATTGCAGACTCGAAAGATTTAGCTCTTCGAACGACTCGTGGAGCTGCGCGGCCAGTTTTGTGCGAATCTGCAACACATCGAACTGTGAAAGATAATCAATCGGCATAAGGCTCTAGCTGAGCGATGATCCACGCCTCGACCTGCTCCTGGGTCGTGTCGATCGCCGCTCCCATCGTAAACTCGAACAACGTCTCCTCGTCGGCACGCAGCCGCATGCCATGGCGCTGGAGATACAGGATCAGTGCCACCAGCGCCACGCGCTTATTGCCATCCGAAAAGCCGTGCGTGCGGATCAGCCGGTAGAAGAGCGCCGAGGCTTTGGACGGCAGATCGGTGTACAGATCTTCGCCGAACATCGACACATCCGGCGCGGCCACAGCGGCCTCCAGCTTGCCGAAGCCGGGCTCGGTCACGCCGCGCATGCCGCCGAAGGTCTCGATCAGCAGCTCGTGGATCAAAAAGATCTCGGTCAGCGTCAGCGACTGAAACAGCGACTCGTCGCTCATGTCAGCCTGCGGAGCGTGTCGGCGTGCTGAGCCAGCACTCTGCGGATCTGTGAGACCAGCGCCGGATCGACGTCGGGCAGCGACTGCAAGACGACGGTTCCGTCCGGCAGGCGTTCAAGCGATACCAGCAGCGCGGGCGACTCGTGGGTGCTCAGCCACTGGTCAAGCGCCGGCGGGACGGCATCGGCGGGCAGGCTCAAAATTTCAGGCAAATATGTTTCCATAGGCTCGGCACTATAACAAACTTCGCGACAGCCTTCAATCCAGGAAGCGCCGCAGCAGCGCGGCCAGATCGTCGGACGCGTCCGGCACCAGCGGCAGCGCGCCGACATGATCGGCGGTGGTCAGCGGCACGGAGCCGGGAAAAAGCAGAAACGCGCCCAGCGTCGTGCGTACGCCGGCCACACCGATCGCGCCGCGATAGGCGTAGGCGTCGTCGAGCGCATCCTGGGGCACCGAGCCATCCGGCGCAACGCGATACTTGGCGTCGAAGATCAGCACCTGGGCAGGCTGCTCTGTCCGCATCATCTCGATCGCGATGTCGGGAATGCGCACAAACGGATCGAGCGCTCCCAGCCGTGAGCTAGCTGCGGGCTGCGGCTGGTAGCGGCGCTGGTACAAAGCGGCCAGCCGGCTACCGTCGCGGCGCAGGATCAGCAGCGGCGTGTTTTGACGCAGCCGCAGGGTCCAGCGACTGCTGCGCGCCGGATCGTTGCCGGATTCGTCGCGCGTCACCAGCGCTTGCTCCACGATCTCGCCCAGCGGCAGCAGCGCCTTGATCGTTTGCAGCGCGCACCACTGCTCGTAGAGCAGCGGCAGCTCCTGGATCGGCAGCCACAGCGTCGGGCTATCCAGCGCGATAAACGGCACCGCGCGCAGCTGGCGATACAGCTCGTACAGGCGGCGATAGCGCGGCTCGCGGCGCATCAGATGCGTAGGGCCGGCGAGCGCGTGCAGCGGCCCGACCGACTCAAGCAGCGGCTGTGCCTGTGCCTGACGCAGCGACCGCAGAGCAATGCCGCAGCGCTTGTTCCAGCCTTCGAACAACGCCAGCGCGCTGCTCTCCTCCAGCACCTGCGCGTTGCGCTGGCGGCGCTGCATCTCGCGGCGGATCATCTCGCGCACAAAGCCCAGCCGCCAGGCCAGCACCTGAAGCACATGCTTGAGCAGCCGGTGCTCGATCACGTCCTGCGATGCGGCCGAGCGCGTGGTGCGCACCAGACGCGGCAGCGGGCCGCCCGCCGTTCGCTCGGGCGAACGCAGCGCGGTCTGAAGAGCAGGCAGTACCTCGTCGGGCAGATCGTCGAGCGGGCCGCGCACAGCCTCGGCCAGCGCCGCGCCATCCAGCCGATCGATCTCGGGCAGCGTGGCGACTCTGGACTGCGACTGAAGCGTCTGGTGCGGTCGCGCTCCGATCTGCTTGACCAGCGCCAGCGCCTCGGCCACATGCCGCTCGACCAGCGTGTAGTACTCCTCGACCAGTGAGCGCTGCCCGAGCGAGGGCGGCTGAAGCGCCGCGCCCTCACGCCCGCCGCTCAGCGCATACACGATCGCGTAGGCATCGCGCTGCACCGCCAGAATCAGCGACTCGTAGCGCTCGACGTCAAGCTTGCGCGGCACGATCCGCAGCTCGAACGACTCCGTGACGATGCTTTGATTCTCGAAGCTCAGCTCAAGCGCCGCGTCGAAGCGACCAACCGCGTGCTGCGGATTCCAGCGCCAGCGCCAGGTCGGATCGCCCAACGTCGTCACGGGAGCGCCAAGGTCGGCATCGCCCACTCGCAGCCGCGCGCCGACCACACCCGTCTGCGGCGCGCACCCGATCTCGATCGGCTGCCACTCGTAGAAATCGCCGGCCAGCGCGAGATCAGCCAGTCGCTGACCATTGACCGTGATCGCATCGCGAATACTCATAGTGTGTATTGTACCCTGCCCTGCGGGCGAACAAAGGAACAATGAAACAAAGAAACAAAGCGGTCTACCATTCCCCCTCGCCTGCCGCACAGGAACGGGAAAGGGACCCGTGACGGCGGGGAAGGGGGCTAGGGGGTGAGGGCCTGCGAACAAAGGTGTATCCTGATCGTTTTGTTCTTTTGTTCATTTGATCGTTTGTTCCTTCGTCAATCGCAATCCACGTACAATAGAAACAGCGATCATCAACAAACTATCCACGGAGAACTCTTGCGATGCAGCTACGCATCAACGACCAACTGATCGATGTCGCAGACGCGCCGGATCGTCCGCTGCTGAGCGTGCTGCGCGATGAGCTGGGCATGACCGGAACGCGCTTCGGCTGTGGCGCGGGCCAGTGCGGCGCGTGTACGATCCATCTCGACGGGCAGGCTGCGCGCTCGTGCCAGACGCAGCTCAGCATGATCGGCGGGCGGGCGATCACCACGATTGAGGGATTAGCCGCCGACGAAAAGCTGCATCCGGTGCAGCAGGCGTTCATCGACGAGCAAGTGCCGCAGTGCGGCTACTGCATGAGCGGCCAGATCATGAGCGCCGCCGCGCTGCTGGCGTCCACATCCAGCCCCAGCGACCAGGAGATTATCGAGGCGATGCGCGGCAACCTGTGTCGCTGCGGCACCTACGTGCGCATCAAACGCGCGATCCGCCGCGCCGCGAATGGGAAGGCAGGCTCGTGATGCGTTTTCGTCGTCGCAAAGCACAGCCGCAGGCGCTCACACCCGAGCAGCAGGCGCACAAACAGCGCGTATCGCGGCGCCGATTCTTGATCGCGACAGGCGCGACCGGCGTCGGGCTGCTGGTTGTCTGCACGGGCGGCCAGATCGCGCTTGACCGTTTTCGCGCCAGCATCGGCAGCTCGATCCCTGAGCTGACCAGCGATCCCAACGCCTGGCTGCGGATCGAGCCCGACAATCGCATCCGGCTGCTGATCAACAAGATCGAGATGGGCCAGGGCATCGCCACGGCCGCCGCGCAGATTGTGGCCGAGGAGCTGAACGTCACGGTCGATCAGATCGAGCTGGTGCCGGGCACAACCGACGAGATCCCGCACGACGACTTTGGCACGGTCGGCAGCCAGAGCGTGATGAGCCTCTACCCTGCGTTGCGCCAGGCCGGCGCGACGGCGCGCCAGACACTGCTTGAGCTGGCGGCGCAGCGCAGCGGACAGCCGCTCGATCGTCTGGTCGCCGCCAATGGCCGCGTGACGAGCACCGCCGACGCGTCGTTCGATCTGAGCTACGGCGAGCTGGTGCAGGGCCAGCGTATCGAGCGCGAGGCCACAGGAGACGTGCCGCTGAAAGCGCCGAGCAGCTACAGCGTGATCGGGCAGAGCATACCCCGACTGGACATTCCCGACAAAGTCACCGGCGCGGCCGTCTATGGCTACGATGCACAGCCCGAGGGCATGTGTCACGGGCGCGTCGTGCGGCCACCGGTGATCGGCGCGACGCTCCAGTCGGTAGATCTGACGGTGGCACGACAGGAGCCCGGCGTGATCGCGGTGGTGCAGGAGGGCGATTTTATCGGCGTGGTCGCGGAAACGGCAACACAGGCTGCGGTCGCCTTCAGCAAGATCCAGCCGCAGTGGCAGCAGCCGGAGCGTTTGCTGCAACAGGCCGATGTCGAGGCGCTGCTGGTGCCGGATCGTGACGCGACGGTGCTGCGCGAAGTTGGCGATGCGCAGCGGATGCTTGGCAGCACAGCCAATGTGATCAGCGCCGAGTATCGCACGGGCTTTGCCACGCAGGCGCCGATCGAGCCGCAGGTGGGCGTCGTAGATGTGCAGGCCGATCGCGCAACGGTCTGGACCTCGACCCAGGCTCCGTTCTCGGTGCGCGGCCAGATCGCCGAGATCACCGGACTGAAAGACGAGCAGATCACAGTGGTGCCGCTGCTGATCGGCGGCGGCTTCGGGCGCAAAAGCGTCTCCGATGCAGCCTACGAGGCGGCGCGACTCAGCAAAGCTGCGGGCCGTCCCGTGCGCGTGGCCTGGGGCCGCACCGAGGAGTTTAGCCACGGCTTTATGCGCCCGCCGACGAGCACGCGCTTTCGCGCGGCGCTGGACGAGTCGGGGCAGATCGCGGCCTGGCAGCAGGATTTCACCTCGGGCTTTGTGCTGTTCAGCTTCTTTCCGTCGTTTTTGCGGCTGGTCTTCGGCAGCGATTTTGGCGCGACGCGCGGCGCGCTGGGGCCGTACGTGCTGCCGCATCAGCGCGTCACGGCGACGATGAAGGACTTGCCCGTGAAAACCGGCTCCTGGCGCGGCCTCGGCATCGGCCCGAACACGTTCGCGGTCGAGCAGTTCATGGATGAGCTGGCGCTGGCGGCCGGCGAAGATCCGCTGGCGTTCCGGCTGCGCTATCTGCCGCCCGACGGCGCGCAAGGCCCGGCGACACGCATGCGGCGCGTGCTGGAAACGGCGGCGCAGGCATCCGGCTGGGGAACACCGCTCCCGCCCGACACTGGACGCGGCATCGCCTGTGGCATGGACGCCGGAACCTACGTCGCGGAGGTCGCCGAGGTGCGCGTCGATCGCGAGAGTGGCGCGGTGCAGGTCCAGCGCGTGTGGGCGTCGATCGACTGCGGGCTGGCGATCAATCCCGACACGGTGGCGGCGCAGACCGAGGGCGGAATCATGATGGGGCTCAGCGCGGCGCTCAAAGAAGAGATCACGCTCAAAGACGGCAAGTGGAGCGCGGCCAGCTTCGCCGAGTACCCGTTCTTCACCATGGCCGACGCGCCCGAGATCGAAGTGACGCTGATCGAGAATCGCGAGACCACGCCCGGCGGCATGGGCGAGCCACCGTTGATGCCGGCGGCAGCGGCGGTCGGCAACGCGATCGCGGCGGCAGTTGGAGCGCGCGTGCGAACCATGCCGATGACTCCCGAGCGCGTGCTGGCGGCGCTGCACGAGCAGCAGGGCTAGATCATCACAGGCTGATCAAGTTCTGGCGCACGGCGATGCTGACCGCCTCGGTACGGTTGGTCGCGCCGAGCTTGCCGAGAATGTTTTGCACGTGGACCTTGGTGGTGCGCGGCGCGATGCCCAGCGTCACGGCGATCTCGTTGTTGCTGCGACCCTGGCCCATCAGCGTCAGCACCTCCAGCTCACGCGGTGTCAGAGCCTCTGGCGTGCCCGCGCTAACGCCGACGACCAGCCGGGCCGCGACGGCGGGTGCCAGCAGCGTCTGGCCCTGGTGGATCGCCTGGATCGCGCCCAGCAGCTCGTCGGCGGAGGCATCTTTGAGCAGATAGCCCTGCGCCCCGGCTCGCAGCGCCTTGAAAATAAACTCATCGGTCGCGTAGGTCGTCAGCACCAGGATGCGCGCGTCGGGGAAATGGGCGCGAATCTGGCGCGTGGCCTCGGCGCCGTCGAGCACCGGCATCTGGAGATCCATCAGCACCACATCGGGCCGCAGCTCGGCGAAGAGATCGATCGCCTGCTGGCCGTTGGTCGCCTCGCCCACCAGCTCGATCTCGGACTCGTCTTCCAGCAGCGCGACCAATCCTTCGCGCACAATGCGCTGATCTTCGGCGATAAGAATGCGGATCGTCATAGGCTCACTCTCGGTTGTCATGCAGTGCGGGATCATGGGCGGGAAGCGTCACGGCGATGCGCGTCCCGGCGCCTGGCGCGCTCTCGATCGTCAGTGCGCCGCCCAGCAGCCGGGCGCGCTCACGCAGGCCGATCAGCCCAAAGCCGTTCGAGGCCACGCCGTTTGTGGGCGCGGCGTCGAGCGCAAAGCCGCTGCCGTTGTCCCGCACCCAGATTCGTTGCGCCTCAGCGTCGGTCTCAACGCCGATCACGACCTCGGAGGCCCGCGCATGCTTCTCGACGTTTTGCAGCGCCTCCTGCACAATGCGCAAGATCTGCGTCGCGGCGGCATGATCCAGCTTCAGCGGCGGGCCGTCGTGCCGGTAGCGAGCTGCGATTCCGGTGCGCGACTCAAACCGGCGCGCAAGATCGTCGAGCGCGGCGTCAAGCGTTGCGCCGTCGACCAGCGGCTCGGCCAGCGTCCACACGCTGCGGCGCACGTCCTCCAGAGTTTCACGCGAAAGATCGTAGGCGCGCGTCAGGCGGGCGCGCGTGCGACTTTGATCGCGATCGAAGCTGCGCTGAGCGGCCTCTAGCTGCATCGTGACCGCCGTCAAGCCTTGCGCGATCGTGTCGTGCAGCTCGCGGGCCAGCCGGTTGCGCTCGGCCAGCGTCGCCGAGAGCCGCGACTGCTCGTAGAGCCGGGCGTTTTCGATCGCCACGGCGGCAGCGTCGGCAAACGGCTGGAGGCGCTGAGCATCGGATTCGGATCTGCTGCCGGCCCGATCGCTCAGCTCCAGCAGCCCGATCGGCTGGCCTTTGTAGACCAGCGGCAGCGCCAGCGTGGTATCGTCCGTCTGTGAGTGGAGATCGTTCTGATCCAGCCGCTCGGCAGCAAGCAGCGCTGGGCTCACCACACGCGGCACAGCGGCCGCCAGTCGCAGCGATCGATCATCGCCGTCTGCCTCCCGCAGCCAGATTCGCGCCTGCCCGGCATGCGCCAGCGATCGACCGGCGGCGGCGACCTGCTCCAGGACCGCCAACAGCTCCAGATCGCGGGTCAGCGTGGCGGTGACCTCGACCAGCCGGGCCAGATAGTCGCGCTCCTGAGCCAGCGCCGCCGCCAGCGCGTTTGTTCGCCGCCGAGCCAGATTCTGCTCAAGCGAAAGGCGGGTGAAGGCGTAGATCAGCACCATCGACATGCCGTAGCCCAGCAGCGGCAGCGAGAGCGCCTCGGGCGCGCGCTGACCGCCCAGCCACAGGCCGAGGATCATCAGACCGAGGTAGAGCAGGCACACACCAACCGTACGCAGCGGCGGATACTCCAGCGCGGCATAGACGACCGACACCGTGAAGATGATCGGCTGGATGAAGGGATCGCCGCTGAGCGTTTGAAGCAGGAGGCAGATCAGGCCCATCAGCAGCAGGTAAGCCCAGGTCCGCTGGCAGAGCCACTGGATGCCGGGCAGCGTCAGCCGGGGTAGCTGCGTCAAGACCATGAAGATCAGCGCCAGCGCGGCGTAGCTCAGCGCGCGCACCGGAGTCCAGCTGGTCACCCGGCCATGCATCGGCGTTCCGCTCATCGCCAGGCCGAGCGCCAGCGGCACGACGCAGCCGATCAGCCCGGCCAGCAGCCCGGCCCACAGCAGCGATCGGTGCTCGGCTCGCTCGTCGAACGCTGTTTCTTCGGAGGTCGCCGGTTGTGTCTCAGCCATCATGCTCCATCCACCATCTCTGCCGCGTCCACCTTGATTGTAATTCAGTTCGGGGTTTTTGGGAGTGGCCCTCATCCCCGGCCATGCCCAGAGGGCGCCCGGCAAACAAAGGAACAAAAAGAATAGATTCTTTGATCCTTATGTGCTTGAGCAGGCCCTCATCCCCAGCCCTGCGGGCTTTCCCCTTCTCCCGTTGCGACAGGAGAAGGGGAGTAGCGGTACTTGCTTTTGTTCTTTGTTCTTTGCTCTTTGTTCTTATCTCCCGGTTCTAGGTTCTAAGTTCTGGGCTCTCCTTTGTTCCCTTGTTCGTTTGTTCCCTTGTTCTTTCGGACCCAGCAGCGCCAGGCCAACCGCTACGTGGCTGCCGAGACAGAGCAGGATCGCCAGTAGCAGCGCGGTCAGTGTCGGCAGGTCGAGCGCCGAGAGCGGCAGCTCGCGAAACACCTGCACGGCCAGGATCGCGATCAGCGCCAGGTAGCTAGCCGTGACCAGCGCAGTCAGGCGGTAGCGACGACGCTCGTCAAGCGCGGTGTAGGTCAGCAGCCACGCGGGCAGCGGCACAATTTGCAGACCATGCACACCCAGCGCGTGCAGCAGCACCAGATCGCCGCCGACCGCGCCGGCTGCCGGGCCGTTGTAGCCTCCGTATCGCCGGCGAGTCGCCATCTCAAGGAAATGGCCGGCTCCCTGCCAGATGCCGCCGGAGTTCAGGATCATCAGCAGGCCCGCCGCAAAACCGATCAGCATAATCAGTGCGCCGCCCTGAATCGCCAGCCGCAGACTGGGCGCGAGATTCGATGGTCGCAGCGCAGCCCGCAGCAACACCGCCATCGTCACCGTCACGATCAGCGCGCCGACGCCGGTGCTGGCAAACACCACCGCATCGAACGGCGTGCTCATATTGTAATGGCTGGGCACGCCGCGCCAGACCTGCAAGCTCATCAAGAATGTTTCGCCCACCGCGAACTGGAGTGTCCCTCCGATGAGCAGCCGGCGCTCCCAACGGCGGAGCGGCACCAGCGGCAGCAGCCAGCCCACCGACCAGGTCAGCAGCCAGCCGGTCTCGGCGAAGGTCATCGCTTTGCGCAGCGAGACCGGCCCCTCGATCGTACCGCCGGTCGCGACGAGCAGCAGGCCGTGCACCATCATCGAGACGAAGAGCGCGCTACCGGCGACGAACAACACCTGCTGCGCGAACGAGGACTGGTGCCAGTAGCGCAGCCCTGGATTCAGCCAACGCCTGATTGTGATCATACCAGCGCTCCTTTCGTCTCATCCACATTCGCGGCGCGGCGCTGCCACAGCGAAGCGCTGGCGCGCAGCCCCAGATAGCTCAACAGCCCGATCGGTCCCAGCATCAGCGTCAGAAAGAGCACCGGAGCCATCAGCCAGGCGCTGATGCCGCGCTCCCGGCTATCGAGATACGCCCAGCGGCCCACAAACAGATCGAAGGCCAGAAAATGCACCCAGCCGATCGTTGCTCCGGCAGGCGAGCCAAGCAGCGCGGCAACTCCCGGCAGCGTCGGGCTGACAACCGCCGGCCAGATCGTGGCGAGCCGAGGCACCACCAGGATCGCGTAGATCGCGGCGGGCGCTGCCACAACCAGCGGCGACTGCATCACGCGATGGGTCCAGCGCCAGTGCGGCAGCAGGATCATCAGTAGCCAGAAGGGCAGCACCAGCAGATTTGCCAGCGAAAACAAGCTTTCCATATCAGCTCCTACTGTGTGAGGCTCAGCGACGGCGCAGCAGCAGCAGACCGAGCACAATCATCAGCACCGGGATCAGCGGCAGCGTCAGCTGGCCCAGCCCGGCCACCACGCCCAGCAGCAGCGGCGCGCTCCACTTGAGCAGGCCAATCAGCGGCCAGATCAGCCAGAGCGTCCACCACGGAAAGCCGCCGCAATGATGGCGGGATTTGTGGCGCTGTTCGGGGTCGCGCTGCGGATCGAAGCGGATCGTCTGGCCCTCGTATGGCTCCGTGGCAGCCGCCTGCATCGTTCGTCGTTTACACATCGCCGTCTCCTTTGCATCTCATGGCTGTATGGTAACGCCCGGCGGCGGCGATCGCATCGTCACGGGGCTATAGCGGCGGCTGTCTTTGCGGCGTAGGCTCGCGCTATGTCAAAAGGACTAGCCGGTAGTGAGCGGAGATTGAGAAAAGTTGAGCGCGGCGGAGAATCGCCCGAGAAGCACAGACATGCTTCCTTGATTGGCATGATACTTGATGATGAAACTGCCAGTGTTTTTAGTAGGAGAAGCCGCATGCCAGCGATTCCCGAGTCGTATCAGGATCTGCTCAAAACTGATGTTGCCATGCTCGCCACGGTCGGCCATGATGGGTATCCACAGGTCACGGCGCTCTGGTTTTTATTCGACGACGACGGCACGATCAAGCTGTCGCTCAACACCACGCGCCAGAAGACAAAAAATCTTCAGGCGCATCCTGAGTGCACGCTCTTCATCCTCGACCCGGCGAATCCGTATCGAACGCTGGAGGTTCGTGCACGCGCAGAGATTGTGCCGGACCCGGATTATACGTTTGCGAAGAAGCTTGGCGCCAAATACGGCGGCGCGGATCTCAGCGCCAACGATCGGCCGGGGGAGACGCGTGTCGTCGTTGCGCTCCAGCCGGTCAAGGTGAATACCTGGGGCAGCTAAGTAGCTGCGCGTGGCCGCACTCCCTTGTTCGTTCGGCAGAGCTACGAAGTAAGGGAGTGCTGCTGTTTTACTGACTGAGCTGAGATCTTCACACCATACACTTATGTCTACAAGCCCCCTTAACTCCTGGTCACCTGTCCGCTCTCATCTCCAATCACGCGATTCAGCCGCTCGCCGGTTGCCTAAAACTGCCTGCGAAACGCATCTCCTAAATCGAACGGAAGGAGCATTGTTCATGATTACCTGGCTGCGTCTTGGGCTGATCGCGCTGTTCGTCGTCGGGCTAGCTATCAGCCGGCCGGCTCATGCCGCCACGCTCACGGTCACCACCACCGCCGATGAGCTTAACAACGACGGCGATTGCTCGCTACGTGAGGCGATTCGGTCTGCCAACCTCAACACCCAAGTCGACAACTGCCTGGCCGGCACGAGCACGGATACGATTAATATTCCTGCTGGGATGTATCTCCTGACGCTGGCCGGGATCGATGAAGATATGGGAGCACTCGGCGATCTCGATCTGCTTGGCAATCTCACCCTCAACGGCGCAGGCATCGCGGACACGATCATCGACGGCAACGCCCGGGATCGCGTGTTCGACATCATGAGCGGCGCACAGGTTCAGCTGACACAGCTTACCATTCGCAACGGCTATGCTGCGGGTAGCGATACAAGCGTCGGGAGCGGCGGCGGGCTGCGCACAAGCGGCACCGCGACCTTGACGGATGTACGCCTGCAAAACAATCGGGCTGGCGGCGAGGAGAGCGAGTACGTTGGATTCCCTGGCCGGGGCGGCGGAATCGCCAATCAGGGCACGCTCACCCTCGTCGATACGCAGCTGGTCTCCAACCGTGCCGGCGGGAGCGATCCGGCAATAGATGGGTCCGCCTGGGGCCAGGGCGGCGGTATCTTCAACAGCGGCACGCTGATTATGCAGACGAGCACCGTGGAGCAGAACGAGTCCGGCGGCGGCAGCGATCCCGGCGAGGGCGGCGGCATCTTCAACACGGGCAGCCTGACGATGAATATGAGCCGGGTGCTCAACAACGAGGCGGTCACCTCAGTCTATGGCTCCGGTGGTCGAGGCGGCGGCATCGCGAACGATGGCGGCACCGTGACCGCAACCGCCACGCATATCACAGCCAACGAGGCGAGCGGCGCACGCGAAGGCACCGGCTCCGGCGGCGGCATCGCCAATTTGAGCGGAGCCATGCAGCTTATTACGAGCATGGTCGATCAAAATTATGTGTATGGTGGCTACGGCGCTCGCGGCGGCGAAGGCGGCGGCATCTTCAATCTGGACCAGCTCACGCTTGAGCGCAGCACCATCGCGCACAACCGGGCGGGCGCCGGCTATAGCATGGGCACCGGCGGCGGCATCTATAACGAAGGCACGCTGACGATCGCCAACAGCACGATCAGCCACAACGAGAGTGACGGCAACGGCGAGATCGCGCCTGGCATCGGCGGCGGCATTGGCGGCGGCATCGCCACGAGCGGCACGCTGCATCTCAACAACACGACCATTCATGCCAATAAGGCGGATAACTATCCTGGTGAGCCGCCTGGCCAGGGCGCCGGACTCTTCGTCGAGGGTGGAACAGCCACCATCCGTAACAGCATCATCGCCGGCAATCTCAACGGCGATCCGCAACGCCCGGAGTGTGCCGGGACGTTGCTGTCGGAAGGCTATAACCTGATTCAAAGCACCATCGACTGCACGATCACAGGCGATCTGACAGGCAACCTGCCTGGCGTCGATCCGCAGCTCGGCCCGCTGCAAGACAACGGCGGCCCGACGCCGACTCACGCTCCGTTCCGTGGCAGCCCGGCAGTCGACGCGGGCAACGCAGCAGCACCCGGCAGCGGCGAGAATGCGTGTGCGCCTAGCGACCAGCGCGGCGTCGAGCGGCCTCAAGACGGCAGCGGCGATGGGGTAGCCCGCTGCGATATTGGCGCCGTCGAGTGTACGATCGCATCCTCCGAGAATGGCCTGCTCGCATGTGTCTATGTGGTTCCTCTGAGCTATTACCAGTATCTGCCGCTAATACAGACCCCCACACCAAAAGCCCTCAGATCACGCTCATGCTCAAGGAGCCTTTGTGGATCAACGCTCTAACCAGGAGTAGCCAGCGCGAACTGTGACAGCGTGCTCAGGAGCATACATCCCGAGCACGCTCCATTTACGGATGTGTGAAATCATAGTATGCTCACGGCGGCAAATCGATCGCCAACGAGGAGCAGATGTTGAAACGACTTCAGGTACAAACACACAAACAATCCGAATTTGTCGACATTACGCGCCAGGTGCAGAGCGTAGTTCGGGAGCAGGGCATCCAGAACGGGATCGTCTATGTGTACTGCCCGCACACAACCTGCGGCCTGACAATCCAGGAGAACGCCGATCCCGGCGTGCAGCACGATATGCTGATGCTGCTCAGCCGCATCGCGCCACGCACCGATCCGGGCTACCGGCATATCGAGGACAACTCGGCGTCGCACCTTCAGGCAAGCGCTATGGGCTTTAGCCAGATGGTCTTTGTCGAAGATGGGCAGCTGGTGCTCGGCCGCTGGCAGGCGATCTACCTCGCCGAGTTCGACGGGCCACGCCAGCGGACGGTGATCGTCAAGGTGAGCACGGACTCGCCGGAACAGTAGCGCGTTGAGCCGAT
>DASWTQ010000715.1:0-3231 GCA_036402055.1 Herpetosiphonaceae bacterium
AACAACTGCTCCTGCTCAAACACGATCGCGCCGCGCTTGAAGGATTCGAGCACCGTCCAGAGCGTGACGATCACCTCGTTGCGGCTCAGCGCCAGGCTCAGCAGATCTTCGAAGCTGATCCAGGATTGCTGGCGCAGGATGCCATGTAGCCGCGCGCGCACATCGGCGATGGTGATGATCTTGGGCGCCGGCATCGATACGGGATCGTCTTCGATCGGCAGCATCAGCTGGAGCCGTCGCTCGATCGCGGCCAGCAGATCGGCCATGCTCACGTCGAGCCTGGCGGGCGGCTTGCGCGGCGGCAGCGGCGGCGCGGCGCGGCGAGCCTAGGCGCGGCGATGCTCCTGCTCCCAGGTGCGTAGCCAGCCGGCAGCTTGTTTGAAGCGCCGGTACTCGATCAGCTGGCGGGCGAGCTGATCGCCGACATCTTCCTCGTCGCGTGGCGCAACCTCGGCGGGTGGGCGCGGCAGCAGGGCACGAGTTTTGATCACCAGCAGCTTCGCGCCGATCACCAGGAACTCGGCGATCACATCCGGGTCGGGCGACTCGACGGCGGCGACGGCCTGCATGTACTGCTCGGCAACGCGCGCCAGCGAGATCGTCGTAATATCGAGCTGGCGCTGCTCGATCAGACTGAGCAGCAGATCGAGCGGGCCGCTGTAGCTTTCGAGCTGAAGCTGCGGCTTGGTGGCTTCGAGGGTGGCCTGGTTGTTGCTGGACATAGGGCATAGTGTAGCATACTCGCGGGATCGGCCGGGCGCTTGAGGTGGCTGGCGATCCTGGAGCGGAGAAGGAGTACGATCGATGAGTCAGCAGCTAAACGGAAAAAAGGTTGCGATCCTGGTCGCGCATGGCTTTGAGCAGGTCGAGCTGACCGAGCCCAAGCAGGCGCTGGAGCAGGCCGGCGCGCAGACACATATTGTTTCGCCGGAGCAGGGCCAGGTCAAAGGCTGGCAGCATACCGAGTGGGGCGATCAGTTTCCGGTCGATGTGCCGCTCAACCAGGCCAGCGCCGACGACTACGACGCGCTGCTGCTGCCCGGCGGTGTGATGAATCCTGATCATCTGCGCCGCAACCAGCAGGCGCTTCAGTTTGTGCGCTCGTTCTTCGAGGCGGGCAAGCCCGTCGCGTCGATCTGCCACGGGCCGTGGACATTGATCGACGCGGGCCTGGTCAAAGGCCGCAAAATGACCTCGTACGAGTCGATCCAGAGCGATCTGAAGAACGCGGGCGCGCAGTGGGTCGATCAAGAGGTTGTGGTGGATCAGGGCCTCGTCACCAGTCGCAAGCCTGACGATATTCCGGCCTTCAACCGCAAGATGATCGAGGAGTTCGCCGAGGGCCGTCACGAGAAGCAGCGAACCGCCTAGATCTCATTCAAGGATGCGCCTCCTTCCGACGGGGAAGGGGGCGTGTTGCTGTGCAGGAGGGTGTCTATGCTGGAAACGCTCGACCTGAGCAAAAGCCTGTCCAAAGCCGAGTACAAGGCGCAGCTAGAGCCGCTGCAAAACGAGCTGCACGGCTTGCAGCTGCAAGCGCTGGATCAGCAGCGGCCGATCGTGATCGTGTATGAGGGCTGGGACGCCGCCGGTAAGGGCGGCAATATTCGTCGCCTGACCGAGCTGCTCGATCCGCGCTTTTTGATGGTGCACGCGATCGGCAAGCCCACGCCCGAAGAGCTGGCGCGTCACTACCTGTGGCGCTTCTGGACCAAGCTTCCCCCGCGTGGGCATATGGTGATCTTCGATCGCTCGTGGTATGGCCGGGTGCTGGTCGAGCGCATCGAGGGCTTCGCGACGACCGCCGAGTGGCAGCGCGCCTACGAGGAGATCAACCAGTTCGAGCAGCTGCTGCGCGACGACGGTACGATCCTGCTCAAGTTCTGGCTGCATATCACGCCCGACGAGCAGCTGCATCGCTTCAACGCGCGCATGGAAGATCCGCGCAAGCGCTGGAAGATGACCGACGAGGACTGGCGCAATCGCGAAAAGTGGGCGCAGTATGAGCTGGCCGTCGAGGATATGCTGGAGCGTACGTCGAGCCCGATCCCGTGGACGCTGATCGAGGCCAACGATAAGCGCTGGGCACGCGTGCATGTGCTGCAACACGCGACCGAGACGATGCGCCGGCAGCTGGACGGTTCCACGCAGCCGGTAGACTGACGCACACGTAGCGGTATAATTCCGAGTCTCGATCAACGACTCAACACCGGAAACCTGCCATGAATGACGAACAATCCGCCGCCTTTATTCCGCCCTGCCGCGTCGATGCGACGCCGGAGTCGCTTCAGCGCGAGGCCGATCGTGCGGTGCTCTACGGCGCGTGTCTGCTGGTTGTGCGGCCGGGAACGCGCATCAAGCCGCAGATCAAAGCTGCCGTCGAGGCGCTGACTCCCGCCGTGCGCGCCTACTACCACGGCGACGATCCGGCGCTGGCCGAGCAGGCGCTGAGCTACGCCGATGCTTGCGGCGGACGCCCTTTTTTGGAGCAGAAGGCGGCGGTCTACCGCGAGCGGTTGGCTGAACAGAGCTAGCCTGAGGCCGTCGCCAGACTCAGCGTGTCGATCGGTTGATCAGCTGCCAGCAGACGAAACAACCTTCCGAGCGCCCGGTATTGCAGCGCTTTGACCGCGCCCTCGGAGCGCTGAACGACCACGCCGATCTCGCGATTGCTCAGACCGATAAAAAATTTAAGCGTGATCACATGCTGCTGCTCGTCGGTGAGCTGGCTGAGCGCCTGGCGCAGCGCAATTCGGTCGCAGACTGTGCTGGCCAGATCCGGGAGCTGCGCGGCGTCCGGCTGAAAGAGGGCGCTCAGCGGCAGCGATCGGCTGCGATTGTACTTGCGCAGGTAGCTCACCACGACGTTATTGGCGATCGTATAAAGCCAGGCCGTCAGTGAGTGCTCGCAGCGCTCCTCAAATGTCTTGATGCCTTTCCAGGCTTTCATAAAGATCTCTTGCACGCAATCTTGCGCAGCCTCGGGATCGTGGAGCCGGCCATAGCAGTAGCGAAACAAGAGATCTGCATACACATCGTAGATTTCACGGAGCGCCTGAGGCTGGCCTTCACGGGCACGCCGAATAGCCGACGAGAGATCGCTGGAGCGAGGCATGGCTGTGCTCCTTTCTGAAGAATCTCGATCTCGCTGATGTGGGAAGAGTGCGATGCTGCTGCGGGTTGCGTGGCGGCGCGGCCACAGGATGAGGCGGCTGCTGCGCAGGGAGCGAC
>DASWTQ010000716.1:0-2797 GCA_036402055.1 Herpetosiphonaceae bacterium
CCGGTCGAATTACGGGCGGCGCGATCTGGCTGAACGGTCGTAATCTGGCGGCGCTGTCCGAGGCGCAGATGCGTGAGATCCGCGGCACCGAGATCGCGATGATCTTTCAGAATCCGCGCGCGGCCTTGAATCCGCTGCTGACGATCGGCCAGCTTCTGACGCAGACGCTGCGCTACCGGCGCGGCATGACGCCGCAGCAGGCGCGCGTGGAGGCGATCCGGCTGCTGGGTAGCGTGCATATTCCCGATCCCGAGCAGCGGCTCGGCGCGTATCCGCACCAGCTTTCGGGCGGCATGTGCCAGCGTGTGATGATCGCGCTGGCGCTCTCGTGTAATCCGCAGCTCTTGATCGCCGACGAGCCCACGACCGGACTCGACGTAACGACGCAGTATCAGATCGTGCAGCTTTTGAAAGAGTTGCGTACGGAGCGCGGCACGGCGCAGATTGTGATCACGCATGATCTGGCGATGGCGGCTGAGCTGTGCGACGTGATCGCCGTGATGTACGCGGGCGAGATCGTAGAGCTGGCGACCGTGGCCGAGATCTTCGCGCGGCCGCGCCATCCCTACACGCAGGGATTGCTGCGATCGCGGCCAAAGCTGGGCCAGAGCGGCGCGCTGCCGGTGATTCCCGGCAATGTGCCCAATCCGCTCAAGCCGCCGGCCGGCTGTCGTTTCCATCCGCGCTGCCCGCTGGCGACCGAGATCTGCCGCGAGCAGATGCCGCCTCGCCAGCCGATCGGCGCGGGCCATGAGGTCGCCTGTCACCATTGGGAGCAGACATGATGAGCACAGCGCAACCGCAGACTACGCCGAGCGCCGAGCCGCTGCTTCAAGTCGAGGGCTTGAAAAAATACTATCCGGTGCGCGCGGGCTTTCGCTCGAAGTCCTTCGTGCATGCCGTCGACGGCGTGTCGTTCGCGATCGGGCCGGGCGAGACGCTGGGCCTGGTCGGCGAGAGCGGCAGCGGCAAGTCCACGATCGGCCGCTGCGTCCTGCGCCTGGAAGAGCCGACCGCCGGACGCATCCTGTTTGCCGGACGTTCGGTGACCGATCTCGGGGCGCGCGAGCTGCGGGCGCTGCGGCGTCACGCGCAGATCGTTTTTCAAGATCCGTACGACTCGCTCAATCCGCGCATGACCGTAGGCGAGCTGGTGATCGAGCCGCTGCTGCTGCACAAGATCTGCGCCCGGCGTGAGGCCGGCAGCCGCGCCAAAGAGCTGTTTGCGCAGGTTGGCCTGAAACAAGAATTCTTCAATCGCTATCCGCACCAGCTTTCGGGCGGCCAGAACCAGCGCGTCAGCATCGCGCGGGCGCTGGCGACCGGGCCACGGCTGCTGGTGCTGGACGAGCCGACCTCGGCGCTGGATGTGTCGGTGCAGGCGAAGCTGCTTAATCTGCTGGGACAGCTTCAGGCGGATCTCGGCCTGAGCTACCTGTTCATCTCCCACGATCTGGCAGTCGTCAACTACCTGGCCTCGCGGGTCGCGGTGCTGTATCTAGGCCAGATCGTCGAGATCGGCAGCCGCGATGCGCTGTTTGCCCGGCCGGAGCATCCCTACACCCGGGCGCTGATGTCGGCGCTGCCGGGCGAGAATATCGCGCAGCGTGAGCGGATCGTGCTGGCGGGCGAGATCCCATCGGCGCTCAATCCACCGGGCGGCTGCCGGCTGGCCTCGCGCTGTCCCTATGCTATCGCGGCCTGTCGTGAGCTGGCGCAGCCCCTCAAGCCGATCGACGCCGGGCATCTGGTCGCCTGTCATCGCGCGCTGGCCGGCGAGCTTAAGTAACCCGCCTGTGTTTTTGCGATCGTTCGATCTATCGGTCTTTCATCTTGCTTGAACAGCTACGAGCGCGTCCCGCAGCGCTTTTACGAGGAGCGAACTACATGCGAGTAGGCATTGACGTTGGTGGCACCAACACCGACGCCGTTCTGATGCAAGGCAACAGTGTGCTGGCGAAGATCAAAACGCCGACGACACCTGACGTATTCTCAGGCATCGTGACGGCGCTGCGGTTTTTGATCGAGCGCGAGCCGTCGGCGCTGGAGCGCATCAGCGCGGTGATGATCGGCACGACGCACTTTACCAACGCGATCGTAGAGCGGCGCCGCCTCCAGCCGACGGCGGTGGTGCGCGTGGGCCTGCCCGCAACCGCAGCGCTGCCGCCGATGGTCGACTGGCCTGAAGATCTTCGCGCGGCGCTAGGCGATCACCGCTTTCTGGTGCATGGCGGCCACGAGTTCGACGGCCGCGAGCTGTCGCCGATCGACCCCGACGAGATTCGCGGTGTTGCGCGGGAGATCGCCCGCCGTGAGCTGCGCGCCGTCGCGATTACCGCCGTTTTCTCGCCCGTGAACGACTCGGCTGAGCAGCAGGTGGCCGCGCTGATCCGTGAGCTGGTGCCCGGCGCTGCGATCAGCCTTTCGCATCAGATCGGACGTGTGAGCTTGCTTGAGCGCGAGAATGCCGCGATCCTGAACGCCTGTCTGCAAGAGCTGGCGGCGAAAACCATCAGCGCCTTTCAGCAGTCGCTGGTCGAGGTCGGCATTGCCGCGCCGCTCTACATCACGCAGAACGACGGCACGCTGATGAGCGCTGAGTACGCCGCGCGCTACCCGGTGCTGACCTTCTCGTCGGGGCCAACCAACTCGATGCGCGGCGCGGCCTTTCTGTCGGGCCTGAAAGATGCGATGGTCGTCGATATTGGCGGCACGACGACCGATGTCGGCGCGCTGATGCAGGGCTTTCCGCGCGAGGCCTCGGTGGCGGTGCGCGTCGGCGGCGTGCGTACCAATT
>DASWTQ010000717.1:0-5501 GCA_036402055.1 Herpetosiphonaceae bacterium
GCCACCTGTGACAATCAGCGTTGCCTCAGCCAATCCGTAGCAGGGATAAAAAGCCTCGCGCCGGAAACCACACTCGGCAAAGGTTGTGGCGAATAGATCGAGCGTTTCGCTACGGATCGGCTCCGCGCCCGTGAACGCGACCTCCCAGCTGCTCAGATCGAGCGTCGCGCGCTGCTCAGCCGTGATTTTGCGCGCACATAGCTCGTAGGCGAAGTTAGGGCCGCCGCTGGTGGTTGCTCGGTAGCGTCCGATCGCTTGCAGCCAGCGGATCGGGCTTTGCAGAAAAGCGACCGGAGCCATGAGCGTCACGGGAAACCCAGCGTACAGCGGCTGGAGGATGCCGCCAATCAGGCCCATGTCATGATAGGGCGGCAGCCAGATCACGCCCTGGCTCTGCGCCGAGTGGCCGAAGCAGCGGGCGATCTGTCCCAGGTTATGCAGCAGATTACCGTGGCTCAGCACAACGCCTTTCGGGCTGGCGGTCGAGCCTGAGGTGTATTGCAAAAAGGCAAGCGTCGTATCGTCGATGCGGGGAGCGTGCCAGGCATCAGCTCCCTGTGTCAGCGTATCGATCGCGATCCAGTGCAGATCCCGAAGCTCAGGGGCATGGGCAAGTTGTGGCTCAAGTTTGGTGAAGGTTGCGGTTGTCGTAAGTGCAGCTGTCGCGCGAGCATTGGCAAGTATGGCTTGCAGCCGGAGTGGTGGCCTGTTCGCCGGCGGCGGATATGCCGGAACCGCGACGACTCCCGCATAGAGACAACCAAAAAAAGCGGCTATATATTCCAGGCCGGGTTGAAAAAGGAGCAGCGCGCGCTGGCCCGATAGATTGGATGCCTGGAGCTGCGCGGCGATCGTGCGGGCTTGCCGATCGAGCTGAGCGGCGGTTAGCTGCTGTGCTGTGGATTCACCATCCGCTAGAAAGGTATAGATGTGTTGGTCAGGCTGGTGCGTCGCACGCCAGCGTAAAAGTTCAACCAGTGTAGATAGCGCGTTCGGCTGCAACAGCGCCGTAGTCATTGGTGCAACTCCATACCATATGCTCATGCCCCAATTATCAGCAGCACCAGTAACACATCTAACGCATCACGGGGGAATGATAGCTAGTAATGTGGCAGCATTACTGTGTTGAACGTACGACTACTATGAGTTTTGTCGCGTGTTGGTTGTGTGGCTCAACGTGTAGGCGATTGGTTCGTCTAATTAACGAGAAGGTCTGGTAACGAAACGACGTATTTTCAGTATATGGAGGTTAGTATGAATTGTCAAATTTTGGTAATCAGGGGTAGTCGCAAGCTAGCGGCTGCTACACGCTTCCCTGGACCATGCGGGTCCTCCCGCCTTCCCGCAGCTGTTCGACGTCGTGCATCGGTGGCGCGCCGAACAGCCGCTTGTACTCCCGCGTAAAGTGCGAGGGATCGCCATAGCCCACGCGGTAGCCGGCGCTCGCCGCATCGAGGCCCTCGCCGAGCATGAGCCGCCGCGCCTCCTGGAGCCGCAGGTGTTTCTGAAACTGCAAAGGGCTCATCGCGGTCACCGCCCGAAAGTGCTGGTGGAAGCCCGAGACGCTCATGCCAAGATCGTGCGCGAGATCCTCGATGCGCAGCGGCTGATCGAAGCCGCTGCGAAGCCGCTCGATGGCCTCGGCGATACGATGGGTCGCGCCGCCAAGAACGGCCAGCTGCCGGAGCCGGCCTCCCTGCGTGCCCATCAGGAGCCGGTACACGATCTCCCGCTGCACCAGCGGCGCGAGGATGCGCGCGTCGGTCGGGGAGTCTACGAGCCGGACGAGCCGCACCACGGCGTCAAGCAGGGCGGCGTCCAACGGACTAACGTCGATGGCCGTCACGGCGGATGTGCGTTGCGGTGCGAGGTGCCCGGCTTCGACCAGGACCGAGCTGACCAGGGCCGGATCGAGCGTGAGAACGAGGCTCAGAAATGGCCGCTCCGGCGATGCGTCGGTGATACGGCTGGCGATGGGTAGCTCGGCCGTGGCGATCAGATACTGCGCCGGATCGTACCGGTAGCGCTTCTCGCTCAGCAGGATCTCCTTGCTGCCCTGCGCGATCACGCAGAAGGCCGGAACCGACACGCCATGTCCCAGCTCCGTGGGCGCGCAGACGCGGCGAAGCGCCAGCCCGGGCAGCGGCTCCGTCCGCTCCTGGTCGCCCGTGGCCTGCCCGATCCGCCTGGCCAGCTCATCGCGGCTAGCCTGCGCTCTATGTACCTCATACTCCGTCTGCCGCGGATCGATTGAATCCATAGCCGGCTCTTCCGTGCTCCTGCATGATCCAGCTCACATCTGGAGAATCATACAACAATTCTGGACAATCATTCTACCACCTGTGCTCCACGGCTCCTATACTACCTATTGCAACCAGGAAATGATCCCAGATCCATAAGCAGCGATCTGGACTTTTATGCAAGCGAAGATCGGCGTCGGCAAGGTGTAACCCTTCCCTGTCGACGCCAGGCCAGAGAACCAGGGAAGAGGAGGAGCTGTATGCGGGGAACTATGTTGTACGGTCCGGGCGATGTGCGCTACGAGGAGCGACCCGACCCGGTCATTATTGAGCCGACCGACGCCCGTGAAGCCCGGCTCGACCGTCGCGGTCGTCGGCGATGGCGCTGTTGGCTTGCCTGGCGTGCTCTCCGCCAGGCAGCTGGGAGCAGAGCGGATCATCGCGATGAGTCGCCACGCGACGCGGCAGCAGCTCGCCCGCGAGTTCGGCGCGACCGACATCGTGACCGAGCGCGGCGACGAGGGCGTAGCGCGGATCATGGAGCTGACTGATGGCATCGGCGCTGACTCGGTGCTGGAGTGTGTTGGAACGCAAGAATTGATGATGCAGGCTATCCGCTCCACGCGCAAAGGCGGATACGTCTCCTACGTCGGTGTTCCGCACGACGTCGAGCTGAGCGGCGAGAGCTTATTCTTCGCCCACGTGCATCTCCACGGCGGTCCAGCCCTGGTGCGCCGCTTCCTGCCCAGGCTGATCGACCTGATCTGGAGTCGAGCGATCGATCCCGGTAAGGTCTTCGACCTGGCTCTGCCCCTCGATCAGGTGGCAGAGGGCTACCGCGCCATGGACGAGCGCCGCGCGATCAAGGTGCTGCTGCGTCCATAAATTGTGCCGATCCCCGGCAGCCGCAAGCTCCACCGCCTCGACGAGAACATCGCGCCGCTGCGATCGAGGTCACGCCCGACGATTTGCATGAAATCGACAGTACAATGGCCACAATCACGGTGCTGGGAGATCGGTATTAGGAGGAAACTCATGGAGATTAAGCGCAGCGGTTCGCAGCCATCCGGCAAGGGGCCAGACGCGTGGTTCACCGGCACGGTACGGATCGATCCCTTGTTCAGCGCACAAGCTCCGGCGCGGGCGGCCGGCAACGCGGTTACCTTTGAGCCCGGCGCGCGCACGGCGTGGCACACGCATCCACTGGGCCAGGTGCTGATCGTCACGGCGGGCTATGGCCGCGTCCAGCGCGAAGGTGGCCCGATCGAGGAGATTCGTCCGGGAGATGTCGTATGGTTCGAAGCCGGCGAGAAGCATTGGCATGGCGCGTCACCGACCACGGCGATGACGCACATCGCCATTCAAGAGGCGCTCGATGGTAAGGCGGTCGACTGGCTGGAACAGGTCAGCGATGAGCAGTACCAGGCGTAGCCGCTCCGTACACTCTGAGACCGGGAGCAGATAGCTAGGTTGTGCGGAGCAAACGTTGTATCATAAGAGTGGTGGGCATAGCCTGTGCCTATCGAAGCCGAGCCGACCGAAGTCTGGAGGGACGATGGAAGTATTCGAGGTTGTCGTCGCGCTGCTGCTGGGTGGCGCGGCTCTCGCTGCGGTAGCGCGACGGTTTGGCGCGCCATACCCGGCACTGGTAGCGCTCGGTGGTGCCGCGCTCGCGCTCATCCCCGGCGTGCCGACGCTCGTTCTCGATCCCGAGCTTGCGCTCGCGCTGTTCGTGGCGCCGGTGCTCAGCGATGCCGCGTTCGACGCCTCGCCGCGCGACCTGCGTGCAAACTGGCGCTCGGTCGCGAGTCTGGCGCTCGGTGCTGTTGCGCTGACCATCGTCGTCGTGGCAGTCGTAGTCAAGATGCTCATCCCCGACATGCCGTGGGGCGCGGCCGTCGCGCTCGGTGCGATTGTCGCGCCCCCGGACGCCGCAGCCGCTACCACTGTGCTGAAGCAGCTTCGTCCACCGAACCGGCTGCTGGTGATCCTCGAAGGAGAAAGCCTTTTCAATGACGCGAGCGCGCTGCTTGTCTACCGCCTCGCGGTCGGCGCCACGCTTACCGGTATCCTGTCGGGGTGGAGCGTGCTGCCGACGCTGCTGCTCGTCACCGTGGGCAGCGTTATTCTCGCGCTGATTCTTTCGCGAATCATGCTGATGTTGACCGTACGCATCCAGGATGTGTCAACTGCGGTAGTGGTCCAATTCTGCACCACGTTCGGCGTCTGGATACTTGCCGAGCAGCTGCACCTTTCCGGGATCATCACGCTCGTCGTCTTCGCGATGACGGCCTCACGCCGCGTGCCCGAGATTCTACCGGCGCGCATCCGCATTCCAGCCTGGGCGGTGTGGGAGGTCGCGGTGTTCGTCCTGAATGTGCTGGCGTTCATCCTCGTGGGCTTCCAGCTCAAGTCGATTGCTGCGCGGGCGACTGAGACGACCGGGTCAACCTACGCGCTGGTTGCGGCGGTCGTGTGTGTGGCGGTGATCCTCGCGCGCATCGCGTGGGTGAGTGGCGCGGCGGCAGTCAGCCGGTGGCGCAGCGCCGCACGCCGGAACTGGACGACCGGACGGCGTGATACTGTCGGGCTCAGCGCGCGCAGCGCAGCGGTGGTAGGATGGTGCGGCATGCGTGGGACGGTAACGCTTGCCGCCGCGCTTGCACTTCCAACCGGCAGTGAGGGTAGCGCTGAGTTTCCCTATCGCGATCTGATCATCGTTACGGCGTTCGGGGTAGTGCTCGGCACGCTGGTGCTTCAGGGGCTCACGCTGCGACCACTGCTCCTGCGCCTGCGACTCCAGGATGACGGAACAGTGGATCGCGAGGTACATCTTGCACGAGTTGAAACGTTGCGGGCGGCAGTCGCGGCAGCAAAGGTCTGTCCAGGAGCAGAGGCTGCGGAACTGGTCCGGTATCGGTACGAGTTTCAGCTACGGCGCGCGGAGGAGGAGTTCGCCCATGATAGCATGAACGCGAATAGTGCTGCATCCGATTACTCCGCATCTCAAGACGCGAACACTCCTGCCACCGACGGTCATGCCGTCGATACTGCGGTCGTGAGCGCCGCGACCGAGGCCCAGCGGCGGCGGCTCGTGGCGCTGCGGGCCGATGGCACAATCGGCGATGCCGCGTTTCAGCGTGTGGAAGAGGAGCTAGACTGGGCGGAGCTGGACTGGGCACAGCTGCTGCGAGCGGGGCAGCGCGCGGATGGGGCGGCCTAGGTTTCGATCGTTGCGCTGTCTGTGCGTTTCAACTTCAT
>DASWTQ010000718.1:0-6576 GCA_036402055.1 Herpetosiphonaceae bacterium
AGCTCGACCTGGTGGCTGTCAAGGCTATTCTGTACGCGCGCACGCATTCGCATTGCGGTCTCCTCTGATAGGCCGGTTGTTTGAAGCATAGCATGGTGATCAATCGAAGGCGAAGCGATCAGCAGCTCGAAGAAGGCGGCATCAAGGGGCGATCTGCACGAGCGTCTGCTCTGGGGCGTCGATCCAGACCCATACCGCCCCTTCGGCCGAGAAGAGCGCGTAGTACTGGCTGGTCGCCGCCTCTCCAACATGGATCGTCTCCACGGCGCGCTGCTCCGCCTCACCGATGCGCACAACGCCGTCGTTGCCCATCGCCTGGCCGCTGTCACGCGCGGCGGGAGCAACCCAGACCGATCGCGCGCCGGCTGCAAGATTGGCGGCCACAAAATCGATCGCGATGCGCTCACGCAGCTGGTTACTCTGTGGATCGATCCGCACGACGGCAAATCCGTGCTCGTCAAGCACCCACGCCGAATCTTCGCTAACGGCCAGGCCATGCACCGCGAATCCGACATCGATCGTCGCGACCACACGCCGGGTTGCGCCATCGATGCGGGCAACAATCCCATCGTCATGACTTCCCGTCCACAGCGTGCCATGACCCACGGCCAGCACAATGATCTCCTCGCCCGCCATGAGCTGCTGCCCGACGATCCGATTCGTTCCTGGATCGATCTGGAAGACAGTCGTCTGCGTTGAAAGCCACAGCGTCCGCTCGTCCGCAGCCAGCAGCAGACGATCAGTCGTCGGTAAGCTGAGCGAACGCAGATCGATCGTCGCGACAACCGTATGTGTGCGGGGATCGATCCGGGCCAGACGTGTGCGGTCGGCGCTGCACACCCACAGCGCCTGCGCGCCATACATGATCTCCTGCGGCTCGAAGTCGAGCACGATCGGCGCACGCACGATCTTGCCCGTACTGCTATCGAGGCGCGAGACGCTGCGCTCTGCCGGGTTGGAGATCCAGATCGATCGATCGCCAAACGTGACGGATCGCGTGCCGCGCGGAAGCGGAATTCGGGTCTGGATTCGGCTAGCGGCTGGCGTCACATCTGCCGCTGTCCGCATGTTCGGCTGCTCGGCGGCGGGCCTGGGCGACTCCTGGACGGCGCTGGTGCTGCATGAGGTGAGAAGCGCAGCCATGAGTGCTATGCGCAGTCCCAGCGATCGGCTGCGCTGCGGAAGATATAACATTGTTCGTCTCCACAAGCTAGGTATTGCACGATCTACACTGCTGCCCGGCGATACGTTCCCTCAGAGACACGTGAGCTGGCGCAATCAGGCGGGGCACGCCACTTGCCCCAGGGTTTCTATTTAGTATGAAAGCGAGCATACGATGATTAGCCGAGTCTGGCATGGCTGGACAACCCTGGAGCAGGCGGATGCCTACGAGGCGCTGCTGAACGACGAGATTTTCCTCGGGATTCAGGAGCGGCAGATCGACGGATACCACGGGATTCAGCTTTTCCGCCGTACCACCGGGCTGGAAGTCGAGTTCGTCACGATTATGTATTTCGACTCGCTCGACGCGATTCGTGAGTTTGCCGGCGAAGATTACGAGGTCGGCGTGATCCCGGTGAAGGCGCGCGCGCTGCTGTCACGCTTTGACGAGCGATCGCAGCACTACGAGGTCAAGGCGGATCTCCGGGAGAACGATTGACCCCCAGCCGCCGCATCTGCCGCCGGCCTGGCAGCGTTCTATGCTACACTTTGATCGGTGGATACGACTCGCACAGCCGCATGATCTCAGCGCACAATCGCAGCATGAGGACGTTATGCCGATCCTGTATCTCACAACGCTGATCCACGCACCCGTCGAGCGCGTCTTCGATCTCGCGCGCTGCATCGACTTGCACGAAACGTCGATGACCACGCATGGCGAGACTGCGGTCGGCGGCGTTACTACCGGATTGATCGCCCTGGGCCAGTCGGTGACGTGGCGCGCGAAGCACTTTGGCGTCTGGCAGCATTTGACGGCCCAGATTACGATCTACGATCCGCCGCATCACTTCCGCGACACGATGGTGCGGGGCGCGTTCAAGCGCTTCGACCACGATCACTATTTCCAGCCTCAGGGCAGCCAGACGCGCATGATCGATGTGTTCGATTATACGTCGCCGCTGGGCGTGCTGGGATTGGTAGCCGATGCGGTTGTGCTCAAGCGCTATATGGAGCGCATGCTGGCGGAGCGCAACCAGGTCATCAAAGCCGTCGCCGAGTCGTCACAGTGGCAAACGTTTTTGCCGGTGCTCTATAGCTAAGCTCTGCCGGAAAATCAAGCTTGCAGGAGAACGCGTATGCAGCGTTGGTTCAAAGGGCTCTATCTTGCCGCTATTATCGCCGAGATCGTGATTCGCTCGCCCTACAACCGGCAGCGCCAGCGGCCTAAGGTCGTCGATCCGCTTGAGCGCGGCCTCCTGGCGGTGCTGTTTGGAACGTTTCTGATCTCGCTGGTGTACATTTTCAGCCCATGGCTGGATCGCGCCAACTATCGCTGGTCGGAGCAGGCCAGGCAGCGCGCCGGCGGTCTGGGAGCCGCGCTGATGGGCGTTGCAGTCGTGATCTTTTGGCGCGCTCATGCCGACCTGGGCCAGAACTGGTCGCCGACTCTGGAGGTTGCGGAGCGTCAGACGCTGGTGACGCGCGGCATCTACCGGTATATCCGCCACCCGATGTATGCCTCGCAGTGGGTGTGGAGCGTTGGACAGGCGCTGCTGCTGCAAAACTGGATCGCCGGACCGCTGGGCTTCGTCGGATTCCTGCCGATGTACTTCTTGCGCGTGCCGCGTGAGGAGCAGATGATGCTGGAACATTTCGGCGACGACTACCGCGAGTATATGGCGCAAACCGGGCGGGTCTTCCCACGCCTCGGGCGGTAAGCCCGACAGCATCTATAGCTCCTCGACTATATCCCGATTGTGTACCTGGCTGAAGCACGCTCGCAGTTGATTGTTGAGCGTGTTTTCGATCTTCATTGTCTACAAACTACTTCTACACAAGATACTTGTATGCTATAACATCTCTATAACTATATGCGACGAGGTAAACATGAATCGGATCGAGGAGTGTATCAGCTTCTTGCTTGGAAAAGCCTACCAGCAGGTCAATGCGGCCGCCAAACGCCGGCTGCTGCCGCACGGCGTAACGCCGGTTCAATACGCGGTGCTCAACGTTTTATGGCAGCAGGATGCGCGGAGCGGCGCGGAGCTTGGCGAGCGGCTCCAGCTCGACAGCGCCACCATGACCGGCGTGCTGGATCGGCTGGTGAGTGCGGGCCTGATCGAGCGGCAGGCAGATGCAACCGATCGCCGCATCAATCGCGTGGTGCTGACCGAAGCCGGCCGATCGTTGCAGCAGCCGCTGGATCAAGAGATGGACGCGCTCAATGTCGAGATCTTTGGGCAGCTGGGCGCTGAGGATGCGGAACGTCTGCGCGCCATGCTGTGGCGGCTAGGCAAGCTATCGTCGCGGGCGTAGGCGAGAGCGAGCAGGAAAGGAAAGCTCATGCAGTTCGATACCAAAATCGCCGTGGTGATCCGTGGCGACTTGCCAGCCTGGCAAAAGCTGAATGTCACAGCGTTTACGATCAGCGGGATCGCCAGTATCGAGGATGTGATCGGCGAGCCGTACGTGGACGGCTCGGATCAAACGTACTTGCCGATGATCAAGCAGCCGATTCTGATCTTTGCTGCGGACTCCGAGCAGCTACGCGGTGTGTATGAGCAGGCGCTGATCAAGGATGTGCAGCTCAGTATCTATACCGAGGAATTATTCTCGACGCCACATGACGAGGCCAACCGCGCCGCCGTACGGGCGGTTCCCAGCAGCGAATTGAAGCTGGTAGGGGTTGCGCTGCGGGGCCGCAAGAAAGTCATGGACAAGTTGTTGAAAGGGCTGAGCCTGCATACGTAGCGGTGCCGTGATCATGCTTTGGACGAGCAGCGTGCCCTCATTGTTTGGGGATTTGTAAGCTTGATCGAGGTGATGCGGGACCAGCGCAGCCGAGGCGCTGTGTCAGAAGGGAGCGCCTCGGCTGCTGATCGGCGAGCTGTTATTCCCGGCCACCCATGAGCGACGTCATATCGAGATAGCCGCTGCACCGGTCGATCTTGCCGTCGCGAATATGGTTGATCATGCAGAAGTGGATGTCTACCGAGCGCCCGCTGGCCGGCCCGCGCCCGATCGGACCCGCGAGAGGACCGGAGTGGGTCGCGTGACCAACGGCCTCGACGACTTCCCACTCGTCGGTCACGATCAGGTTGCGGATCTCCACCTGGTTATCCGGCATCGCGTTATGCCAGGCCTGGACCATCTGGCGGTAGGTCTCACGGCCCTGACCGCGCGTGTCGGTCGGCGTGTTGTGCCAGGCGACATCTTCGGTTATGAGCGCCTGGATTCGATCGTAGTCGCGTGCATTCCAGGCCTTGAATAACTCCTGTGAGACTGAGTTTTCCGGCAGAGACTTTTCATGGGCTGTCATCGGTTTACTCTCCTTGTGTCATCAGGGACGCCGCTGACGACGAGGTCAGGAGTGTTCGGTCCCTTATACTACCGGTCTTCAAGAGGCATGTCTCTGGTAGCTTACTCGTCAGCTGTGATCGGCGGATCGGGCTGCGGGTTGAACTCAGGCGAGGCGACGGGCGGATCAGGCTGTGGGTTGAAGTCGGGCGAGGCGACGGGTGGATCGGGCTGTGGGTTGAAGTCGGGCGTGGTCATGGCCGAGCCTCCTTGCACAGCGCGGCCGGCACGTGCGACACCGGGTAGACTCCGTCTGCCGCGCGCTTACGGAGCCACACAAGCTAGGCGGGGCAGCGCTCGTGCGAGCGACTGGCGGCGAGGGATGCAGAATGGTTAAGTGGCGTGGTGCCTCGTCCAGCCGCGCGATGTCGCTGGGGGCGGCTCGCGCAGCGCATGATGCGTAGGGTGATGCACAGGTTACTAGCAAGCATAGCATAGAGACCTATCAACGGTCTTGCAGATCGCAGGATCGTAAGCGGTCAGGCGGATCGTTGTGCCGTGCTGGGCTACATCGACGACAAGAGCCGATCCCGCGTCTGGGATCGGCTCTTGAGGTGCGTGCGATATTTGGTCAGGAGACTTTCTTGATAAAGCTCGACATCGTCTCGCTGCTCACGATCATGTTGCGGTTGAGTGCCAGGAAGTTGTCGGCGGGCGTCGTCTTGCCGCCGGAGACCGTGAAGGCCATCTTCACGCCCACATCTCGCAGCGCCGTCTGCGCGGTCGCGTCGGTGCGTCCGTACGGATACGCCAGGAACTGCGGCTTCTTCCCCGTCACACCAGTGATAAAGCTGTCCGCATTGTTCACCTCGGCGTATGCCGCCGCATAGGTCAGCGTCGACAGATCGGCGTGGGTTTGGGTGTGATTCTGGATGTCGTAGCCCTCGGCGGCGAGCGTCTGGAGCTGCGCGGAGGTGAGATGACCGGCGGTGTTGACCCAACCGGAGACGGCGAACTGTGTTGCTTTAAAGCCGTATTGCCTCAGGACCGGAACGACGTTTGTCACAAAATCGGAGGTGCTGTCGTCGAAGGTCAGCAGGATCGGCTTGGCCGGGGCCGGCGTTTGCAGCGTCATCATGCTGTAGTACTCGTCGACCGACAGCGTCGTGAAGCCATTGCTCGCCAGGTAGGCCATCTGCTCCCTGAACTTCGTCAGCGAGAGCTGGTAGCGGCCGCTCGGACTGGTCGAGACGACGTGGTAGCACAGCACCGGGATCGAAACATTGGCGGCGATCGCGTCGGACGCGGCGGGCTGAGCAGCGGCGTGACCCGACGCCGGCAGCAAGAGACCAAGGGCCACGAGCAGCGTGATGAAGAAATGTTTCATAGGTTCCTTTCCCCTATAAACCAGTGCATGAAGAACTACGTATGCTTGCCCGGCCGTGCTCCTGCTGTCCACCTAATGCGCTACAGCTGCCCGATCAGCTCGAAGAGTCGGGCGCGCTCCTCAGCCTCATCGCCGACCGGGGCGCTGGTCAGCAGCAGCTCGTCGAGGCCGGAATCCAGCAGCTCCTGGAGTCGCGCCGCAACGCTATCGTTATCGCCCATGACCACCAGGCTGTCGATCAGCGCATCGCTGGCCTCGCCATTCTCGACTGGATAGCCGGCGGCGGCGAACATGTTGGCGTAGAACGGCAGTCGCGGATAGTAGGCCAGGGCTTTGCGCGCCGCCTGACGTACCGCATCGGTATCACGATTGAGCGAGACCCACACATGCGCGACCAGCGGCGGCACCGGGCGTCCTGCCGCCCGCGCGCCCGCCTGCATCGCCGGGAGCCCGACATTGTGCAGGTAGGAGGGCGGACAGTTCCATGAGATCGCGCCGTCGGAAACTTCGCCCGCCAGCCGAAACGCGCCTTCGCCCAGCGTCGAGATCAGCAGCGGCACCTGGGGCGGATTGTTCAGCGTCGCGTTGGCGGTGATAAACTGGCCGCTGTGTTCGATCCGGCCGTCCCAGAGCACGCCGCGCAGCACCTCGATATATTCGCGCAGGTGCACCAGCGGCGACTCCATCTTGATGCCGTAGGTCGGCTCGATCGCGGGACGGTGGCTCGGCCC